>JAIROZ010000141.1 GCA_031257255.1 Spirochaetaceae bacterium | reverse complement strand
GCGTACAAATCCGTGTACGAGGCGCTGTTCCACGCGGCGCTTGCCTGCTCTGTGGAACTGGAACTGGTAAAGATTGATTCATCGCAACTGGAAGACGAGACCGACATTGATGCCGTGCTGGGGCGCGAGGGCAAAAGTCCTGTGGACGGAATTCTTGTACCGGGCGGATTCGGGAGCCGTGGGATAAACGGGATGGTCAAGGCGGCGTGCTGGGCGCGGACACGGGGTGTGCCGTACTTTGGCATCTGCTTAGGACTGCAGATTATGGTGATAGACTGGGCGCGGAATGTACTCAAGTGGGATGACGCGGACTCAACGGAATTCAACCAGCAGACTAAGCACCCGGTTGTGAGCCTTTTGGAAGAGCAGGCTGATGTAACGCAGATGGGGGCGACAATGCGGCTCGGCAAAAGCGAGACTCTGATACGCCCCGAAAGTCTGTTATCCAAAGCCTACGGAGAAAAAAGCATTTGGGAACGGCACCGGCACCGCTATGAATTTTCAAACCGCTACCGTGTGGAGATGGCGGGCAGCGGGCTTATCCTCGGCGCGTTTACGCCGGACGGGGCGCTCGTGGAGTCGGTGCAATGGCCCGACCACCCGTGGGGCGTGGGTGTTCAGTTCCACCCCGAATTCAAGTCCAAACCGATAGCCGCTCACCCGCTCTTCCGGGATTTTGTGGCGGCAACCCAATTGCCGAAGAACTAGGGCAACGCTGTAAATAAAGCGAGATTGTCATAGAGGCGCAACTTTAGTTTTTGTACAATTTGTTCGCTCTTCTCTTGTCCAAGTTCCCAGCCTGAGCATATACTAAAAGCCGTTATTATGAAAAAAAACATTTACATTATCGGGCACCGCAATCCGGATTCTGACTCGATTATTTCGGCGGCATCTTATGCCTGCCTAAAACAGGCGCAAGGACACAGCAACTGTTACGCGGTGCGGGCAGGGAAGTTAAGCCCTCAAACTGAATACATATTTAACCGCTTTGGTGTAGAGGTTCCTGAATACATACCGGACCTTATTCCAAAGGCGCAGCATTATATTTACGGCAAGGCAATAACGGTAAACAGCGATGTTACCATCTGGGAAGCGCTGGAACGGATGCAAAAGAAAAATCTCCGTGTTATGCCTGTTGTAGACGCGGACGGGCGCTATAAATGTATGCTCAACTACAACATTTTTGCGCAGTATGTCATCACAACGATAAACCCGAACAAGAAGGCGGCGTTTCCCGTCTCGGTAAACCATTTGGTAAGCACGCTCCGCGCACAGGCAATCACTCTTTTTGATAATGAGGAAGTAAAGCGCTCGCCGATAATGGTTGCCGCCTCGTACAACAATTACTTTAAGACACGGCTGGAAACGCAGGCGGCGGAAAATACCCTCATTGTTATGGGCGACCGCTGGGACTTGCAGGAGTACTGCATCCGCAAAAAGGTACGCGCACTCATACTTTCCGGCGGAAATACCCTCGCGCCGGGGCTGCTCGAACTGGCAAAGGAAAACCGCGTCTCCGTAATAAGTACGCCCTACGATACATCGTTTACTTCGATGCTCGTAATGTACTCCGCGCCGGTCTCTCAAATAGGCGATACCTCGGTGCCGCTCGTCAATAAAACGGACACGATAAAAAAGATTCGCGCCCCGCTTGCCAAAGCGCCTTCGCGCTGTCTGCCTGTGGGCGATGATGAGGGGCGCGTTATCGGCGTACTCTTTGAAAACGACCTTATCGAAGAGCCGAATGTGGAAATCATCATGGTTGACCACAACGAACCCGCGCAGGCTATAGAAGGCATAGAAAACTACAAGATACTCGAAGTGATAGACCATCACAGACTAGGCAACCTCTCAACAAAGTATCCTATTACATTTATTAACAAAGTTGTCGGCGCGACCTGCACGATAATAACGAACCTCTACCGCGAACAACTCGTCCCCATCGAAAAAAACATCGCTTCCATTTTGCTCTGCGGAATTCTTGCGGACACGCTCTCTTTGCAGTCCGCCACAACTACCGATGTTGACCGCGAGACGGCGGATTACCTTGCGGCGATAACGGGGCTCAACATAGCGCAACTGTCGCAGGATATACGGCAGGCATCTAATTCGACACGGGGCATGGCGGCGGGCGACCTTATCGCTTTGGATATGAAGAGTTACAAGGACAAGGGCGTTGAGTATTCGGTCAGTCAGATTGAAACGACAACGCCGGACGAGATGGTATTCCGCACTGCCGAACTTATCGAGGCGCTGGAAACGGAGCGCGCCAAAAAGGATATGCTGTTCTGCGCCCTGCTGGTTACCGATGTTACAGTGCTCGACTCGCTTTTGTTTGTCGCCGCCAAAAGGGACTTTCTTTTGCATATCAACTTCCCCAAACTTGAGGAGGGTGTGTATTTACTAAAAGAGATAGTATCCCGCAAAAAACAATTGATACCGCTTCTGTCCGAGTTAGTAGAAGAAGCGGGTTGATAAGGCAAACTATTGGAGTTGTTATATCTGCCGAACAACTCCATTGTCTTGTATGAATTTTTGTAAACCGCTAAATTATAATGGCGGTGACGGTAACATGGGATTCTGAAAAAAACAGAAAAAACATCGAAAAGCATAAGTTGCCGTTATCGCTTGGCGGCGCTGTGCTTGATGATTTTCTCCGCATTGAGCGGTATGACTGTGAACACAGTATGCTCGGCGAAGATAGATGGCAGACCATAGGCATGGCAGGCAAAATTTTATTTGCGGTGTATATGGAACGAGGCGATACGCCGCATATAATTTCTGTCCGTTTAGCGGATGCGGAAGAACGGAGGATTTACAATGGAGACGATAACATATACAAGGACGGCTGGCGCAGAGTTAACGCCTGAAGAATTATCTATGCTGGAGTATGCGGAAAAGTTTGAGCCTGTTTACGACGAGGACAGCCCTAAACTTACACGGAAACAACTTCTAGAATTCCGTCCTGTTAATTTTACTTCGATGGAAAAACGCGCATTTTCAATGCGTAAAAATAGTTTTGCATAACCCCATTCCCACGGAGCCATGTTGAAAGCCGGCTTTTCTTTGCTTTTTATCTGCGCCTTTTTGTTTTTTGCCTGCGCCGGAAGACAGGATAACATTGCTATAACACCGCCGGAGACCATGCCGTTATCCCGCGCCGTTATAGGCTACGGCGTGGTTATTACAAACTACACGCATGTCTTGGATAAGTATGGAACGGAGGGCAAATCTGTCGGGTTCTTGCGAAAGGGCGCTGTTGTCGAGGTTATTGAACGCCGCCCGGTTGTTAAAACAGACGGCGGCAAGACCATTGTCGAAAATTGGGTGCTGGCGCAGGGGGCATACACGGGCTGGCTGCCGGAAGATGAACTGCGCGTCTATGACAACGATGCAAAAGCGCAGACTGCCTCAGAAAAAATGCCTAAGTAGGCAACGATTAAATCAGTGTATCTTTATTCCTCCATTCATCTTATTACAAACCGGTTATGTTTGCCGGAAGATGTGTTCAACCATTGCACACCGACATTTTCCACATGCGCCCATGGCGGACCCTTGTTAAGCCATCCTAAAAAGGAAGTAAGTTGGGCTTCGGTACCTTCGGCATACACTTCAACATCGCCATTGTTCAGGTTGCGTACCCAGCCGGAAATTTTAAGTTTGTCCGCTTCTTCTTTTGCTCTGTAACGAAAACCTACGCCTTGAACACGCCCCGAAACAACCGCTTCAAAAGCCTTGCCTGATGTTTGCATTTAATCCGTCCAATTTTTGATGATATATTTGTAGCCTTGTTCGGTCAGGAATTTTTGCCGGTTGGACGCAAAGTCTTCTTCTACCGTGTAACGGGAAACGAGCGTATAAAAGAAACTGGAACGCTTTTTGGGGCGGAGTATCCTGCCCAGCCGCTGCGCCTCTTCCTGACGCGACCCAAACGCGCCGGAAACTTGTACCGCCATAGAAGCATCGGGTAAGTCGATGGCAAAGTTGGCAACTTTGGAAACCACAATAACGCGCTCTTTGCCTTTACGAAAGTCATCGTATATTTCTTCGCGGCGCTTGTTGGTTGTTTTGCCGGTAATAAGCGGCGCGTCCAGTTCCTCTGCAATAATCTGTAATTGTTCAAGATACTGCCCAATGATAATGATGTGGTCGTCCGGGTGGTTGGCAACAAGGTCGAGAACCAGCGTTGCCTTATCGGGATTTTCGCTGGCAATGCGGTATTTTTCCCGCTGAGGCGCGGAAGCGTACGCAATTTTTAGGTCGTCCGGCATCGACAGGCGGACTTCGGTACAAAACGCCTCGGCTATCCAGCCTTTGCTTTCCAATTCCTTCCACGGCACATCATAGCGCTTTGGTCCCACTAGACAGAAGACTGAATCTTCCTCGCCGTCTTCGCGTATCAATGTAGCGGTAAGCCCCAGCCGCCGGACAGCCTGCAATTCCGCAGTTACACGGAAGACCGGCGCGGGAAGCAGATGCACCTCATCATAGATGACGAGCCCCCAAGGGCGGGCGCGGAATAAGTCAAAATGCGGGAATCTGCCTTCTTTTTCCGGTCTCCATGTGAGTATTTGATAAGTAGCAATGGTAACAGGCGCTACGGCTTTTTTAGCGCCGGTATATTCGGCAATTTGGGAGCGTTCAAGGGTGGTTTTGTCGAGCAATTCGTCTATCCACTGGTGGACGGCGGCAACATTTGTGGTAAGAATGAGAGTGTTTGTTTTGAGCAGCGCCATTGCCGCCATACCTACGATGGTTTTGCCGGAACCGCAGGGAAGCGCCGCCACGCCAAAGCCCAAGCCCGGCGTATTTTTTTGCTTGCCAAAAACCGCCTCTACGGCATTCTGCTGATAGTCCCGTACTGTCCACCGAGGCGCGGCAGAAAACCCGGCTTTGCCGCCGGCACAATCCCGTAATTCTATTTCCAGCAATTCGCCGTCTGCCAGCGTTGCCGTATCTTCCACGGGCCAACCCAGTTTTATCAATTCCCATTTTACCGTGCCTCTGTGTTCCAGCCGCAAACTAAAACCCTTGCCGGTATCGGTTAAATATTTTTTAAGCGACTTGATATTGGCGATTTCGGCATAAATGTTTTTATCAGAAACCTGAAGGAACAAAGTTGATTGCGGTTTTTCTTCGTTTATGGAAACTAATTTTAACTTTCCAAACTTTTCCATTGTTTCGGTAAAACCACGAACAATGCCGGAAGGCAAGTCATAACGGGTAAACCGGCGGAGTACATTTTCTACATCCTTAGGTGTAAGACCGGCAGCGGATGCGTTCCAAAGTGTTAGAGGGGTTATTTTGTATGTGTGGATATGTTCCGGGGACTTTTCCAGTTCGGCAAACGGCGCAATGGCGGTACGGGCATCTTCAGCAAGAGGAGCATGTACATCCAATAGTAGTGTTTTATCGCTCTGAACTATGAGCGGATTATCAAAGGAGGGCACAATGCGCCTCACAAAAAATCATAAGTTTAGTATAGCGGGTATAAAGCGGTGCGTGTAGGGTATTATTACGGTTTTATGGGCGGCGGGCTTGCAATGATGAAAAACGATGATGGCACCCGCCGCACTGAGCCTGTTCCAATACCTTAGTTTTGAAACAGGCTCACTCTTGAACAAGTTTGTAGGCTTTGTAGCCTGACCAAGCGATGTCGGCATTGCCGCAGACCGGGCAGGTATTTGGAGCGCTTTTTGCGTTGATGATATTTCCACAGTTGTCACACTTCCAAACATCTTTTGCCGGCGCACATTTGCCTAGTTCGTTGAGCATTTTCTTAAAATGCTCGCCGTGCGTTCTCTCGATGTTTGCAATTTGCTCAAAACGGTTGGCGATTTCTTCAAAGCCTTCGTCACGGGCAACTTTGGCAAACGCCGGGTACATTTCGCCCGCTTCATTCTCTTCACCAGACAGCGCTTCCTTCAAGTTGTCCGCTGTACACCTTATGCCGTCAAGGTATTTGAACCAGAGCTTCGCGTGCTCCTGTTCATTTACCGCGCTGTCTTCAAAATAGCGGGCAACATTTGCAAATCCTTCTTCTTTTGCTTTTGCCGCAAAGAAAATGTACTTGTTACGCGCCTGCGATTCTCCAGCAAATGCCGCCTTCAAATTCAGTTCTGTTTTGGTACCTGGTAATTTGCTCATATATGAGTTCTCCTATAGGACACCGCCCCTTAGATTCTCTAAAGCGGCTTTATGATGTCTGAAATCAATATAATGAGATTTTGAAGACTCCGGCGGGATAACCGGCGGCTATGCCTTACCAAAGCGCCGTTCACGGCGGGCATAGTCGTCGAGCGCCGCCTGTAAATCGCGTTCCGAAAAATCGGGCCAATAGACAGGCGAAAAATACAATTCTGAGTAAGCCGCCTCCCAAAGCAGAAAATTGCTTGTGCGTAACTCTCCGGCAGTGCGGATAATCAAGTCGGGGTCTGGGATGTCGGGGTTGTCGAGACGGGCGCGTATCGCGTCTTCTGTAACGGCAGCGGCTGTCTGTGCCCGTTGCGCTTCCTGCACAAGCCGCCGGACGGCGCGGACAATTTCGTCTCTGCCGCCGTAATTCAGCGCGAGAATTACCTGCATACCGGTAAAATCGCGGGTTTTTTCGCATACCGAGCGGATTTCCGCCGCCACATCTTCCGGCACTCCGGTAATGTCCCCGGTATGGCGCACACGCACATTGTTTTTGACGCAGAATTCGTATTCTTCGCGGAGGTATTTGATTACCAGCCCCATAATAAAGTCAACTTCGCTATG
>JAIROZ010000053.1 GCA_031257255.1 Spirochaetaceae bacterium | reverse complement strand
ATACCGCTTTAATCAGGATTATATACGGCAGTGCATGCAACTGTGCCGGGAAAAGTCCCGCGCCGGTTTTGACATTTCTGTAGAGCCGCTTACCCCTCCCCCCAAAAAGAAGTCTTTTTTCCAGCGCAGGCGCGGCTGGACGCTCCGCACAACCATAATAGCCGCCGCGGTTTTTATGGCGCTTTGCTTTCTTATCAATCTGGCGGTCTTTGCGGGAACAACACAAAAATACCGCGCCATTCTTGAAAAAACTCAATCAACGGCAGCCGAAGCGGTAAAGGGAGGCAGATAGTGCCGGGCTCATTTTTTAATATGCAGCAGTTGCAAAGTTTCTTCGCCACCCCATACGCGCCGCTTATTGTCGTGATAGCCATATTGATGCTGATAGTTCTTGTAATCCTCCCGATTGTAAGAAAAGTCCGGCGTAAACGCATAAAGAGCAAAGAAACACGGGACATAATGAAAGACCTGTTTACCTGGCGTCATCTTTCGCAACTGGTTAAGGGCGGGGAAGAACACGACAAGGCAAAACATGAACTTTCGGACAACATCATAAGGATAAATGAACTTTTACAGCAGGGTTTTGAGCATGTATCAAAAAACATTCAGCGCATTGCCTCCGTTCCATGGTTCATTGTTGTGGGGGAACCCCGTTCCGGGAAGTCAACATTGCTGGAAGCGGGCGAATTGGAACTCTCGCCTTCCGAAGAAGAAAATAACCCCGAAGACGACCCGCGTAAGAGTCTGCCGCTGCGGGTCTGGACTGGAGCGGGGGCGGTAATCTACGACATAAGCGGCAAGGTTTTTTTTGACCGCTGGCTCGAAGGCTCCAGCGCCGAATGGAATCATATAGTCCGGCAGATATGCCGGGGGTTAAGCGTTCCGCTTAACGGAATTATCATTACGGTTCCCACCGATGCCCTCCTCGCCGATGACGCAAATCTTTCTTCAAAAAAAGCGATACTCATGGCAAATGAACTCAGCAAACTCCTACGGGAAAGCGGTATGCGCCTGCCCTGCTATTTTGTTGTTACCAAACTCGACATGGTAAGCGGCTTTAAGGAGTATGCGGAAGCCTTTACCGGGAACCTGCGCCATCAAATTCTCGGCTTTGAAAGCGATTCCAACCAGTTCAACGAAGCGGTTTTTAAGCAATTCTGGGAAAAACTTTGTGAGCGCCTCCACTCCGGCGCAAAACAACTCCTAACTCCCGCCGAAGATGCCGAAGATACCGGCAGCCGCATGGATAAGGCTGGAAAGGTGTGGGGCTTTCCCGGCAATTTTGATGACCTCTATAACAGCCTAAGAATTTATCTGGAGGCTCTTTTTGGAGAAGGCAATTTTCATAACACAAAGAATACGGTCTTTGAGGGAGTCTATTTTACTTCCAGCAAGGAGATAGGCTTTTCTTTTAGCCCCGGCGTAGCCGCTATAGCCGGTCGCGGCACCGATGAAATGCTTATTCCGGCGTACAGTCCGCCCGGAAATGCCGCTACATACGAGCCTGCCGTGCCGGATGACGGCGCTTCGTCTACCGCGCTGGTCGCGGCGGACTCGGCTAGAAGCCTCATCGCCCCCTACATAAAAAAAACGCAACTGCTCAAAGGGTACTTTATCCGCGATATGCTCCATAAGCGGGTCTTTGTTCCCTCGCCGCATGCGGAATTCGTCAGAAAAGAAGCGATACGCCGCCATATTCCGCAGTACCTGCTCTGCGCTTTTATGATATTTATGGGACTATTCTGGCTTTCCGGCGCAATTTTTAGAGCGAGAACTCTGCGTATGTCGCTCGTTCAGGCGGAATCGTTCTACGGCTGGCTTGATTCGATGCTGACTAAGGGCGGGTATCTGCGCTCTCCTCTTGTAAAAGAAACGGAAGACGGACGCTTTATTTTGGATAACAGCCCGCTCGAAGGCGAGTCGCTTTCGTCCAGATTGCAATTCTACTACAACGCTCTCAGTTACCGCGACCTCAAAATACCGGTGCCGCCCGGTTTTAAGTTGTCCGGTGCCCTCGTTTTCGGCTTCGATAAAAATATGGGCTACCGGCGTAAGGCTTTTATCGCAAACCAACTCCACAAAAGCATGGTCAGGCTTCCGGTTATCAAAGGGGCGGGAAACAAACTTATTGAACATGCCGATACGCAGACGCTTGATAACGGCGTACGGGATGTTATCGTCTCCTTTGTATCCCTCGATGAGGTTCAAGGGACGGACTTTGCCAAATTTTTCGCGTCTTCAAAATTCAAACTTGACGCGATGCTCCGCTATCTTATGCCGGACTTATCGAACGATACGATGGCGCTGTTAGACGACTATCTTCCCAAATACGACCGTTCCGGCACGCTTCAAATGGATACGGGCTACATATATTCCGAAGATTACCAAAAGGCAAAGCAGGCGGCGCTTGATACGGTCCTCTCCGCATGGAAAAGAGGGGCTGTCTATCCCGATTCGATATACGGCAAAATACGGCTCCTTGTTTCTGTTTCTGAAGAGATAACCGAAAATTACGGCGATATACTGAATGCCCTCAACCGGGTAAACAATGTATCAACCCTCGAAGGAGTACAGGATGCCGTTTATGAATGGCAGCGCCTTACCGGGCGCTTCAAAAGCCTTGCCGCAGAGGGTCGCGCCGCATTCGAAGAAGTGCGCCTCTTAATGAAAGCCGCCCACATTCCGCTTGTCTTTGATGCCGCGCTGCCGCAGGTAAAAAGCACTCCGGGAAAGGGGCTGCCGGCGCTTGTAAAAAAACCGGCGCTGGATGCCTTTGGCGATAACCTTATCAACAATTACCTCTTTAACGATATGGTCATAAGTTACGCCGTGCGGGAATATACCCGTCTTTTTGACAGCGATATGGAATTTGTAAAGAGCAAGACAAAAGGCGGCGAAAACAGCGTTTTGGGACGCATCATCGCGGAGCAAAATATATTCTCTAAAAATTTGAACAGGGAAGTAGACGGTCTTAAAAGCCGCGCCGGCGCGTTGCAGAATAATGCGCTGCTATCGCAAAAGGCGGACGATAAACCCGATTCGCTTTCGCTCTTTATGGTTGCCGAGCGCATCATCAACCTTGCTTCGGACATACCCATTCCCCGGCAGGAGGCAATGCAAAATACCGGTTTTGACGCAAACTGGCAGCGGGGGCAGGACGCGATAAAGTCGGCGCAGGATGCCTTTGACGCCTTTGTAAAACCCTACCTCGAAAATAAAAATACCGCCGTCTTAGCCGCCAATGCCCGCGTTATGCTGCTGGCGGAAGCCTACTATAACCGGTATGTCATTTTTACCACATCGCTTGCCTTCCTCAATACATTTGAAGGAAATATTGCGGCGGTGGTAGAGTCCAGGTCGGACGGGACTAATATCTTTGCGTTCTCCGAAAATGCCATCGAAAATTTATTCGGCGGCTTTTACTATAACAGAGGCTACGACCCGCCGGTGGTTAAACTCCTCCTCGATAATACCTCTTCCTTTGCGTCCCTCTTTGCGGCTGAAGAAGACGCGAAGAACCTCCCGCTCTTCCTGCGGAATGTCGACAAGCGTCTCTATCAGCCTCCGGCTTTTATGGACTATCTTTCAAGTTATATCGCCTATTGGGGCAACTACCCCGAACATGTCTATGTTTCCGCCGGTACCTGGGAACGCTTTAAGAACAGGGCATCGGAGTATAAGTCTTTTCAGATTAACTCGATACTGCTTTCTTTGTATGTAAAAAGCCTTGAAGTGATTAACCAGATAGATGACGCTCTTTTGACGCCTGACCCGCTTGCCGCGAAGAATCAAAATGTGGCGGCGCTGGGCGACAGGCAGAGCCTGTTAAACCAGTTCCAAAGCGTAGAGGCGGAAAAAATGTTTACCGCGTGGAATACGCTCCCTGCCGACCCGTTGCAGGCGTACGCCGTCCTTCAAGGGACAACGGAAAAAGACTTAAAGAGTTCCTATTTTGCCGTTTACGCAAGCCCTGCCCCACCCTCAAATAGTACAGGACAAGATGCCGGCAGCGGACAACCCGCGCCGGAAGCCCCCGCTCTAAAGTCCATCAGCAT
Source organism: Spirochaetaceae bacterium (assembly GCA_031257255.1). Lineage (GTDB taxonomy): Bacteria > Spirochaetota > Spirochaetia > Treponematales > Breznakiellaceae > JAIROZ01. The sequence continues at coordinate 9,947 of JAIROZ010000053.1, read as the reverse complement.
AGGCTGGTGGAACAATTTTGCGCTTGACGGGGCATCTATACTCGCCCGTGAAGCGGACAGGGTAAATATGGCGCATCTGGTAGATAACGCGGAAAAATACAAAGCCCGCCCTCTCTGCATAGCCGCCGGTGGCGCGGACGGCGCGGACGGCGCTGAGGAAAAACCAAATGCCTTAACTCTATCTACTATGAGGGAAATAGCCGAACTCTTTGGCGCTATGGGCGCGGGCATTTCCGCGCCATCATCCGACCCGGCTGACTCGGCGCTGCATCACAATCTGTTTGCCGGCTCGGCGGTTCAGACTTGGGCGGCAACAGTCTATCAAATTGCCGCCGCGATAACCGATACGCAAAAGCCGCTGACATGGACTATCTATCAGCCGCCTGTTGATGTACAGAGCAAACTCGCGCCGGGACGGAGGCTGCTGGCAATAAACCGCTTCCGGTATGTCGAGGTATCGGCGGGCGGCAATCCCCGGCTAACGAGCACCTACATGAACGAAAAAATCAGTCTATTGCAGGGACATCCCGAAGACGGCAATCTTACCTTTAAGTTTTACAAGACTTCCCGCGATGCCGCGCCCGCCGCCGTTATTGCCTTTAATAATCCCTGGTCGGTTTTTGATTTGCATACTCAGCCGGGTCGGGCGGCAGACGACAAGGGCAATGCCTATATTCCGCTGTTTTTTGAGGATGCCGCCGGCCAGTATGTCTACTATGTTGAACTGGAGTTCACTCACGATATGCCGCCCCCCGCGTCATGGTATACTCCGGCAACTTGGCTCAATATTATGACGGTGGGCGGCATGATAACAGAAAGGCGTTAATTGTATGAATAATGGTTTATTACGAAAAATATTTTTTGCGGCTCTTCTGGGCATTGCGGCGCTGCCTGAATGTTTTGCCCAAAATATGTTTATCGCCGGCAGCGAATATAACATTTACAAGAAACCTCAATTTTGGGACTGCTATGCGGGCTTCAATCTTGAATTGTTTAGCGAACACTTGCAAAACGATTTTCTGCTTTCCTTTGGACACATAACCTCGCATAGCGCCCAAGAAGAAGGTACTAAAGACCGTTTTATGTTTCGCTTTAAGGATAATATTTATTTTTCCTACGATTTTAAGTTGATAGGTTTCCGCGCCGGCATCTCCGCGTCATTTGGCATATATGATGTCCCGGACTTTCCGGCGGCATGGGATTTATTTTTTGACATTGCCGGTTTTGCCGGTATATGTATTTTCCCAAAGGCATTCATAGCGGTAACTATAGATGTACTGCCGGGATACGCGCTGGCGTTCCGCGTTACGGACGCGCCCGCCGGACTCATTAACGATTCGGGCTTTATGCTGCCTATATCGGTTGGACTGCGGTTCAACATAGATAAATTATAGAGACAGGAGGAAACTGTATGGAAATAGAAAAATCCGCGGATGAAGCCGGCATAACGCTTACTGTAAGCGGAAGATTGACCGCTGTAACGGCGGAGGAGTTAAATGACGCGCTGGACGCGGCAGTAGCCGAAACAAAAAAACTTATATTGGACTTTAAGGAATTGGAATTTGTTGCTTCGGCGGGGCTGCGGGTTATTATATCCGCAAAGAAAAATATGGATGCTGCGGGCGGAGAACTCATTATCCGCAATGTTATAGAACCGGTTATGGATGTTTTTGAACTGGTAGGATTGGACGACATTCTTACTTTTGAATAAGCGTCTTGCCCGGCGGAGAAAGCGAAGAAATTCGAGGAGAAATTTATGGAAAGTTTTGAGAAGGAAATTGTCATGCCCGCAAAAGTCAGCGAACTTGATAAACTTCAGGAGTGGCTTGGCTTGATTTTAGACAAGGTTGAATGTTCTTCCAAGACTTGCAGCCAGATTGCCGTTGTTACCGAAGAAATTTTTACAAACATTTGCAGACACGCGTACGGTAACACCAATAGTGATACAAACTCAATATGCGTTCAGGCGGGAATGGATGGGGCGCAATTAGTTATGCGTTTTGAAGATTCGGGGGCGGCATTTAATCCGCTTGACCATGTTCTCCCCGACATTAGCGCTCCATTTGAAAACTGGAAAACAGGCGGGCTGGGTATATTCTTTATTAAAAAGTGGACGGACAAAATAAGTTATAACCGCACATACGACAATAAAAATCAACTCACGCTGTACAAAACAATTATTAACAGGACAATGTAATGGAAAAATATCCGCGCATAGCAATAGTTCATGGTGGAACTTCAAGCGAACATAACGCATCAACCTTAAATGCCTCTTATGTTGAACAATCACTTACACGCCGGGGTTATAAAACCTTTTTGGTAGACTATAACTTCAGTATGATAGAGCGCCTGTCTGCGGCAGCCCCCGATTTGGTCTGGGTCTGCGTTCAGGGAAAGGGGCACGGAGACGGCACGGTTCAGTCTGTACTCGATTTTATGAAATTGAATTACACAGGTTCCGGCGCATTGGGCGCGCATATCATAAATGATAAAATTCTTTGCAAGGAACTTTTTGCAGCCGCCGGTGTACGAACTCCCGCATGGCAGACGCTTTCTTACGCCGCTTACAAAGCGGGCAATTTTGATTTTAGCGGCTTAGGTTATCCGGTTGTAGCAAAAGCGCCCTCGGAAGGGGCGAGTTATGGCATTGAACTTATACTATCGCATAAGGATATTTCAAAAATTGAGAAGGTTTTTGCTTACGAAGACCCTATTCTTATCGAAAAATATATACCGGGGCATGCGGTAACGGCGGGGCTGCTTGTCCGTAACGGAAAGTTAAATGTGTTTCCGGTAGTCGGCATCCGCAAAGACAGGGAAGAAGACCGCTATGAAATTATTAAAGCGGATAATCCGGGCGCGGTTGTCCGCTTTGATTTTACGCCGGATGTGAATGCGGATATAGAAAAATCGGCGCGTAAGATTTTTGATATAACCCGCTCGCGGGATTATGCGCGTGTGGATTTTATGGTTTCTATGGATGACGGGCTGCCTTACGCTCTGGAAATTAACGCGGTGCCCGGCTTACATCCCTACTCAGGCAGCGATTTGCCAAGTTTCTTTCCGCTGGGCGCTCTCGAAGCCGGAATCGAATATGATGATTTACTGGAAATTATAGTAACAACTGCGGCAGCCCGTTCTGTTACATGCGGGGATATAAGGAATCTTTATGTTTAGAAATATAAAGATAGGCGTAAAAATTCTTTTTGTTGTTTTATTTGTATCGCTTTTTACGCTGTCAATTATATCGGTTATTTCGTATACCCAAATGCTGAATCTTACAAAGTACTCACAGGACGCTAACATTCAACTAGGCATTACCGCGTCCCTTGAGTCAAAGAACGCGCTGCTGAATCAAACTAAAGAATATATGAAAAACATTGTAAATGAGCAGGCGGAAAGTTCAAATGCGGCGCTTAGACAGATAAACGCGGAATTGTCGGCGCTTACTAATTTTGTTGAACAACTATACGCGCATCCTGAACAATTTACGGGCAAAGCGGTTCCTTATGTACCCGACGCGCCGGAAGATATTGTCTCGCCTAAATATATGTTTGCCCCCGGAGTAAAAGAGAGCGCGGCATTGCGGCAGGAATTACGCCTGCTTTCCAATGCCGAGTATGCTTTTTCTGGAGTGTACAAAAACAATAATATGCTCGATACGTTATATATTGGAACTGAAAGCGGCATTATGTACCGGTATTCAAAATACAATTCATTTAATCCTAAATACGACCCCAGAGTCCGTGATTGGTATACCACCGCGCTGCAGAATCCCGGAAAAATAGTCTGGATTGATACATATATCGACCCCTACGGCACGGTAACCGTATCTTGCGCGCGGGCATTCAAAAATAAGCAGGGTGTATATACAGGTGTTGTTGGAACCGATATTACACTTACCAGCATCATCGAAAGAATACTCGCGCTCCGTATCGGCATGCGCGGCTATGCTTTTTTGCTTGACGAAAATTGCGAATATATAGCGCATCCACACTACGGGGAACCTAGTTTTGATACAAACCCGCTAAAAAGCGCGGAAGGCTCCTGGCGGGACGCGCTTATTGATATGCTTAACAATAAATACGGCACATGGATAATTGAAACACGCGATGAAGAATACTATCTGTTTTCCGCGCTGCTTGCGGAGACTAACTGGAAACTCTGCGTCCGTATACCGCTAAAAGAAATTGTAGAGCCGGCGGAAAAAACAAAAGCGAATATAGACGCATATACCATAGAAGCGCAGGGATATATCAGAGAAACGCTTGCCGGCGTTATTATGCGCTTTATTATCATATTTGCGGTGTCCGCGATATTTGTTGTAGCGTTTTCGTATATTATGTCATTGACTATAACACGCCCGATTGAAGAACTGTCGCGGAATGTACGAAAAATAGGCGGCGGAGACCTTGATATTAAAGTACCTGTAAACGGAAGCGATGAAGTAGCGGAACTTGGCAATGCCTTTAACAAAATGACAGACAACCTTAAAGGCTACATTGTTAATATATCGAAAGCCGCCGCCGAAAAAGAACGCATCAACAGCGAACTCAGCATCGCGGCGGAAATTCAAAATGATATGCTGCCGTCTGTTTTTCCAAAATTTTCCGGCAGCGCGTATTTTTCGATTTTTTCCAAAATGGTTCCGGCAAAGGAAGTAGGCGGAGATTTTTATGATTTCTTTTATGTTGATAAAGAAGAAACAAAATTAGCGCTTGTTATTGCCGATGTAAGCGGCAAAGGCGTACCGGCATCTCTTTTTATGGTTATTGCCAAAACGCTTATCAAACAACGGATGCTCGAAACAAACGACCCAGCCGGAACGCTTGCCGCAGTAAACAAACTGCTCTGCGAAGACAACCGGCGCTGTATGTTTGTTACCGTGTTAATTTGTTCTATCAACCTTGTTACAGGCGAAATGATTTACGCGAATGCCGGACATAATCCGCCTCTGCTCTCCGCGCCGGACGGCGGATATCAATTTATGGAACTAAAAAAAGGACTGCCTCCGGGTGTAATGGATACAAGCATATATCAGCAGTGCTCAATGAATTTAAATCCGGGCAATAAACTCTATTTGTATACAGACGGCATTAACGAGGCAATGAACGCCGAAAACAAGGAATGGGGCAGAGATAGATTTTTAGAAACGGCAAATAAACACTTCGATTTGGAGCCGGAAGCGTTTGACGGGGCAATACGCGCCGCCATTGCGGAATATGTTTCAGGCGCGGAGCAGTCCGATGATATTACAACTATCGCGTTTACATATAAGAGTTAAGAATGAATCAAACCCAAGTACGGCAATATATGTTTTTAGGCTCAATTATTATTGTTATGGCAGTGCTGGGTTTTTTATGGGTGCTTAACATAAATCAATCGCCGGAATTAAAACAGACTTTCCTTGTATATATTGTTGTACTATTAACATTCTGCACTGCCGGGTTTGCGCTTTTTTATTACAAGGGAGCAATATTCGGTGTTTCGGGCGGCTTGGCGCGGACAAACATCATTATGATGACGGTAACAGTGCTTTTAATTGCTCAGATAACATTCGCGTTTGCCATATACTCCTACCACGAAATGAAATTTTCGTTCCGCTCCTACGATAATGCCCAGGATTTTTTTAAATCAACAGACTGGACATCTATGGATATTGTTCTAAAAAAAACGGCGGATGATTTACCCGGCGAAATAGACCGCTTGTACATTACCGACTCCAAATATCATCCTGAGTATGTTTTGCCGCCGCTTTCCAAAGGCGAGAGCATACAGTACCAACCTATCGACAGATATATTTTTCCGCTGCCCAATGGCAAATTTTTAGGCTTGCATATATCAAGGGAATATCATGTGCATGAAGTCAGGCGGATGCTGCTCGATTTGTTTACGGTGATGGTGGTCTCACTTTTTTTTGGATTTGAACTGGTACTATTTTTAATCCGTCTGCTCGAATTTAAGATGGTTTTGCCAAACAATAGTTTCATTTACGGAGAAGAACGAAGAACAGCGAGGCATCCTTCCTCGCATGGCATCAGCTTTATCCGTCAATTAGCGTTCCTGTTTTATTTTGCCTCCCGTATGCCGGCGGCTTTTATTCCGGTGATTGCGGCACGTCTTGCCGGAAGCGCATTTACGAACGGCGGAAACGCGGCGGCAAGCATTCCTACATCCGTGGAAACACTGCTTACCTGCGCCGCGATATTTCTTTCGTCTGAATTGATTATCAAAAAAGGCTGGAAACAGCCTTTCATTATGGGAATACTCTTTGTAATTGCGGGTACATTTCTTTCGGCTTGGGCAGAGAACTTTTTTGTTTTTGTGCTTGCCCGCGCCTTAACCGGCTTGGGCTACGGCTTTTGCTGGATGACATTACGCAACCTTTCTCTATTTGGCATAACAAGCAATGAACGGTCATGGGCTTTTGCCATGCTGAATGCCGGACTTTATGCCGGAATGAACTGCGGACAAACCGCCGGTTCCATTCTTGCTGTAACTTTGAATTACCGCGCCGTGCTGCTCATCGCGGGTTTTACCACGGCATTAAGCGGCTTAACCGTACTCCTTCTAAAAAACGACCGCCTTGCCGCCGCGCCGTCCACCGATAACGACGAAGCCGCGCACTCGGCGCAAAATGCGCCGTCTGACGGCACCCGTTCAGGGCTCCGCTCGCTTGTACAAATGCTTGCAGTTCTCTTGCTGCTTATAGTGCCCTCATGCATCGCGGGTTCATTTTCGGATTTTTACATTCCCCTTTATGCCGCAGGAACCGGCAGAGATACTTCCGATGTGGGGCGGCTTCTGCTGCTGTACGGGCTTGTTATTGTGTATCTGGGTCCCTCGATGCAGGAACTGATGAGTAAGCGCCTCGGCTGCGGATGGGCTGTGAATGTTTTTTACAATGTACTGCTGGCGGCATCCCTGTTACTTTCCGGGGTTTTTGGCGGCTTTGGTATTCTGGCATTCAGCATAGTCATCATGGGTTTGGCGGATGGTTTTGGTTTCGGCACTCAAAATGACTTCTTTTTGGCTCTTCCATTTATGAGGCGAATCCCCGCAAGCAGAGCGCTGTCGATTTTAAGTTTCCTAAAAAAACTTGCCGCCGCATTGGGTCCGGTTGTTTTTGCGCTCGGTTTGAATTTGCCCGGAACAAAAGGCATTTGCGTTATAGGCATCTTAATTCTTGTAGCGGCGCTGCTGGCGGTTCCGGCGGGAAGAGAAAAGCCCTTGACGGCGGCAGGGCGCGGCGCTAAAATGGGCTAGTTCACTTCATAAATTCCGCGGGCAAGCCCGCGCTTTATATCGGACGGGAAATTAGATAATGCTTGCGACCGAAAATGTTACTATGCAGTTTGGAGGGCTTACCGCAGTCTCCGGCTTGACCATTACTGTGGGCGGGCGTGAAATCGTCGGGCTTATCGGACCAAACGGAGCGGGCAAAACGACCGCCTTTAACATGATAACCGGGATGTACACGCCCACCAAAGGACGCATCATTTTTAATGGACGCGAACTGCAAGGGCTGCGGCCGGACAAAATTACCGCCTGCGGCATAGCCCGCACTTTTCAGAATATACGGCTATTCCATGGGATGAATGTGCTGGAAAATATCCTTACCGCCTGCAATCTCCGTGAAAATCCCGGACTTTTTGAGTCGGTCTTTCATCTTCCTTCGTACCGCTTACGCGAGAAGAACGCCCGCGCCAAGGCGCTCTCATTGCTCGATTCTGTCGGGCTTGCCGGTTATGCCGATTCTGAGGCTTCGGCGCTTCCCTACGGGATGCAGCGGCGTCTGGAAATAGTCCGCGCTCTGGCAACCGAACCCAAACTTCTTCTGCTGGACGAACCGGCGGCGGGAATGAATCCGCAGGAATCCTCCGAACTTATGGAATTTATACTCCGCATACGGCAGCAATACGAAATAGCCGTACTGCTCATCGAACACCACATGCAGGTTGTAATGGGTATATGCGAGCGCCTTTATGTACTTGATTACGGCATTACGATAGCCGAGGGGACGCCGGAAGAAATCCGGGGGAACAAGAAGGTGATAGACGCTTACCTTGGCGTGGAGGGCGGCGATGCTTAGGCTCGAAGGTTTATCGGTATATTACGGCGGTATTCACGCCTTGCGCGGTATAGACATCGAAGTAGCGGACGGCAAAATCATCACGCTGATAGGCGCAAACGGCGCCGGTAAAAGCACTATGCTCAACAGCATTATGGGGCTGGTTAAGGCATCCGGCGGCAATATACTTTGGAACGGCGCGGACATTTCCGGCAAGGACACTAAGGACATAGTGCAGGCGGGGCTTGTGCTTGTCCCCGAAGGACGGCATGTATTTCCTAACCTGACGGTCGAAGAAAATCTGCGGCTCGGCGCATACAGCCGCGCCATGAGCGGCGGCGGAAAAGCCGCCATTAAAAGCGACCGCGACCGTTGTTACACACTATTCCCGCGTCTAAAGGAACGCCGCCGTCAACTTGCAGGCACTCTTTCAGGCGGCGAGCAGCAGATGCTTGCCGTTGCACGCGGACTTATGAGCAGCCCCCGCCTCCTTATGCTTGATGAACCATCGCTTGGTCTTGCGCCGCTTGTTTCCAAAATGATTTTTGACATTATCCGCGAAATCAACAAAAACGGTACCACAGTGCTGCTAATAGAACAAAATGCTCATGCCGCTCTGGAAATTGCCGACTATGCTTATGTTCTGGAAACGGGCGTGATAACGCAGCGGGACACGGGCAAGGCGCTGTTAAATGACGACCGTGTCCGCAAGGCATATCTGGGCGAAGGCTAGGCAATGGCTTACCTGTTTTCGGCGGCGGCGCTGCTGGTAAGTGTAATAAGTTTTTTTTATTTGCGCGGTTATGTAAAAAAGCGAACCGCCATCGACCGCATACCGGCGGAGACCCGCGAGGCGGTCGACATAATAATCGGCGACATTGACCGCATTACCGACCGCGACAGTCTTCTTATCGAAGAGCGCGTCCGCGTCCTAAAAGAAATCATGGCTCAGGCAGAGCAGTTATCGGTTGCCGGTTGCCGGTTGCCGGTAGGTTCAGTATGTAATACCAATTCTAACGAAGATAGCAATACTAATACTGATATATCGAACAAAAAACCGGGAACCAACAACCGGAAACCGACAACCGGTAAAAAACCGGAAACCGGAAACCAACAACCGGAAACCGGTCCCCCCCCTACCCTACCCTCTGTTATGCAACTTGCAGAACTTGGGGTGCCTGTGGCGGCTATTGCCGAACGGCTTGGGAAGACGCCGCATGAGGTTGAATTGGAACTGTTTGTACAGCGTGCATCGGCATAAATTAGACTTTTTTATACCTAAACCCACCGGCAACCGGCAACCACCCATTACTCACTACTCACTACCCACTACCCACTACTCACTACCCACTACTCACTACCCACTACCCACTACCCACTACCCACTACCCACCACCCACTACTCCCCCCTCTTGCGTAAAAAAACCGCCTACTGTAGGCTGTTCATAACACAATGAACATCAATTAAAAGGAGTTGCTCGTGCAATTCCTTTTTTTTTGGAGGGATAATGGACAGTAAAGCCCCCGACCCGCTGGAAGCGGAACTTGAGCCGGTGCTTACGGGTTTGGGTATGGCGCTCGTGGAACTTACAGTGTCAAAACACAAGGGCGGCGCTGCAGTGCGGGCGGTGGTATGCAGGCTGGGAACTGATGTTTCTTTGGAAGACTGCGCGAAGGCGCACCGCGCCATTATGCCGCGCATAGAACTGGCATTGGGGCAGGATGTCGCGGTGGAGGTTTCCTCGCCGGGCATAGATAGGAAACTAAAGCATGCCGGAGAATTCCGGCATTTTACGGGGCGGGCGGTAGCCTGCTACCGGACAGATATTTCGGACTGGACAACCGGCATTTTGGAAGAAGCCGGGGAAACCGGTAT
>JAIROZ010000036.1 GCA_031257255.1 Spirochaetaceae bacterium | reverse complement strand
ACGCAGCAGACGATTGCCGCCATGTTCAAAGAGATTGACGCGGCAACAAAGAACGAAAAACCACAGAGCGAGGCGCAGTTCAAGCAGGAGATTACGGCGCGGCAGGATGCGCTTGAATCAGGCGGCATGAGCGCCGCCGCCCAGCGCGAAGCCTACCGCTCCGGCGACCCGGTAAAAGCCGCCGCCGCCAGCACCACTAACGCCGATAAAGATTACATCGCGGCGCTGTCCGCGCTGGCAAATCAGTAAAGCAACGCTGCTGCGGCAAACGCGCCTGCATGGAGCAGGCGACAAAAAGTAAAGGCTTGCCGCAGCATCAAGTTAATCAGCGTTGCCCTAAGATTTTATCGGTATTTTCAACCGGTTTACGAAAAAAGCCTCTTTACCAGATAACTTCAAATGCCAATTCTTTTTCCAGCGTGAGTACATCAGTAAGGGGAAGGTCAACAAAAGCCTCAGCGCCGTTATATTTTAGCCCCTTTGCGCTTTTTATGGGGGCGGGAAACCGGAAGCGTAAATTCAAATTTGATACGGCAATTTCGTCCGATATTTTTTTTCCGTAGGCATCGCTTACCACTTTAAGATATTCAGCGCGGGATAAACTTTCCCCAGTGGCTGCCGGCGCAAAAAGCGCGGAAACATAGTCTGCAAGGTCGGGCGATATTGCAGACAAAAAATCGCCGCCTGTTTTTAGATTAAGCATAAGAGAGAATCTGCCGCCTAATGGCGTACTTTCAAAATGCACAGGAGATGCTGCCCCGCCTCCGCCGGAAATAAATGTCTCTAATTTTGATATATTTACTTTTCCAGATAAGGCATCCGGCGCGGTGTTTGTTATACGCGCCGCGCTCACGCCCTTGGAGGCAAGCAGCCCCTTGTTAATAATTTCCGCGTCAAGGACATTAACGGCGGCTGTACCCTGTGCATCAGTATTCAAACTTTTGAACAACGCCGCCGCCGCCGGCTTGAACTTGGCGTCCAGCGCAACCTCACAGCTGCCGTTTGCGGCAAGTGTTGTATTCATATTGAGAGAACAGCCTGATGCTAAAAAAATTAAAAACGCGCCGCATAGTAAACAAGCGCGGGTTTTTGCGCCGCTTTTTGCGCTGTTCCATATAGTTATCTTTTTAATAATGATATTTAACATTTTATACCTTTGCGCTTGCCAGCATTTTTAGCAGATAGATTTTAATATATAAGCGAAGTGAATTTTTATCGTTTATTTTTTTTAAGGTATCATTTAAACCGATAATATTTGTTGACATATCATCGATTATGCTTTCTGTTAAAGTTGTACGAGGAAGCACCGCGAGCGTGGAATTTAAATAATTTTTTACAAGCGCGTTTACATCGCGTTTTATTTTGTCGCGGTCTTTTTTTACAAGATGCTGATTCCAGCGTTCGTTTAATGATTCCAGATATGCGTCTGTGGAAGAACCGGAGGGCAGGGCATCTTTCATTATTTTACGCGCCTCGGTTTTAATTTTTTCGCTTCCGTCTTCGTTTCCCTTTTTTGACGCCGCTACTTGAGTTTTGGCATCTTCGGCAAGAATTTTGGGACCATACTTAAAAAACGCGATAATTTTTACAATAACAGGAAACGAATACCATATAGGCAAAGAAAATCTGCAGGATGTAAGAATCGTATCACGCCTGAATTTAAAAAGAATTCGCCATGGCACAGGTCTGTAATTATTAAAAACCTGCTCGGATATTCCGTAAGGTCCGGTTTCTTCCTGAACAATTGCTGTGCGTTTATCACGGGCAATTAAAAACAGTTGCGGTGAAAAAAGCGATACTTGTTTAGAAATCATTTCTTCAAAATCATCATCGTAGCGCATTGCCGCTTCACTCCGGTAGTCGCGGAGTTTTTTTGTCCAGCGGTTTTTTATTTCCTGCAAAATCGTTGAATTTATTTCTTCCATCAATTTTGAGCAAAGAGGAATAACCCGTTCTTTGCTTACAAGCCATTCCTCGCCGCCCGCTGAACGGAATTTGAGTATCTGCGGCATCTGCATATCAATCTTACTGGATGTTAGTCCTTTTACAAAATCACCTACTTCTTTTTCTCCGTATGCGTCAATTAAAGTACGTCCTTTTTGTGTCTTGTAAGAAAATATATCTTTTATTGTATAAACCCATGGAGGTTCCAGCACCATAAGTCGGGCACCGTCAAAAGCAAGTTCTTTTTCTTTTGCGTCAAGCGCCGCTGCCTTGTAATAATTGCTTATAGACAGCAGCAATTCAGCCGACTGACCCAGTGTAATATGTACAGGTTTGCGGTCGTTTGAGCGTTCGACCTGCTCTTCAACATAAGATTTTATCAACTGACAAAGATACATACACGCTTGAAACGAAAAATCATTGCCGTCCGAAATCGAACTTACAAATTCATTCGGGTGTGATACCAGTGTGGCGATAAATTCGCGCACATGCGCATCCTGTCCACGAAAGCGTGTAAGCATTCTTTGTGTAAAAAAATCAAGTGTTCCCTGACGCCTGAATGAATCCCTCAGTTTTTTTAGCGCTATATCGAGTATGAATTCGGGAAGTTGATTGCTTAGCATAAGAGCCGACCCGTTTGAATTTGGAAAATTAAGTTTTATTATTGGAATAATGCTTGTTTGTGGATTTGAAAGATATGAGATAAGCGCCGCGCCGGCAACTATCGGGCGTATTTGGTCTGATGGTACTGATATGCGCAGCATCTTTTCGTCCGGCAGCGGTATTTCCGCCGAGTCATCCAGGTTCGTGTAAGCCGCTTCGATAACTTCCGCGTAAAAATAAGGCAAGAAAACCATCTGCCCATTTCCGTCATCGCGCACCTCAACCTTTTGCTGATGAATAAGTTTTTCAAGACCGTCAATGACTTTTTGACGGGTATCTATAGCCCAATCCGTCAGCCGTTTGCCCATCGGGGAATCGCCGCCCGCCATATTCTGTAAAAAGCGAATGAAGGCATCCAGCGGGACGCGGGCATTCCGCGATTTGTTTGCGTAACTTCTAAGAATGGTGTACAAGTCAATTTTGTCAAGCATACTAGATTATAGCCTTTCTTCCTTATATTGCTAAGTGAGTCTCCTCACTTTAGTAACTGCAAAATTTCTTCCACGCTAAAAATCCCCGCGTCAAGAAAAACATTACACCCGTTTACCGATGTTTCCGCCCGTAGAATACGCCGCGCCGCTTCGGGCACTTGCAGTCCGCCTTCTTCCAGAGCGCTCCGCGCAAGCCTGAGCAGCGACTGTATCGAATTGGCGCGGGCTTCGTTTTCCGCTTCTACACAAAGTACCAGTTTGTATGCGGTGCCCGCCGGGTAAACCGCCGCATAGAGGGCTCGCGCCGGAAAACGAATGTCTATGCGCCTGCTTTGCAAGTAGTTGTTAAGAAGCGCGGCGCGTGGACTCCACGCTGTTAAAACCGCGCCGGAAATCCAGTCCGGCAGTTCTTCGGTCATTGGCGGACGCGCCATATATTGATACGGATTGCGCGGCGCTATCTTTATCAATTTTGCTCCTATATCCACTGCCATGCGAAAGCGCTCGGAATAAAAAAAAGTTTTTTTTTCGTAACTTTCTTTTTTCCATAATTTGTTTGCGCCCAGGATGAATTTTGCCCCGAATGCCGGATAGCCGCGTCCGTTTAAGTTTACTATAAACGGGTTTGTTTTTTCCGCCGGAAAATATGCGCCGCCTGCGGAAATAGTTTTTTTTATGATGGCGCGGATTTCTTTGGTGTCCATACGGTATTTTTTTAAGAGCGGAATGATCAGTGGAGAAAGCGCCTTTGCGTCAGCGGCAAAGTATCCGTCTGCGCCCGAAGGAAGCGTACCTGCTATGGCATTGCTCAAAATAGAAAGCGGAGTTTTTTCTTGCGGTTTTATTTTTGCATTTGTAACGCAGGAAAATAAAACAAAAGAAGCCGGAAAAAAAATAACAAAAACGCAAAAAAGCGGGTTTAGCGCATTTTGAGTGAGCCTTATTTTTCTGTGAACGTCCATATTCCGTCCCAAGTATCACGGAGAAATTTGTCGTCCATAATCATTTCTATTCGTTCTGTATATATATGCGGAAGATAATCTACAGACTGTCTGTCGGCAAGAGTCATGTTCTCTGCGGCGCGTGAATATGCGGCGGCAATATCGTAGGCAAGTTTATATGCGCCTTTCCAGTCCTCGCCGGAAATATACAAACGGCGCAGTTCGTCAAATGAGTCTTTCATGGATGTTTTTATATCCCGTATCGCCGGATTATTGCATCTAAAATCTTCGTATAACGCTACCTTGTCGTGCCGTCCTTTTACGCGGATGTCATCTATATGACGGATGAATTCATGCGGTTTATCAAGTGAATTATAGAGTGAGTCATTAAACAGTATAGAAATATGATACATTTTTGTAAGGCTTTCCAGCCGGGATGCCAGATTGACTGTATCACCTACCGGCGTATAATCAAGGCGGCGCGAATGTCCCATAACGCCAAGTGTTACCGAACCGTATGCTATTCCGCAGCCCATATTGATGCGAATGCCGTCGGGAGTATTCTGAAAGTATTTTTTGGGGTCTGCGTTAAAGATGTCAAGTTGACTGTGAAACTGTTCCGCAGTATTGAGGGCATCATCTCCGCTTAAAAATATATTCATCATGGCATCGCCTATAAATTTATCGGTGTAGGCTACACGCCCCGAATCCTGTAATTCAAAAAGAGGACGCACAACAACTTCGTTTACAGCCCGTAAAAGCCCTGTTACATCCTCTGACGGCATGTTTTCGGAAAGCGCCGTAAAGTTTCGTATATCAGTAAACATTACCGCCGTGCTTTCGTTTTTTGAGGGTATATCTACAGGGTCGCGGTCTTTTACTACAATCCAGTCAACCAGCGTAGGATTCATGCCCTTATTTGAGCGCTCTATTATCCGCTCCTGTTTGCTGTAAACAAAGTTCATTCTTCGCGCCATAATGAATGCTATGCCTGTTGTAAGAAACGCGATACCCCAGCGTGTAATAAAAAATTCATAATGGAAAATAAGCGAATCTATAATATCAAAAATAGCGGTACAGGCAGTTGCTACAATGCCTATAAAAAGGTTGCCGGCAGGGGCTTCCGCTATAGCGGATAAAAATCCTTTGAATGTTTTTTTGTATGAATCGCTCATAGTTTTTTTCATTGGCGCGTATATATCGCACCAGCAAAATATAAAGAACACGGGAATACAGGAGATTTGCCAGATGGCAAGCAGCATTTCTACAAGTTGTCCGGGAAGCGCAAACTGAATAACAGCAAAAAACGCAAAAAGATATGTATAACAGCGTGTTATGCGGAATGTTTTGCCAAGCGTAAAAACTTCGATAAATATAGCGCAGAGCGCAACTCCTAAATATACGCAAAGATATTCGATACGGGAGGAAATTGCGCTGTTTGGTATAGCAATATTGATAAATGCCGTGCGCGAAAGTATATATGCCCCCATAATGAGCGAGAATACTCCATAGTATAAATTATATTTGATATGATTTTGCAGCAAATATACAAATAAATGATACAAGCCCATAAATATATATATGCCTATCATTATCATCGTTAATGTTTCGTCTTCTATTTTTGTTATTTCTTCATAGTCGCCTATATAATACGCCCCTTTTTGGGACAGTCCTGTTTTGGGGTTTAATGTGTTTCCAAGTATGCGAAAGCAGAGTATATTCATTCCCTCTGTAAAATTGACATTCGGCACCGGAAATCCCGCCTTGCGCCAGCCGTAAAGCATGCCTATAGTGCCGTCCGGTTTAATATCCATTTGTTCGCGGATAAGTTGACCATTCAGATATACCTGCCAGTTAATGCCTATCGCGGCAAGTTCTATTCCGGGAACAAATGTAGGGCTGCTGCTTACAATTTTATATTCATCTGAGTTTACATTAAATGGAATAATGATAGTATACTCGTCAACATCTTTGCCAAATGCTTTTTCGAGTGTGAATTTTTTTTCTTCCTTAAAATAATCGCCCGCATAGAGCGTTTTGTTTCTCCAGTTGACGCGCTGCCAGCCCGGACCGGAAGGCATAACGCCGCATTCTTCCGGGTTAAATCCTTTTTTTAGGAGCGCGGGATAATCCCGCAAAGAGATATAAAGACTTTCGGCATTCAAGGCGGACTGTGGAAAAATACAAGCCGAAACAAGCAATACCCAAAAAAAGAATTTCATATTTGGTATAGTATCGGCAGTTTTAACGCATTTTACAAGTTAGGGCGCGGTAATCCGCGCCGTCCCTTAAGAACTAAGCGCCGGTATGGTTTCCTTTATCCGGCGCTTAAAGGTTTCTTTAGAGAATTGCCGGACATGGGCGGTAAAGAAAAAGCGGCTTGTAAATTGATGTTCTACCGTTTCAAAATGAGTTATGGCGGCGGCAAGCGAGGCGGGCGTTTGTTCGTCAAAAAAAATGCCGGTGCGGTTTTCTTTTATAGTGTCGAGCACACCTCCGGCGCGGTAGGCAATGACAGGACACCCCGCCGCATTTGCCTCTATGGGAACTATCCCCATATCTTCAATTCCGGGAAAGAGGAGGGCGCGCGCTTCGCTGTACAATGTTTTTATCTGTTCGTCCGGTATGTATCCTAAAAATTGAATGTTTTTATTTTTGATATACTTCTTTTGATAATACCGGATATTGCCGCCGCCTGCGACCATCAGTTTTTTATCAAGTTGAATACAAGCATCTATCGCAATATCGGGGCGTTTGTTTTCGGCAAGTTGTCCAAAATAGAGATAATAATCCCGCACATTGCGCGGTACATCAAGATATGTTTCAATATCCGCAGGAGCAAAAATCACTTCCGCATCCCGCCGGTAATAACGTTTGATACGCGCCGCCGAATATGTAGAATTGGCGATAAATGTATCAACAAGATTAGCGCTTGTAACATCCCATAGACGCAGGCGCGGCGTTAAAAGACGCATAAAAATGCGCGTAAAGATGCCCGCTTTTTTCTGGTATTCAAAATACTGGTCCCAAATATAACGCATGGGCGAATGGCAGTAGCAGATATGTTTTGCGTCAGGACGCGCTACAATGCCTTTTGCCGGTCCCGCTTCGCTTGATATAACCAAATCGTATTTTTGTAAATCAAAATCCAAAAGCGCGGCGGGCATAAGCGGCAGGTACTTCTGGT
>JAIROZ010000007.1 GCA_031257255.1 Spirochaetaceae bacterium | reverse complement strand
GCGCAAAGCGCTCACGGACGCCCTGCCGTTACCACACCGGGCGCTTTCCGCGCCACTGTCGAGGCGTTTAAGGCGGCGTTCCAGAAGAACGGCGCGGAGGAGGTCCGGGAGAATGTTGTTGGCGTTGTTGTACAGCCCGGCGTGGAATTCGGAGACGGCGATGTTTTTGCGTATAACAGCGGGGAAGCGGCGGCTCTCAGCGCGGAATTAAAAAAGCATCCCTCGCTTATTTTTGAAGGTCATTCAACGGACTACCAGAGCCGCGCCTCCTTGCGCGAAATGGTCAGGGACGGCGTTTGTATTCTAAAAGTAGGTCCCGCGCTTACATTCTACCAACGTGAGGCTCTTTTTGCCCTTAGCGCAATAGAAACGGAACTTTTTGAAGGCGGCGCTCTTCCAAGCGCCCTCACCCCGTCCCGCTTCCCCCAAGTGCTGGAAGAGGCTATGCTTGCCTCTCCCGCAAATTGGCAAAACTACTATCGGGGCACCGGCCGCGAACAGCGTTACAAGCGTAAATACAGTTATTCGGACAGGAGCCGTTACTACATGGGTTGCCCGCCGGTTGCCGAAGCGGTAAGCCGCCTCTTTACGAACCTTGCCGCCGCGCCTTTGCCGCTTGCGCTGCTTTCTCAATATATGCCGGCGCAGGCGGCAAAGGTTCGTTCGGGCGAAATTGAATGTACGCCGCAAAGCCTTGTTCTTTCCCGCGTTACCGATGTAATTGAAGACTATTCATTTGCGGTATGCGGAGAATAAAACCGCTGCATTGTAACGCGGCTGTTTGCGCCGCCGCCGCCCGCCGCTCTCCCTTACCTTCCCCGCAGTATTCCGTACGCTTCGTTGATTTGCTTCATTAGGGTTTCGGCATTTTCGCGGTCGCGGCGTGGGGCGGCGGCATAGCGGTCGGGGTGGTATTTTGCGGCGGCATCGCGGTAGGCGGCTTTTAGTTCATCGGCTGTAAAACCGGGCTTTAGCCCAAGCAGATTCCGGTATAGGGAAAGTGAATCGTCATTATTGCGCGGCGGAGGTTCCGGCGGCGGAATGTCATCGCGCTCATGCGCCGCGCCGCCGCCATGCGCTGAGCCTGTGCCGCCATGCGCCGTGTTTGCGTTATCTGCGGCAGTTTTTTGCTTCGACTTTGGAGGCTGCTTGGGTTTTTGCTGCTTTGATTTGGTCTCAGCGCCTGCGCTGCCGGTGTGGGCGCTTGCGCTGCCGGAGGTATAGCGGTAAGTCTGGTTTAACTTTTTGTTCATCATGCTTGTAAATAAGGCTCTGATGCTAAAGCCTATTACGAGGCTTGCCGCTACAGTGATAATAACGGGCATATAAGGCTCAAAAAAAGCGTAACCTAGGACTAGCCCGCCGCCAACCATCCCCAGACGGTACATTCTGTTTTGAAATTGTCTTGCGCCATAGTTCATTTGCGGTCCCTTTTTGTGTCAATTTCTATGCGGCAGCCGCATTTCATGCAGACAAAATGCGCCGTGCCCCACTCGCGTATGAACGGGTCGGCATTGGTGCGCGAGGCGTGACCAAAGAGAAAACCCGCTATCCTGCCCAAAAGCCCGCCCGCGCCGCCGCCGCCGCCGAATGTGGAACTCGAATGTCCCACAACCTTGTCGCTCACCACAAAGCCTGTAAATTGCAATTTCCACTTATGGCATTTTGGGCAGCGCACGGTTTTTCTCCACCGGAAAACTGCGGGCAGCGCGCATATCAGGATGATAACAATACCGAGAAAGGCAAGCGTTTCAATCGTCATGCCTTGTTACCTTATCCGTTCCCAGCGGTGGTTGCCGCCTTGATGGCAGGGCGCTAGAGTCGGCTTTTGCCCGATTGCCGTATTGCCGCATTTGTTGCACCGCCAGACCGCGCCGGTGGTATCGACCCATGCGCCCCACCGATGCCCGCCGCCTTTGGGGCAATTTCCCGTAAGCGGCTTTAACGCACCGTAACCGGTGTAGCCGCATTTTGAACAACGCCATTTGTTTGCCATAATTGCCTCCTTAATGCTTTAAGCATTCATTGCGGTATTCCGCAAGTTTGGCGGCAAGCGATGAATCCCGCCTTATTGCCTCGTCAAAATCGCGGAGGGCGCGGGGATAATATTTAAGAAAAAAATATGCCTTGCCCCGCGATGCGTAGTAATCAGGCTCATCGGGCGCTATTTCCAGCGCCTTGGTATAATCTTCCGCCGCTTTTTTATAGTCGCCGGAACCAAACAACAGCGCGTCCCGCCCTTTACTCGAATGAACATCGCCGCGCCATCCGTAATAGATTGCGAACGTGCCATCGTACTTTATCGCGTCATCCAAATCGGAGAGCGCCTTGCCGTACTTGCCGTTCAAGTAATGATTTATGCCGCGCAATGCGTGAGCCCAATCGTCTTTTTTATCGCTTTTAAGAATCAGGCTGTAATCATCTATAGCCTTATCGTATTCTTTCAAGGCTGTGTATGCGTCGGCGCGGCTTAATAGAATGCTTCTCGAATTTTCGTCTACCGTAAGCGCTTTGGTATAGTCTGAGACGGCATTGTTGTAGTTTCCAAGTTTGTAATAGACATCGCCGCGTTTTTTCAGAATTAAGGTAAAACCGCCGTCTCCAATATAACTAAAGGCATACTCACTTTTGCCGTTAATTATAGCCGAATAATCGGCGGCGGCTTCGGCGTATTTTTCCGCGTCAGAATAGAGCACGGCGCGTTTTTCCAGCGTTAGATATTGCTCATCCGTGCCGGAAGTTTCTTTTTGCAGATATACCGAGTAATCTTCGACAGCCCGCCCGTTATCTTTCATTGCCGCGTAGACATCTCCCCTTGCGCGGTAAATTTCCGCCGGAGCGTTTTTAACGGCAGGGATATTCTGAACAGCCGGAATATCTGAATTATCAGCAGTATCAGAACCATTTGCGTCATCTGCAATTTCAGCGTCAGTATCTGAATTGACGGCGGGTTTTGGATTATCAAAATGATTGATTATTGCCGAATAGTCCGCTTCTGCAAGGCGCAGGTTGTTATTGGCAAAAGAAGCGGCGGCGCGTTTTTGCAGGACATTAAAGTTATCCGGCTGTGCGTTGATTATTGCCGAATAGTCCGAATAGGCGGCGTTAAAATCATGGCGGGCGTATAGGTCGGCACGCTTTTCCAGAATACTTTTTGCGCGGACGCCGCCTGCGGACATTCTGCCGAGTAAAAGCGTGTATAAAAATATCGCTTTGTTGTAAGCCTGCTCATCTGCCTTCTGCCTGTCGGTTTCGGCAAACGATGCGGCGCGGCTTTCAACCTCGGCGTCAAGCGCCGGGTTTAATTCAAGCGCTTTGGCAAAATCCTGCTTTGCCTCGTCAAGAGAATTGCGCTCCAAATAGAAGCTGCCGCGCTGCAAGTACAAGCCGGCGTTGGCAGGCTCGGCGGCTATTTGTTTGCTATAGCCCGCGATGGCTCTGTCATTTTTTGTAACAGTAAAATAGATTAACGTGCCTATCCCCAGCAGTACCGCTGCGGCAACTGCCGCAATCACAACAACCACGGCTGCTATTTTTGACCGCCGCGCAAATGCCGCTGCCGCCGCTTCGCGTTCCTCGCGTTTCCGCTGCGCATCCTCCGCCGCTTTCGCCTTGCGCACTTTTTCCGCTTCTTTTGTTTTTTCTGTCTGCTTGCCGCAATGCGGGCATACAACCGCGTCATCGGCCATTTCTTGGTCGCAATAATAGCACTTCATTTTCTCTCCTCCACACTCCATTTTTTGTTGAAAAACACAAAATCACTTCCGTATTTGCCTAGTTTTGTAAGCGCGATAATCCAATCAATCAACGCCCAAATTCCCAGACAGCCAAAAGTGATCATTTTGAGAATACCCAGAAAGACCTGCCCTCGCATAAATCTGTCTACGCCAAGCCAGCCAAAGAGGAATGTTCCAACCCATATAAAGACATGTTTATTGATACGCCGCTCTTTTTTGCGTTTTTCCAGCGCTGCCGCCGCTTCGCGTTCTTCCCGTTTCTTTGCCGCCGTCAATTCACGTTCTTCCCGTTCCTTTGCCGCTGCCGCTTCGCGTTCTTCCTGCTCCGCTTCCGCTTTGGCTGCTTTTTTGGTTTCTTCAGTAGGCGGTTTACCGCAATGCGGACATCTGAGCGCGTCATCGGCAATTTCTTCTTTGCAGTAATAGCACCTCATTTTCTCTCCTCCATAATTGTTGATGCGCCGCATTTGGGGCAAAATTTGTGGAATGTGTCTAATTTAATTCCGCATTTGTCGCAAAAATGTTTGCGCCTGATGGAAGGCTGCGGTTCCCAATTTTTTATGCAGAACTCGCGGCTTAGCCCCATAAAACAGGCGTTAAATTTTTTACGCACCGCTTCTAGTTTTTCCAGATGACCTTTTAATTGCGCGTCTTTGTTTAAATCTTTTTCTATGTCCGAAAAATTTTCGGCTATTATTTCCGGGATTTCAAACGAAGCGCTGCCGCCGATTTGCTGTTCAAGGCTGGAAATAATGTCGTCTACTTTTTGCGGAATAGGCACGGGGTTGCCGGCACGGTTCAGGATGTCGGTGTGAACAGCGGTTTTTAACGCCCGCGCCTGCTTACGCGCCGATACCGCGCCCTCTTTAACGCCGTCCAGCGCGGCAAATACCGCTTTTTTCAGGTCGCTCATCAGCGTCCGCGCCGCTTTCGCGTTCACCATGTCGCCTTCCAGATAGAACCGGTAAGCGTCAAGCACATCACGCAGCGGCTCATAAATAAAGTCAATATTTGCGCCCGGCTTATTTTTGCTTTTTAAGAAGTCGAAAAAATCCATACCCCGGCAGATGTACAATTCGCGTTTTGGGTCGAGCGGGTTGAACGCGCAAATTCCGGCGTAAGAAAGCGCCTTGTCTTTAAGGTGGGTTTCGCAGGAGGTAATAATTTTTTCGAGGTCGCTTTTTATTCTAACGCCGCTTTTGTTGTTCAGAATGATGTACAAATCGCGCCCTTCTTTGCCGCCTTTGCCAAAAGGCATATTGTCTTTTTTTAGAAAGTCAAGGTCGGAATTTTGTATCGTGCCGGTTTGGTCTAGCCCGATAAGCCATACAAGAAAATTAGCGTTAGCAATGGACGCGGCGGCGGTTTCCTCGTCCTTTTCGGCGGAACCGATAGAAGGCGCGTTGTAGCCGGGGGTGTCTATCAAACAAATATTCTCAAAGAATTCTTTGTTCATGGGACACGAAACGGTTATATATGGAATTATCTTACGCAAATCAAAGTCGAGTTTTTTCATCGCTTCGTGCGTAATCGATTCGTATACATCCGGCTCAATGCCGAAAGAAGCGCCGCTCGAATTGTACCCCGTTATCTTTGCGCCGCTCTCGCACACAACATAACTCGGTATGGCGGTGGAAGGGTTGATGTCCGTTGCCAGTTGCACGGTTTTTTCCGTAAAGAAACTGTTAATAAAAGTCGATTTGCCGCTGGAAAATCCGCCGCCTATAGCGCCGATGGTCTGGGCGCTAAGCGCGTGGAAATTCAACATCCGTTCAACGCTGAATTCTATCTGCTTGAGTTTTTCAAACATCTCCGCTTCGTTGGGCAGCGAATTTTCCTCCGCCGCAAACGGCTTGTACTCATGCTCAACAATCCGGCGGAATTCGTTAAGGTACTGATGTTCGGTCTTCTTCGCGCTAAGCGCGTCCAGAACGAGCCTGAATTGCTTGAACTCATCTTGCTTGTCTCTTTCGGCTCTTCTTAATTTTGTGTTAGCCGCATCGAGCGCCGTTTGCGCCTTGTCCAGCGCATCTTCCAGTTCCTCGATTTTTTCGTCTTTGTCAAATTCATCTGCCATTTACGCAATCTCCTTTAATGCCTGATGGACGGCGGAAAGTTGTTTGAGCGTTGTAGTTTTTGTTTCAAGGTCGCGGGTGAGCGTGTCGAGTTGTTTTATGACATCGCCAAAAATGTACTGCGCCGGATTTTTGCCCGCCTTGTTTTCTTCGATACGGGCAAACAGCCTTTTTACCGCGCTGGCGGAAGAACTTGCAAGGGAATGCATGAAATTATCTAGGGCGTTTAGAAAATCATACACTTCGCCGTCTTCCAAAGTTCCCGCCGCAGGATAATTAAAAACAGGCGCGGGATAATCCCAGACTATGCCTTCGGAATATTCGCGCACCATCGCGGTAACGGCGCGGTTTAGCAGCGCCGGGTCAACGGCGTCATCGCCGACAGCCTCGTGTATCGTTTTTTTGATTTGTCCCGGCAGTTTGTCCTTGATTTCGGAAATTTCTTCCTCTACCATTTCCTCCAATTTGCCGCAGAACTGGGCAACGCCCCGCTGCACATCGCGTTTTACCGCGCTTGCCCGTATCGTGGTTCTTGATTCCGTCCATGAACGCACATCGTAACCCGCATTGCTGCCTGTAAAAAAGCCAAAAAAACGCGCAACGCCCGCGCCGAATCCTTCCTTTTTGATTTTTTCAGTTTCCGTCCAGGTTTCTGTATCGGTTGCAGCGTCCGCTTTACTGTCTACATCGGAAGTTAGCCGGCGTATGTATTCGTTAAGGCTGCTTTTGAGCCGCCTTTGAGCGCCGCCGATATGCTCGCGCAACTTTGCGTCTACCGCTTCGCTGCCGCCGGAAATTATGCCTTCCAGCCGCTCTTTTTCTGACTTTAACGTTGATAAGTCGGAGGCGTTAATTTTTTCTATGCGCTCGTTTACCGCCGCCAGCAAGCCCGTCTGAAAGGCATCTATGTTCGCGTCCTGCTGTTTGCGGTAACCGGCGCTTTTTTCGGCGGCAATTTTGTCCTTCATTCTGCGGACTCTTTTTAGTTGCTTTTTTATTGGCTCCGCGCCCGCCAAAAGTTTGAGCCCCGCCTCGCCGGAACTTTCATCAAAATTATCCGGGTATTGTTTTTTGAGGTTCTCCCATACGCCCTTCATTCCGTCTGACCACGATTCTTTTTCGTTGTAACGCTGAAGCATAGCATCGCAAATACCGGACACCAAAAAAAAGCGCTCTTCGCCGCCGTCAATAATCTGGTCAAACTGTTCTTTTATTTCGGGATGCTGCCTTTTCAGGTTTTCCAGAACGGACACCGCCTGAGCGCTCAACTTTTGCTTTAAGTCGTCAAGGGCATCAATGAGCATTCCACGTGATTTTTTGATAACGCTCTCCAGCATTATGCCCATGTCCGCCATTGAAGCGACCAAAAACAATTCGCGCACCCCTTCCCGCGCCGAAAGCCTGTCCATAAGTTCGAGGTCGTCCTTGGTAATGAACTGCCCCGCCGTACTTATGATGAACACGACATCACATTCGCGCAGGTATTCCTCGGTACGGGCTTCGCGTGATTTTACCGGGTCATTTACGCCGGGTGTGTCCACAACGCGGATGTCGCGCAAGTCTTCCAGCGCAAACTGAATTTCAACGCTCTTCGTAAACGGCATATACTCGCCCGTAGCGCCGACAAAATCCTCAAGTTTGCCGGAAAGTTCGTCAACGGATTTGGTCTCAATTTGTTTTTCGCCCTCTTTGCTCAACTTTTCGATGTTCTTGCCGGACGCCCTCATGCGCTCATACTGTTCCCACGACGCTTTTTTGCGTTCCTTTACCTTTTCGTCCTTCGCGCTAAGGTACTCATTATATTCGCGTT
>JAIROZ010000192.1 GCA_031257255.1 Spirochaetaceae bacterium | reverse complement strand
CAGCGCCGAAAATTGCCTTGTATAGTTCGCGGAGGGCATCTTCATTGCCAAAAAGCAAGGAGAACACGCTGTCTTTGTAGCGGGCATTTACGGACATAATCAGAGTATAGCGCTTTTATAGGCGTAATTTCAAGGGAAGCGGTGCGGGCTATACGCGGTCACTGGTCGATAGAGAACAACTTACACTGTTGTCTGGATGTATGCTTTGGCGAGGACGCGGGACGGGCGCGGCGGAACCACGCCGCGGAAAATCTGAATACCCTAAGAAAAACGGCGTTGTATCTTCTGCGAAAAAAAGAACTGCCTGAAAAACGCAGCCTAAATGCTCTTGCCCTAATTATTCCGCCGCTTGTTGTTTTGCCGTGGATTTTGATAAATATGATATGGGTTGATATGGGTAATGAGGCAAAAATAATTGAACTATTAGGGCAACGCTGATTAAATTGACTCTAATCATCGCTGCCCTTTTTATTTGCTCATGCGGCTGCAAAGCAGCCGACATTGCGCAAATAAATGGAAAGTAAGCACTGATTTATGCTCGATTGCATAAATCAGTGCTTCCCTAACCTACTCACTCGCCGCTATTGTTCCGCCGCCTACAACCACATCGCCATCATAAAGCACCGCTGCCTGTCCGGGGGTGACGGCTTTTTGCGGCTTGTCAAACTCCAGATGGAAGGCATCCGGTGCCGTCTGAAAAACCAGCGCCGGTTCTTCGCGCTGCAAGTAGCGCGTCTTGGCGGTAACACGGAGCGGCGCGTCAAGGCGCTCCACGGCTATCAGGTTTATGTCAACAGCGTTAAGGCTTTTGGCGTAAAGGCGCTCTTCCAGACCGAGTGTTATCGTATTGGCGGCGGCATTCTTGGCGCAAACATAAAGTGGAACGCCGCCCGCCACGGCAAGCCCGCGCCGCTGCCCCAGTGTGTAGTTTACATAGCCGCGATGCCGCCCCAGCACCCGCCCGGTATTGTCGATAATGTCCCCGGCAGGATATGGAAAACCGCGCCGGCGCTCCAAAAATGCGCCGTAATCGCCGTCCGGCACAAAACAAATATCCTGACTTTCCCGCTTGCCCGCGTTGATAAATCCCTCCTCCTCAGCAATGCGCCTCACCTCTTGCTTGGTAAGCGCCCCAAGCGGAAAAACGGTGTGTTCAAGTTGTTCCTGCGTCATCGCGTAGAGTACATAACTCTGGTCTTTGCGGGCATCTGTTCCCTTTTTTAAGAGATACCGCGAGCCGGATTTTTCTGTCTGCGCATAGTGTCCGGTAACGAGCGCTTCACATTCAAGTTCGTGGGCGCGCCGGAGCAGAGCGCTAAATTTGATAAAGCGGTTGCAGTCGATACATGGATTGGGCGTCCCGCCTTCCTCGTAGATACGCGCAAAACGGGCGATAACTTCGCTCTCGAATTCGCGTTTCAGATTCATCACATAATGAGGGATACCGAGCCGTGCCGCCACATCGCGGGCATCGTTCACATCAGAAAGAGAGCAGCAAGACTTAGCCGCCTTGCCGCTCTCCCCATTTTCAAGGTCAAAAAGTTTCATCGTAGCGCCGATACATTCCCAGCCTGCGCGGCGCATAACACAGGCGGCAACGGAACTATCAACGCCGCCGGACATTGCGACAAGGGCGCGGCTCATACTACGCGGCGGTTTTCCCCTGTTTTACAATCTTGTAGATTCCCAAAGTGAGCAGCGGAACTATGTATACAATGAGAAATACCCAGCACATTGTTCCATATCCCTTTGCGATGAGCGGAATGAGCCCGAATTGCGCTACGATGATGCCGAGCAGTACGGCAATGATAACGGCGACGGGGCGCACCCATTTGCGCGGATTTGCTTCTGTGCAGAACTGCCCTTCCAGCCGGTCGGTTGCCGCTTTGATAAAGCCCGATGCAGTTTCGATAAATGTACCAAACAGCACTATTTGGAAGATGACTTGCAGCCAGCGGGTGTTGGCAACGGCATTCAGTTTGTCAAACACCAAATTGACAGGCAATTCCGCCGTTACCACAGCGGGATATTGAATCATCATCGTTAAAAACAACATAATGCCCGGCACTATGCCGATAACGCCGGCTATGAGTCCTGACGCAAGCGCCTCGCCTCGCGACTCAAAGTCTTTAGCAACAAAGAGGAAAAATACAACGCAAGCGAGGTTATAGAAGGCATAAGACGCGCCGCCCACAAGCCAGCCCGGTTTGATTTCTTTGATAACGGTGAGTTGTTCGGAAATAGCGCCGCCAAAGTGAACGAATACGAGCACCATAAAAAGTATATACACCGCATACAGAACATACGACCAGAAGGACATCACATTTTTAAGCATTTCTGTGCCTTTAAGGATGAGGAAGATGACGCCCGCCGACAGAAGGATAACGCCTATCCATCTGCTAACATGGAATACACCTTTGAGGTTCGAGCCTGCGGCTGCGATACATACGGCAAGTACGAGGAGGAGTACCACCAGATAGGCGATTTCAAAGAGTACCCAGAATGGTCCTATCAATTTTTTGAAGAAACTGCGGTAGTCGTACAGTTTGAATACACGGGCGAATTCAAAAGTCGCGGCGCACACGATGGACAACGACAATAGCGTTACGGTGCACATTGCGATAAGCCCGCCGAGAGAGCCGTACGGAAAAAAGAATTCCGCCAGTTCGCGTCCGGTGCCGTAGCCGCCGGCTATAAAGATGGACTGAAAAATCAATCCGGGAACAATAAGCCTTTGAAACTTATTGCTTTTTTTTCCTGCCATAATTTTCCTCTTGTAAGTGAGTCTTATGTGTAGTTTTACAGTGAAAAGAGAAACTTACAAGAGGGCGGCATGTTCCGCCTTAAAAGTGCTGCCTTCCAGCGCGGTAAAGCGCGCCCGCAAAAAATCGCCTGCGGAAACGCCGGCGGCGGGAATTACGCACATTTCATCGTGTTCGCTATGACAAAGGAATTCGGCGCTGTTTTTACGCGAAGGTTTATCGCAGAGTACAAGCCGTTCCGCCCCAAGCGCCGCCTGACGCGCCGCCTTTGTATGAATATTTTGCAGTTCGATAACGCGCCCAAGACGCTCGCGTTTTACATCCTCGTCTATTCTGCCGGGCAAATGGTAAGCCGCCGTCCCTTTGCGCGGGTTGTAATGGTACATAAATGCCGAGTCAAAGCGGACTTCGTTCATAAGTGAAAGGAGGCATTCTATGTCGTCTTCGGTCTCGCCGGGGAAGCCCACGAGAATGTCTGTAGTAAGAGTGAGGGAAGGAAGCGCGGCGCGGAGTTGCCGTGTTAGGTCGAGGTATGCAGCGCGAGTATAGCGGCGGTTCATGGCGGCAAGTATGCGGTCGGAGCCATGCTGGAGCGGTAAGTGAATATGGCGGCAAAAACATGGGTTTTCGGCAAGCGCTTCGATAACATCCGCGCCCATATCCTTAGGATGAGCCGAAAGAAAGCGTATCCAGCGTATAGGCGTTCCCTCAATACGGCGGGCGGCAAGCCGCACAAGTCCGGCAAAACCGCCGCCGTTTTTGTAAGCGTTCACATTCTGCCCCAGCAGAGTGATTTCACGAACGCCTTTTTGGGCAAGGAAGTCGATCTCTTTTGTTATGGCATCCGGCGGACGTGAGGTTTCCCTGCCCCGCAAATATGGGACTATGCAATACGAGCAAAAGTTATCGCAGCCGCTCATTACCGGGACAAAAGCGCTTGCCGCGTCTTCCGTGTAGTGTGTTTGCGAAAAACCGCCGTCCGCCGCCGCCGCCGTATGATGGAATTTTGCCTCCGGTAAAACTTCGTTATTTTCCGCATTATCCGCCGGATTTACGGCGGCGTGATGTTTCGCTGACCGGTAAATTTCTTCCAGTTCTATCAAAATGTCCGCGAAGCGGTGTTTTTCGGCGGGCGGCAGTAGATAGTCCGCGCCGCCTTTGCGCAAGGCATCCGCGATATTGGCGGCGGCGCACCCTGCTACGAGTATGGCAAAAGGAGGCGTTCCGTTTTTTGCCGCGCCGCCGCGCCGCCGCGCCGCGTTCCAGTGGGCAAGCCGCCCAAGTATGCGCTGTTCGGCGGTTGCCCTAACCGAGCATGTGTTCAGGATAACGAGTTGGGGGATGGGCTTGACATTTTTTTCAGAATACCCGATAGTATTTGTATCGTCACGAGCGGAAAGGTTTCCGCCGGATGCCGCCCCTGCGGCAGTACTGATTGGGGACAAGCCGGCCCCAGGCGATTGTAAACCCCGCACCCGAGGCAAGTTCGGGTACGGGGTTTTTTTATGTCTGTAAAGCGATTTATGAAACAAAAGTCTGCCGCCGCCATTTCCGTCATCTTCCAAAGACTTCTCCCAGCCGTGTTCCCGCAGGATTTGTTCCATTGCCGCAGATTCGGCAACATTCATCTGGCAGCCGTAAGTTTCGAGTATGTAGTTCAAATTATCAGGTTAGCGGCTATTTTGCCTTAATAGCCGACAATAATGGCTTCCAGCACAAGCGGGGCATCGCCTGAATTTTCGATGCTATGCGTTGAACCGTTGCCGGTGATAACACAGTCGCCGCGTTTGACCGTTACTTTCGCGCCGTTATCGTCTACCAAACCCTGCCCGGAACGAATAATGTAGTACTCAGTCTCGCCGGTGTGTCCATGCAAACCAATGGACGCGCCGGGCGGTAAAGTCAACTCCGCAAGCATTTTTTCGTGATGAAATACCTCACGCGGGGCGCGGTGAACCAATGTTATATCGCCTTTGCCATCGCGCATTTTTGAGCGCGTTTCTACGCGCTGGTCTTTTTTATGAACAACCATAATCTCTCCTTGTACAGATGATAGCCGTTTTTGCCGGCAAGCGCTATACTCATTCTAATGAAAAAACATTTTCCCGCGTCTTTGCCCCTTTTTATTTACGAGTGCGTCCGGCTCATCCTGCTTTCCGAAATGCTTGCGTCATTCATTTTTTCCAATACAGCCGCC
The DNA here is from genome assembly GCA_031257255.1 of Spirochaetaceae bacterium. Classification (GTDB taxonomy): domain Bacteria; phylum Spirochaetota; class Spirochaetia; order Treponematales; family Breznakiellaceae; genus JAIROZ01. The sequence continues at coordinate 3,568 of JAIROZ010000192.1, read as the reverse complement.
CAAAATGCCGTCCTTGTTTTTGTAGGCACGGCGGCATCCGCGCTTTTCCCGCTGCTCGTCTTCTTTCTTTGGCTGGATGTGGAACGCTATGCCGCTTTTAAGGTGCTTTATATTGCCGGAAAGGCAAGCGCCTCGCTCTTTGCTATTGCCGCGCTGCTCTTTTTTGTCATCCGGGAATCTCCGGTTACCCTCTCTTCTGTCCTTGCATCGCTTGCGGGTCCCGAACAGAACGCATACTTTCTTGCCCTGTTTACCGCTTTCTTTGCCGTTTTCGACCTTTTATTCACGGTATTAGCCATCGCGGCGCTCCGCCGTACTAGCGATGTTCCAGAGTGAGGTCATTCAAAGTATTTGATGTTGCGGCACTGCTGACAATTTTGCTGCTGTTACCACCCCAATAGTTGGTTAAATTAGCGCTTGATGTATACACTTTTATCTTTTGCAAGTCGCTTGCCGTAAGGTTGTCGAAGATGTTATCGCCGATAGTCTGCGGGGCGGTACTGCCGAATGTAATTTCTTTAAGAGAGAAGCAGGACGCAAAGGCAGAAGCGCCAAGATTGGCTGCGGCAGGAAGTTTTAATTCTTCCAGATTGAAACAGCCGTCAAAGGCATATTTTCCAATGACCTTTGCGCCGGGGGCGTTCAGTTTTTTTAGGTAAGTGTACGCGGTAAAAACGCCGGCGTCTTCAGCGCCATAGTCGTCTAAAGTTCCGTCAGTTATTACCTTTAGTTGGGTAACACTTTGCGGCAGAGTCAAACTGACAATCTTTCGTACTCCGTTAAGTCCGGCGGCGCTTGAGAAGCAGAATTCCGCTGGGGAACTGCCGATTATTGGTGTGCCAACTATACTGCCGCTCAGGTCAAGGTTGAGGTACTTACTCCCCGTTCTAAAAATTGCGTATGCGGCGAATTCGCCCGGATTGGTAAGGTCAAAATTACGCGCCTTTAGTGTAAACGGGTTGTCTTTTGTGCTCCCCGCCGCGCCGGTTATCTGCCCAAAATAAGATTCCACTGCGGCAAAGGCTTTTTTCTGCGCCTCAAACTGGTCTTCTTCATCCGCAGTTAGAATATCGTCAAAGTCCGCGCCGCCAAAGTCTTTTGCGTCAAGAACACTCCTATCGAATTCTATATCGAAGTTAAAAGAGGTTCCGTTTGCGCCTGTTATGGTAATGGCTGCGCTGCCGTCCTGTGCGGGAATGTTTGTAAAGACGCCCTGTTGAATGTTATTGCCGTTCATACTGAATGTTATAGCGGCATTAGAATCCGCCGGTTTGACAATTACTATGCCGGTTTCCTTGCCAATGTTAAGTTCCAGTCTGTACTTGTTTTTATCGTTGTGTTCGGATTTTTCTTTTTCAACCCAGCCTTCCGTCTCGTTTTTGTAGTAGTAGAGTACGCCGAAGCCGTCCGGCGCATAGAGTTCGTCTATGTCCGCGCCGCCCAGGTCATTTTGTGATTGTACGGGAGGCAGCCCTTCATTATCGAAGGTAACTGTAATTGAATAACTGTTTGTGCTGCGGTTTTCGGCGGTTACAGTTACTGTGATAACAACGCCTTCTTTTTCTACGCCGCTTATTGCGCCTGTTTCAAAATTTTGCCCGCCCATACTAAAAGAAGCGCGGGCAAAAGCGCTATCCGGCACCGCCGCTATGTATATTGAGTCTCTTTCCGGCGGCAAGTAGAGTTTGTAATTTTTGAACGCCGGAGTTACAAAGTTAGAACCGTCCGGTTCGATGTATTTCCAGTCCGGCGCAGCAGACTTTGCCGATGTGCCGCTGTCCGCCGCGCCGTTATTGTCGTAATACAAAAGTGCCTTTGTATCGGGCACAAACATTTTTTTGAGCGTATTTACGCCGTCCAAATTGCTTTCCGCTACTTTTTCGGTTGTCCCCTCCTCCTCATCTTTGTAGAGTTGGCAGGATGTAACGCCTATAACGGCGCAAACCGAGGTTAAGGCAATGGCGGCAAAAGCCGCTGGACGAAATACGCTCATGAGACTCTCCTTACGGGTTGGTGACTATAATGGTATCGCTGCTCGTTGTACCTATTTTGAGCAAAATAGCCGCGCCGGTAGACCTTCCTGTTGAAGTTGCCGCCGCTACAGCATTGTTTCCAATGTCCAATTCGGCAAGGCTTAAGCCGTTCCGTAAATGCCAGTACCAGCCGTTTGTATTGGCGGCATTCAGCGCTTTTACCGGTATATCAAACGAATACGCGGTAAAGCCGCCGGGGGCGGCGGGTGTTCCCCAGCCGCTGTCTGCGCCGTCAATAGTTATGATTCCAGTGGAGCCATCAAATTTTGAATCTGCTAACGCGGTTATTCCCGGAATAGTTATCCGTATGCCGATGTCAGAAGCCGTGTTGACAGGCGTAAAATAATGGTGTTCGGGAGTATTTGCGCTTCCCGCCCATTTGACAATGCTGTCAACAAAATCGCCTATGGTAAGTTTTAGCGTGTAATCGCTGTTATCGGAGGATATTTTCCAGTATGGAACAAATCCAGTGCCGAATGTCGCCGTGCCGTCTGGCGCTTTTCTCGGCGTTTCTACAGCCGCCGCGCCGTCTTCGTCTATTTCCAGCGAGCCGTTTGTGGACGCATCAGTCGGGTTAATGTTAGTTTTAAGCGCTGTAACCGTAAATTTTATTCTTTTTGTAGCATCGCTTATTTTATCGGTAGTGCCGCTTATGACAGTGCCCAAATCATCTATATTATCAAAAGTGTTTGATGTTGCCAGCAGTACCGGAGCGCCGCCATTGTAAATGCCTGCAAATAAGGCTACATTGCCGGTATAATCGGTAGCGCTAGGCGGTACTTTAACTCTAAGTGTGTCAGGCATACGCGCCGAAGCACTGTAGTATTTAGAACTATCGTGAAATACAATCTCCAAAAAATCGTATGCCGCCGCTATATCCGTTGTAAGCGCCCGGCTTTTGCCGTCTACACTCTGGCGTGAGGCGGATATGCTCAACATCATAAGCGGTCTCCCATCCTCGGTGTACTCTCCGGTAAAGCCCAGACCATCGCTCTCCTGCGTGTCTTTTTTTTCAAAAAGGTCGCAGCCTGCAAGGATTCCGGTAATCCCCCCCCCCAGTAATAGCGCTAATCCTGCCAAATAAATAAATTTTGCCTTCATTTTCTTCTCCTATAGCCAATATATATACATTATGCGCGGTTGTCAATACGGAATCTTTGCTTGTACCAGTCTCCGCAAAATGGCAGACTAAAGTCTGTCGCATTTTGCATTTTTAATATGGATATTTTTTCTCACGCCCATGTTGATAATTATGTCAACATCTTGTAACCATATATCTCCTTAGCCCCTTACACCCGAACCTTTAGTTCTGGCGCAAGGGCTAAGTGTCTTTTTTAATGATGTCCGCCGCTGCCGCCTTTGTAGTGCGTGTGCAGTAATTCGTGGGATTTGTGGCTGTTCGGCTTTTCGAGGAACTCGGCATAAATCTTCTTGATGCCTTCGTTCTCGTGAGACTTGCGCTTGGGCAGCGCCTTGTCGTGGTCGAATGTCGCCTTGCGCCGGTTCTTGTACGCTTCCGGCACATCCGCGTCAAC
>JAIROZ010000055.1 GCA_031257255.1 Spirochaetaceae bacterium | reverse complement strand
CGGCGCCCTTTTCAACAAGCACGGTGTGTCCGTGATTCTTAAAGGCTTCCGCCATTTTCGGCGTCATCCCAACACGATATTCGTGTTTCTTAATCTCTTTTACAGTTCCGACTTTCATTTATATCCTCCAATTTGATTTGATTTTATCCGCCAATATCCTGTCTTAACGGCGTTCCGTTAGCGCCGCAAGTGTGCCGGCGGAATTTGAAAGTTGAATAAAATATAACACATAATTGCCATTGTTGTCAATGTTTTTTTATTTATTGAAATTTGGGTCCGTCAAAAAACCATAGTTACAGTTGTGCCGATATTTTCGTGGCTTTGCAGGCTTATTTCCGCATGGTGCAAAAGGGCGATATGTTTTACGATGGCAAGTCCTAGACCGGTTCCGCCTGTTTTTTTTGAACGTGATTTGTCTACCCGGTAAAAACGCTCAAAAACGCGCTTTTGCGCCTCTTTCGGAATCCCTATGCCGGTATCGCTCACGGATGCCCAAATATGCCGTCCGCGCCGCGCCGCTTCCACACGGACAAGCCCCCCCGATGTATTATACTTGATAGCGTTGTCTATCAGGTTGACAAACAAAAGCAGAAGCATAGAACGGTTGCCTTTTTTGAACATAGCGCCGCCACCCGCGTTAAACGAAAGCCGCACCTTGTGCTCGTCCGCCTTTGCGCGTAATTTTTCGCAGGCTTCGGCGGCTATCGCGGCTATGTCTGTCTTTTCAAAAACCTTCACATTCTTTCCTTCGTCCAAACTCGAAAGGAACATGATGTCTTCTACCAGCGCTATCATACGCGCCGATTCGTCTTTTATTTTATGAATAAAAGCCGGCTTGTCTTCTTCCTTTACCATGCCGCCTTCCAACATCTCGGCGTAGCCATAGATGCTTGTAAGCGGTGTTTTTAATTCGTGAGAGACATTGGCGGAAAATTCGCGCCGGAGTTTGTCGATTTTATGCCTGTCTGATAAACGTGATAATGCGCGTTTTATGCTCTGTCCAGCCCGCGCTATGTATCTTCTAAAATGAAGTATCTTCAAAAAGCCAAACGGTTTTTTATATGTGACTTTATGCTTCAATTTTGTAGCCTACATTGCGCACAGTTTTGATAGAAGCGCCCGCGCCGCCTAATTTTTGACGGAGGGTTTTTATATGCATATCGACAGTCCGGCTTTCACCAAAATAATCAAAGCCCCATACCAGTTCCAAAAGATTTTCGCGGGTAAGCACGCGCCCCTTATTCAACATCAGGCAGCGCAAAAGTTCAAATTCCTTAAAAGTGAGAGCGGCTTCCGCGCCGTTTGCCGTTACTGTACGGCATTTGCCGTCAAGTTCTATGCCGGCAAAGTTCAACACCTGCGGCTGCGCTTCTTTCTGTTTGCTGCGGCGCAGCACCGCCTTTACACGAGCGATAACTTCCATTACAGAAAAAGGCTTGGTAATGTAATCGTCTGCGCCCAGTTCCAGCCCTTTAATGCGGTCATATTCGGCGCTTTTTGCGGTAAGCAAAATAACGGGGATGTCGCTCGTTTTTTCGCGTTCCTTAAATCTTTTTAGTATGGAAATGCCGTCCTCACCGGGGAGCATAATATCCAGAATGATGAGCGCCGGCGGCATATCCCGCATTCCTTGCGCCAACGTTTCGGCATCGGTAAAGCCTCGCGCCTCAAAGCCGCCGGATTTTAACGCATACAGAAGCAATTCGCGTATGTTATCATCATCTTCTACAACATAAATACTCATCTAGGGTAAGTCTTTTCCTACTCGATAACAACGCCGCGTTCTCCCGCTTCCACAACGCCCGCTATGTACGCATCTTCGCCTTCCGTGCTGAGTATACTGAGGGCGCTGTCCGTGTCTTTTTCGTTCACTATCAATATCATCCCAACTCCCATATTGAAAGTGTTAAACATATCCCGTTCAGGAATAATGCCTGTTTCCTGAATATGTCTAAAAATGGCGGGTATGCGCAGCGTTTTTTTGAATATACGGATACTTTTGTCTTGCGGCAGGCAGCGCGGCATATTTTCGTAAAAGCCGCCGCCTGTAATGTGCGCCAGCCCCAAAACCTTAATTTTGTCCGCAAGGGCAAGTACAGGTTTTACATAGATGCGCGTGGGGGCAAGCAGCGCCTCGCCAAGGGTACAGTCAAGTCCTGCCGGGCGGGACGCAAGTGTTTGGACGGCATTTGCGCCGTCAAGGGCAAAAACCTTACGCACAAGCGAAAATCCGTTAGAATGAACACCGCCGGAAGGCAGGGCGATAACGGCGTCCCCTTGCTGTATATCCTCAGGCTTTGGTATGCGCTCTCTGCTGGTAAGCCCTACGGAAAAGCCCGCGAGGTCGTATTCATTTTCGGCATAAAATCCGGGCATTTCGGCGGTTTCTCCGCCAATAAGGGCGCAGCCCGCCTGAACGCAGCCTTCCGCGATGCCTTCCACAATGGCGGCAATTTTTTCCGGTGTATTTTTGCCGCAGGCTATGTAGTCCAAAAAGAAGAGCGGGCGGGCAAGGGCGCATATTATATCATTGACGCACATCGCGGTGCAGTCGATTCCTACAGTGTTATGCTTGTTCAAAAGGAAGGCGAGCCTGAGTTTTGTGCCAACGCCGTCTGTGCCGCTAACGAGCACAGGTTCCGCTATGCCGCGCAAGTCCGGCATAAAAAGCCCGCCAAAGCCGCCTAAACCGCCGGTAAAACCGGGCGTCCGCGTTCTTTCTATATGTTTTTTTATTAGTTCGACAGATTTGTAACCGGCGGTAATGTCAACGCCGGCATCCTTGTAAGCATCGCTGTAACTTGAAGGCATAAGCCATTATAGCGGTTTAGGCGGATGCCGGCTAGGGAGTTTTATTCTACGATAGTGTTGTCATGGGCAAGCGGGCATTTTTCCCGCGCCTTGTCCTTAATACGAGGGCAATGTAAAATGAAGAACATTTGAGAGAATTATGTCGATTCATATTAACGCAAAAAAAGACGAGATAGCGCCGCTTGTACTTCTTCCCGGCGACCCGTTAAGGGCTAAGTTCATAGCCGAAAATTTTTTGGAAGACGCTCAATGCTACAACACGGTGCGGAATATGTACGGGTTTACCGGTACTTACAATGGAACACGGGTATCTGTGCAGGGGACAGGCATGGGCATTCCGTCTATTTCGATTTATGTAAACGAACTTTACAATGATTACGGCGTCCAAAAGGCGGTGCGCATAGGGACGGCGGGTTCCATTCAAAAGGATGTAAAATTGCGCGACCTTGTGCTGGCAGTTAGCGCCTCTACAGACAGCGCCGCCAATACCCACCGTTTTGGAGGAAGGACTTTTGCGCCGTCTGCCGGTTTTAGCCTGCTCCACGCGGCATTCCATGCCGCCGAAAAATTGACGGCTGCTAATGCGGCGGAAGGCGCGGCATCTGTGCGCATACATGCAGGCGCTGTTTTTACAAGCGATATGTTTTACAACGATGTTCCTGATGTTTGGAAGTTGTGGGCGCGTTACGGCATATTAGCCGTGGAAATGGAGACGGCGGAATTGTACACTCTAGCCGCCAAATACGGCAGAGAAGCGCTGGCATTGCTCACCATAAGCGACAGCCTTGTGTCGGGCGAGTCGACCTCAAGCGCGGAACGCGAAATAAGTTTCCGTCTTATGATGCAAACGGCGCTGGAAGCAATAACAACGCCGTAAGAGTCTGCGCTACTTGCGCCGTTCTTTATTTTCCTAGTAAAATCAGTTGAACCCTATGAAAAAGGATTTGCCAGACAAAAGCCGTCTGCGGGAAGAATTCAATAGAGACTTCGAGACCCGCAAGTTGATTACAAGAGAACTTGAGGAGTACATCGAAGGCTGTCTTCGCGGACTTCCTTCAAATTATATAGTCCGTGCGCGGGTAAAAAATTTTGACAGTTACTTCAAAAAGTATATCAGTTACCTAAAAACCTTCAAAAATGAAGAGGCGGAAGACGCTGCCAGCGGCAACGGAATTCCGATGATTCACGATACGATAGGTGTGCGCGTTATCTGTCCTTTTATTGACGACATACAGACGGCGCGGCGAGAAATCGAGCGTCATTTTGAGGTTGCCGAGGTTGAGCAGAAAGGGAACGAATTTTCGTTTAAGGAATTCGGTTACAATTCGCTGCATCTTCTTGTGCGCCTTCCACAGACCATAGGCGGCAAATATCAAAAATCCGGCGGCGGCAATTTTACCGGTGAAATTGCCGAGATTCAGGTGCGGACTATCTTGCAGGATGCCTGGGCGGAAGTGGAACACGAACTTGTCTACAAAGCGGAATGGACGCCTTATGACCTTCCTATGAAGCGAAAACTTGCCGCCGTAAATGCCAGCCTTACTCTTGCGGATGCGATTTTTGAGGAGATACGCTCCTATCAAAAAAGACTCCACGGGCAGTTCGGGCGGCGGCGTCAGGACTTTTTTCGTCAGGTAGAGGAACAAATGGATGCCGTTATATTTGAAGACGGCGGACAGAAGCCGGCATCAAATAGCGCTCCGCTTCAGTTTCAAGGAGACGCATCATCCATAGATGACATACTGCTTAACGCTCTTTACGCGCATAACAAGGGGCATTTTAACGAAGCGATAGGTTTTTACACCAAAATGATGGATATGAAGCCGGAAACTAAGGTTGCTTCGATAATACTGAAGCACCGGGGAATGGCATACTTTGCGCAGGGTATTTACAAGGAGGCAGTCGCCGATTTTGAGGCTTCCCTCGACCTTGACCCCGCGTCCTACAAATCCGCCTACTATTGCGGCATAGTTCGTTCCTGTCTAAAAGAATGGCAGCGGGCGGCAGACGACTTTAGCAAGTCTCTCGTTATATATCCGTATCAGGTCTACTGCCTATTCCGGCGGGCGCAGGTTTACTATCATATAGAAGATTATCCCGCCGCCATAGCCGACTGTGAGGCGGCGCTCAACCTTGACCATGAATTTGAACAAGCCCGCCGCCTAAAGGAACTCCTTTTAGATAAACTTCGCATGTAAAAGCCCTAATACACAGGCAGGACTGGGAGTTAGTTATGCGGGCTGGGCGGCATGAGGGCTAAGTACCAGTCCTGCCGGTGTATTAACCCTTCCGCCTTTCCCTTGAAATTATGCCTATAAAAGCGCTATCCTCTGATTATGTCCGTAAATCCCCGCTATAAAGACAGCGTTTTCTCTCTGCTTTTTGGCAATGAAGATGCTCTCCGCGAACTGTACAAGGCATTATTCGGCGCTGCCCTCCCGCTAGATGTCAACATTACCATCAATACGCTGGAAAACGCTCTCTATATGACACGCATCAACGACCTCTCTTTTGAGGTAGGCGGTCGCCTTGTCGTTCTTGTCGAACACCAAAGTACTATAAACCCCAATATGGCTGTCAGACTCCTTATTTATATCTCAAGAGTATACGAGAAAATGCTGACGGGGAAAAATCTGTATGGCAGGAAGCGGCTTACTATCCCGCGTCCTGGGTTTATCGTGCTATACAATGGAGTTGAGGAATATCCTGATACGGACACACTAAATCTCGCGGATGCCTTCACAAAGGCGTCTGAGGTTGCTTCCGCGCTGGGTATACCTTTGAGCGAGAAGCCGCCGTTGGATTTGGAAGTTAAGGTAACAGGGAACCTCTAAAAACTTCAGTTTTTAGAGGTTTACCGCTGAAAAAGGCAGTTTGCGCAAAATAGCGCAAACTGCGGAGGCAACTCTAAAAACTAACCGAGTTTTTA
>JAIROZ010000051.1 GCA_031257255.1 Spirochaetaceae bacterium | reverse complement strand
GAAAAATTCCCTGAATATGACATTCAACGGGCATACAGGCGGCTTCCGCTATATGATGACAAAAACATAGCAAAATCGGAAGTGGACATTCTGCTGGTGAACACCGAATGGGCAATGGCAGTAGAAGTTAAAAGACAGGCTGTTGCCGAAGATGTCATGGAACACATCGAGCGTATGAAGCGTATTTTGAAATACCCGCCGGCGGAATTGAAACTCCGCCCCGGTATAAAACTACTTGGCGCCCTCGCCGGAGGCATCGTAACACCGGAAGCGCGAACTGCGGCGCATAATGCCGGTTTTTTCGTCCTTGAACTCGCTGGGGAATCCGTTGTAAGAATACCGGAGCCGGCGGAATTCCAGCCCAAGGAGTGGTAACAATACCGCATTTTCCCGCGTCCTCTTTTATCTCTTTGCCAAAAGCGCTATACTGCCTTCAAAACCAAACGGGAGAGAGACAATGCAGAATAACGAAACGCTTGACTTTACCATAGAAGAATTGGGTCCGCGGAACATCCGCTCGCCTATAACCATGTCCAAAAACAAAGGCGATTATATTGCCAACTATGTTTCGGACGATGAATTTATACTTTTGCGCCCCGAAGTAAAACTCGGCGAGCAAATTACTTTCGACCGCAGCAGCGTTGCCGAACGCGCCGGTCCGCGCGAAATGATTTACTTTATGCCGGAACATGTCCATGTTGGGATTGTTACCTGCGGCGGGCTCTGTCCCGGCATGAACGATGTCGTGCGCTCAATAGTGCGCTGCCTTTGGTATCACTACCGCGTCCGGCGTATCACCGGTATACGCTACGGCTACAAGGGCTTCCTTCCCGAATACAGTTACCCCACACAAGAACTCACGCTGGACTGGGTAGACAATATCCACAAAATTGGCGGCACCGTTCTCGGTTCGGCGCGGGGCGGCGGCAAAGAAGTCGAAAAAATTGTCGATTCAATAGAACAACTGAACCTCAACATACTCTTTACGATAGGCGGAGACGGCACCCAGCGGGGAAGCCTCGATATTGCCAACGAAATTGAAAAGCGCAGGCTCAAGGTTGCCTGTGTGGGTATTCCCAAAACAGTAGACAACGATTTTTCGTTCATTGAGCGTTCCTTCGGGTTCGATACCGCTGTGGCGCGGGCGGTGGAAGTGGTGTCCTCCGCGCACATGGAGGCGAATTCTCAGATTAACGGGATAGGGCTTGTCAAGGTGATGGGGCGTGAGTCCGGCTTTATTGCCGTGCACACCGCCCTTGCAAGCCATGAGGTAAACTTTGTGCTGATACCCGAAGTGCCTTTCGACCTTGAAGGACCAAACGGATTTTTTGAACACCTTGAAAAACGCCTGCGCCGCCGGAAACACGCGGTCATCGTACTTGCCGAAGGCTGCCTTCAGGATGAACTCGCTCAGAATTCAGGCTTTGATGCCGGCGGTAACAAGAAGATTGTCGATGTGGGTTTGTACCTCCGTGAGCGCATAGAGGAGCACTTCAAAAAATTGAATATGGAGATAACCCTCAAGTACTTTGACCCCAGTTATCAGGTGCGTTCCGCTGTGGCGGAGCCGGTTGATTCGATTTATTGCGACAGGCTTGGCAACGCGGCGGTTCACGCGGCAATGGCGGGGAAGACAAAACTCGTCATCGGGCTTGTAAACGGACATTTTGTACATCTGCCGATAAAGGCGGCGGTGTCCCGGCGGAGCCATGTCGACCCAGAATCAAGCCTCTGGCGGGACGCTCTGGACGCGACCCATCAGCCTATACTGATGACGAATCAGGCGGCAAATAAGGACTTCCGCACCGGCAGTGTGCGCGAACCCCCCAGAACCGTCTAATAAAGGAAGGAAGCATGTATCTCTACCTCAAATTTCCCGCATGGCTCAAACCGGAAATTATCCCCGGGTTGCCGTTCCGCTGGTATGGGCTTATGTATATCGTTGCCTTTGGCGTGGCATATATCTTTTTTCGCAAACAGGTACGGGAACGCCGCTACCCGATGACGGATGATGAAGTTACAAGCCTTTTCTTTTGGGGAATTTTGGGGCTGCTGCTTGGCGCGCGGATTTTTTCGACCCTTGTTTACGAGCAAACGAATTATTACATCCGCCAGCCTTGGCTTGTTTTTTGGCCCTTCCACAACGGGCGTTTTACCGGTTTGCAAGGGATGAGTTACCATGGCGGCGTTATAGGCTGCATAACCGGTTTTTTGCTTTGGGGCATTGTAAAAAAAGTCGATGTGCGCGATATAGGCGATATGCTTGCCTGTTCGATACCCATAGGCTATACATTCGGGCGGCTGGGTAACTTTATCAACGCGGAATTGTACGGACGGGCGACCGATGCCCCGGTGGGAATGTTGTTTCCCCGCGCCGAACCGCTGCCTCTCAGTATGAGTTGGGTCGCCGAACTTGCCGAAAAAACAGGGCTTAGCGATGCGGCGGCAGGCGGCTTTGTAAACTTGCCGCGCCATCCGTCTCAACTGTATGAGGCATTTTTTGAAGGCATTTTTTTGTGGTCGGTCGCCTGGCTTATTCGCAAAAAAAATCCATTCCGGGGCTTTGGTTTTGGACTTTACATAGCGGGTTACGGCATCATCCGTTTTTTTATTGAGTACTTCCGCCAGCCGGATTCCGATTTGGGCTACCGTATTCAATTGCTGCGGGGTACGGACGCGCATATTGCGTACATACACCCGCTCACCAGTTTTTCGACAGGGCAAATCCTCTGCCTTGCGATGGTTGCCGGCGGCGCGTTGATATGGCTGCTAAGCCGCCGCGCCCCCAATAGCGCGTTTTCGTACATAGTTGCCAAAACAGACGCGCCGCCATCAGGCGGAACAGACGGCGCAACGGCTAACGCAAAAGAAAAATCTACAGCCCGTAACCGTAGGAAACGCCGGCGGTAGAGGGCAGGTATGACCGTCAAGCAATAAAAACGATATACTTGTTGACTATACTGACGCAACATTAAAACGCCGCGCTTATGCGGAAACACAAAAAAAAAGGGATTCCGTTTAAGGGAAAAAATATTGAAGAATACTTAAAAGGACGCTTGCCTTTTGACTGGTGGAGTGATATTTATTCAGGCGGTCAAATATCGACTAAAGAACGCATAGGGTATCCTACGCAAAAACCGGAAGCGCTGCTTGAGAGGATTATCAAAGCATCATCAAATAAAGGCGATATTGTGCTTGACCCGTTTATGGGCGGCGGGACAACGATAGTTACAGCCGATAAACTAGGGCGGCGGTGGATAGGCATAGCCATTCCCCTATACCGCGCTGTTTTCCAAGCCGGATTTTACGAAGATGACTTTGGAACCTTAACTTTGCGGGTAATAAAGTCGCTTTTTAAGCAACGGGCGCAAATTTTCAGGGTAAAAGTGGAGCCGTCTATCTCTGTTTTAATCGTTTTGAGATTGGGTTTCCAAGTACGGCGGGTGTGGTTTTTCGCGTGGCTAACTTTGTTGCCGCTTACTGTTCCTTTCCCGCAAATCTCGCATATACGTGCCATAATAACCTTCCTTGAGCGTTTTATTGTAAATCTATCCGGCAACAGCAATGTCAGCGGACAGATTTACTCTACAAGCAAGCCCCAAAAAATACAAGAGGGGTGTTATAGTCTTGCCTTAATTTTAGCGATGAACGCATCGCTATCGAGGATTTGCCGGACGGGGAGGGCGGCGGCGCGGCGGAGGTCAGCTGTCATAATGCCGAGTTCTATAACACCAAGAACAGCCTGTTCCAGACTGGCGGCAAAAGCCGCCAGTTCCGGGATGCCGTCCAGACCGGCGCGTTTGGCAAGAGCGCCTGTCCAGGCAAAAATGAGCGCCGTGGGGTTGGTGCTGCAAGCCTCGCCCCGCAGATGGCGGTAATAATGGCGCTGAACAGTGCCGTGCGCCGCTTCAAATTCAAAAACACCGTCCGGCGAAACAAGTACGCTCGTCATCATGGCAAGGCTGCCGGAAGCGGCTGCAATCATATCGCTAAGGACATCGCCGTCATAGTTTTTGCAAGCCCACAAAAAGCCGCCTTTGCCGGTAATTGCCTGCGCTACAGCATCATCAATCAGACTGTACGAGTATGTTATCTCCGCCTTGTTGCAGGCTTCCTTGAATTCGGTTTCGTATATTTCGGCAAAGAGTTCGCGGAAACGCCCGTCATAAATTTTGGAAATTGTGTCTTTCGCGGCAAAGCGCACGGGCAGTTTTTGGGCAAGCGCATAACGGAAACATGAACGGGCAAAGTTTCGTATCGACTCATCCAGATTGTGCATCGCTTGAATTATACCTTCGTCCCGGAGCGTAACAACGGGAATGCGGTTTTCGCTGCCGTCCGGCAGAGTACAGCAGAGTTCGACCTTTGCGCCCGCCGGTACGCGCATTTCGGCGGCTTTGTAGACATCGCCGTAGGCGTGCCTGCCTATAACGATGGGTTTTTCCCAGCACGATACCGAAGAACGCAGAGCATTAGTTGTAATGGGTGCGCGGAATACCGTGCCGTCCAGCATAGCGCGGAGTGTGGCATTCGGGCTGGGATAGAGTTTTTTTAGGTTGTATTCTTTTTGCCGTTCCGCATTGGGCGTTATGGTCGCGCATTTAACACCTACACCCAGCCGCCGCACAGCCTCCGCCGCCTGCTCCGTTACCGCATCGTCTGTAGCGTCCCGGTTCACAAGCCCCAAATCGTAGTATTCGGTTTTTAGTTCGACATAAGGTTCCAGCAATTCAGTTTTAATTTTTGCCCAGAGAACCCGCGTCATCTCATCGCCGTCAAGTTCAGCAAGAGGCGTCTTCATCGGAATTTTAGCCATTATCAGAATCTCCGCTCTGTCCCTTGAACCAAAATGTTTTTATTGCGCGAATAGCCGCCCTAAAATAAAACGGCTCAAGGCGTTTTTTGACGCGCTCTAATTCGGCGCGTATGGGTATATTTTGCGGACAGTGCGGCTCGCATTTACCGCATTTAATACAATTACTAGCACCGTGCGGCTTGGGCGAATGAGAACCTGTACTCAGTACATATTGTTTGATGCCTTCGATTAAGCCCATCATATAACTAACATTGTACGCCGAAAAACAGCCGGGTATGTTTATCTGTTTGGGACATGGCTGGCAATAATTGCAGCCCGTGCAGTGTATTTTGTACGATTTTTTGAATTCATCGCGCACTGTTTGGTATATGCCCAAATTTGAGAGACAGCCCGGATAGGCTGAGTCCGTGAGGGCGGCGTTCTCCTGAAGTTGGCTTACCGCGTTCATACCTGAGAGTACCACAGTTACCTCGCTCTGATTCCAGAGCCACAAAAAACCCCGCGCCGCCGGAGATAATGACGGATTGTCCCGCTTAAATGCTTCCAAGGCGGTTTTTGGCAGTTGATTGACCAGTTTGCCTCCCAAAAGAGGCTCCATAATAATGACCGGAATTCCTTTCTCATGCGCCGCCTTTAGTCCCGCCTTGCCCGCCTGATAGTTTTCGTCCGAATAATTGTACTGAATAAGGCAAAAATCCCAATCATAATCATTTAGTATTTTGAGGAATTCAACACGGCTTCCGTGAAACGAAAATCCAATTTGTTTTATTGCGCCCGATTTCTTTTGACGCTCTATCCATTCAACCGCGCCCAGATTCCGCATCTTTTGCCATGCGGCAAAGTCGGAAAGGCTGTGCATAAGGTAGTAGTCGATGTATTCAGTTTTTAAGCGTTCAAGAGACACCGAAAAGTACTTGTCAAGGTCTTTCTGCTTGGCGCACATCATTACCGGCATCTTGCTGGCAATATATATTTCCTTGCGTTTACCGAGTTCACGCAGTACCGTGCCAAGCGCTTCCTCAATACCCGGATAAAGCCACGCCGTGTCAAAATAATTGATGCCTTTGTCTATTGCCAACGCAACCAATTCCCGCGTCTTTTTTATGTCTATCTTCCCCAGCGTCTGAGGAAACCGCATACATCCAAAACCTAGGATAGAAAGTTTATTGCCGTATTTGTCGTTCCTATATTGCATAATGCCGCTCCTGATTTTACATCGTAACACCGGCGCGGTCTTTGTTCAAGTTGCCGCTTTACGATGCGCCGCGCCGCGTTCCCATCCATTTTAGTAGCATCGAATTTATGGCGAGTACGGGCAATTCAATAAGCGGACCCATTACCAGCGTCAAGGATATTACAGGCTGGAGCGGAAACAATATTGATGCTATTGCCAGCGACACCGGCGAATTACGCGCCGATGTGGTAAAAATAAGCGGAATAATGCTGCTAAAAGGCATTGACAGCGCCTTCCCTGTAAAGAACGAAAGGCAAAATACAGCCGCAAAAAAGAGCAGCAGCATAGGCAGCAATGTTATAAATAACGAAGCATTATCAAGCAGCAATATTCCCTGCGAAGCAAACATAGAAATTATCGCAAGGCATAGCAGTACAAATTGAATATCATCAACATATTTTAGTATTCTTTCTGATATATCTGAGCGCTTGACTTTTCTTATTGCAAACTTTAGAGCGTTTGCCGCCGCAAGCGGTATAATTAAAACAAATAGTATACTCATAAAAATTATATTTAATTCAAACGAAATATGCGTACTCATAAATAACCGCAAATATACCGGAAGCAATACAATCTGTAAAATGAGGTTTAATGGCAAAATTGACGCGCCCAAAGGAACATTGCCCTTTGCCGCGCCTGTAAAAATTAAATACCAGTCTGTGCATGGCGTAACCATTAACATTATAAAGCCTATTTGTAAATCAATTTGTCCGGGGATAAATAATTTTGATAGAACAAAAGTAAACAGCGGCGTAAAAATAAAATTTATTATCAGCGCGGAAATAGAAAACCGCAGATTAGAAAATGATTTTGATATTTCTTTTATTTTAACATTCAAGAAAACAAAAAAAAGCATACATATCAAAAAAAAATCAACACAGTTTCCAGCATAAGTCTGCAGAATTGGAATTAGTTTTCCAAGCGCAATACCGGCTAAAGCCGAAAGAATAATAAAAACAGGCTGGAATTTGGATAAAAAACTCATCAAAAAACTATATCATACTTTTGCGGATTTTCAAAGTCCAAAAGCCGGAATATAGAGCCAAAAAATATTTTATGCGCGGTTGAAACCTGCGGCAAAGCCCGGTAAAGTTATGAAAGCATGGAACTTGAACTTGCGGATTTTCTAAACCGTGCGCAATTAGCGCTGGCGCGGCAATTTTTGCGCATGGCGCATTGGAACATAAAAGAAATTATTTTTATTGCGCGTTTTATGCGGCATCTGCGCCGTCCTGCGCGTTTGCGCCGTGATGCCGCCGCAGAGGGAAAGCCTGCGCCGCTGTTTATCATCGCCAGTATAACCGCGCAGTGCAATCTCCGGTGCGCCGGCTGTTACCACCATGCCTTGCGCGGCATAGCAAAACCGGAAACTCCGGCGCTCGGCGCGGCGGAATGGGGGCGGATTTTTGACGAGTCGCGGGCGCTCGGCATAAAAGTTGTCTTGCTTGCCGGAGGAGAGCCGCTGCTCAGGGCAGACGCGCTAAAAGAAGCGGCGGCAAGGCGTGATATGCTTTTTCCGGTATTTACCAATGGAACCCTCATCGACAGCGTTTTTTTGGATTTTTTTGACGCGCATCGCAATGTTCCGCCTGTGTTGAGCATAGAAGGCGGGGCATCATTTACCGACAGCCGCCGTGGAAGCGGCATCCATACACAGGTTTCGGCGGCAATGGCGGCGCTAAAAAAACGCCGCGTTCTTTTTGGCGTTTCGGTTACAGTAACCCGCGCAAATTCCGAAGCGGTAGTCTCGCAACAATTTGCCGCCGAAGTTAAGGCGGCGGGGGCGGGAGCGCTTGTGTTTGTCGAGTACATCCCCGCAGACGGCGGAGAGGCGGCAATGACAGCCGCTGAACGGGAAGCGCTTGCCTTGCAAATTACCGTATTGCGAAATCAGAATCCGTCGATGCTTATCATTCTTTTTCCCGGCGATGAGGCAGAAAGCGGCGGCTGTCTTGCCGCCGGACGGGGCTTTTTTCACATTAGCGCATCTGGAGACGCCGAACCTTGCCCCTTCGCCCCTCAATCCGATACAAACCTCCGCACCGCGCATCTCTCGGCGGCTCTTGCCGCCCCGCTCTTTACCTCGCTTAGAGAAAACGGCAGCCTTAGCGCCCTCTCTGCCGCCCCTTGCCGCCTATTGGGCACCGGTTAAGGGCAAGCCGGCAATTCCAATTTGAGAGCCTATTGACACAAAAATCAGAGAAATGTAGACTTTGAGTTACAATGAAGGCATACGATAGACAAATTACCGGTTACGCGATTTATAGTAAGAAAGCCAAAGAACGAACAAAACAAAACCCATTGGACGTTCTTTTTCCGCCGCTGCCGGACGAAAAATACGATATTATCTATGCTGACCCGCCATGGGATTATAACGGTAAAATGCAGTTCGACAAATCAAGCGCTTGTAAAGAAAAACTGGATTTATCACGGAATATATTTATCAGTTCGGCGGAGTTTAAATATCCCACCCTTAAAACTTCGGAATTGATGCAGCTTCCAATGAGCCGTATTATGAAAGAAGACTGTCTTTTGTTTATGTGGTCTACCAACCCGCATTTAGAACAGGCAATAAACCTTGGCGCGGCATGGGGATTTGAATATAAAACCGTTGCGTTTATCTGGAATAAATGCAATCATAATCCCGGACAATACACTCTTTCAAATTGTGAATTATGTTTAGTTTTTAAACATGGACGTATTCCCCGCCCCAGAGGAGCGCGAAATATACAACAACTATTGAGCATTCCACGGACTGTTCATAGCGAAAAACCAAAAGAAATCCGGGATAACATTACCGCTATGTTTCCCACACAGCAGAAAATAGAATTATTTGCCCGAAAATTAACTCCCGGCTGGGCATCATGGGGACTAGACCTGTCTCAATACAAGACAGACGAATTCCAATTGGCATCTTGCTAAAACAAAAGATGTTTCAGTTTTGTATTAAAGTGTGCAATTATGCCATTAGTTTCTGAATTAGTCCGCCACAAAAAGAAATGGTCAGAGTTATCAGCAAACCAGCAATGTATTTCGCGGACGCGGCACGGGTCGCGTGTAATATCGCCTTGAAAAACTATCCAAAACGGCAAAGCCGGTGCCTCTATTCGTCCGTATTGACGCATAATATTTATAAGTCCGGGTGCGAATAATTTACATGCCCTTTCATGAGCATTGCCGCGCCCCGCGCTTCTGGGTTTACCTTCAACCCATCCGTCTTGCCGTTTTACCTCAACATAAAGACGTTTGTGAGTTTCAATATTTACAATAGCATAATCAGGAATAATACCATGACGGATAATAGGTTCAGGCGGAGTATAAATTGCGTTCAATTCTTTCGGCGGTAATTCAACATTGACATAAATATCTTTGAATTCATTTGGTTTTGCAATTATTCTAAGATTTGTTCCCTCAAATTCATTATCAAAAACATCATAAAACCTATGTTCTGCGATTCCCGCGTGTTTGCCGGAATAATCTTGCCATACATCTCTGCCGCTTAGTTCTTCTTTACCCATGTCATTATGCCTTTGTGCCGAATTTATCAGAATCGAAAAAATCTTTAACGCTAAACCCAAAAGCACCCGCGATTTTTTCAACATTTACAATAGAGAGATTTCTACGCCCATTTTCAACGCTGTTAATATATGTTCTATCGAGTCCCGCACGATAGGCGAGTTCCTCTTGTGTAATAGAAGCATTTGTACGCAATTCTTTAATTCGCTGCCCTATAACCTTCTGTATCATGTTTGTATTTTCAAGGTTATTGACTATAAGTCAACGGACTATGAGTCACATGGGCACCGGTTAAGGTAACTCTGACTAAAGGTTTTTTCGTCAGCAAATACGAGGTAACGCAAAAGCAGTGGAAGGATATAATGGGAAAAACCTTGAGCGAATGGCTGACCGATAAAGGAATCGCGGAAACGAA
>JAIROZ010000021.1 GCA_031257255.1 Spirochaetaceae bacterium | reverse complement strand
TCCGGTACAATCCCGCCGTCTTCCGCCCCTACTCCGCTTAAATCTATGTCTTCCGGTACAGTCCCGCCGTCTTCCGCCCCTAGCCCGCTTAAATCTATATCTTCGGGTATCCCGGCTGGAATTTCACTTTCCGGTAGAGCCGCAGCGCCGTCTATCGCTTCCGATAGCGCGGAAAGGTCGGATTCGCTAAGGTCAATGGTTTCGGCTTCTTCCGGTGCCTCTTCCGGTACCGCTTCTGGAACTTCAGGATGGGTAAGCGCTTCCGGCGGCACAGCAAGGTCGCCAAAATCCATGTCAAATCCCGCGCCGTCCGGCAGGTCAATGTCGTCATCTAGGTCTGGTTCCGGCTGCCGGGTTTCGGGTTCCGGTTTCCGGTCGGTTGCCGGTTGCCGGTTGCCGGTTTCCGGTTTCCGGTCGGTTGCCGGTTGCTGTGTTTCGGGTTCCGGTTGCCGGGTTTCAGGTTCCGGCTGCCGTGCGGGTTCCGGCTGCTGGGTTTCGGGTTCCGGCTGCAGGTCAGGTTCAGGTTCCACGACCGGCGGTTCTTCGATATCCGGTTCCCGGCGGACGGTGCCCGGCTCCCATAATTCCGGCAAAGGCGCGGGTTCTTTGTCCGGGAAATGAAAGTCGTCAAGCGTAATGCCGTCTTGTTTGTTGATTTCCGGTTCGTTTCCGGTTTGGAGGAGTATTTCTCTAAACTTACGAAGATTCTCTAGCGAAGCCACCGGTGTTTTCCTTGTCGAATTTTTTTCCGATAATCAGATTATGACGAAAAAAATATTCGTTTTCTTACTCCTTAACGGTATTATCGGCACGTTATATGGTGTCGATTTACAATCATACCAGTTTATCGACCTTCTCTTAAGCCTCGACAAACCCCGCCCCCCCTTCGTTTACGAAGATGCCGTGATTTTTACATCCAGCGGCATCCATAACCGAAAAGTAGGCGTGGCATTTGCCCACGAGAATTTCGCAAAGATTTACCGCTTCAAAAAAATCATGACGGCTATCGACCAAACCGCCCCCTTTGACCCAAAGGCAAAGATTTTGCCTGAAACCCTGCGCGACTCCGGGCTGCTCTTTTACGCTTACGAGGTTCCCGCAGGACTGCCCGCCCTTGAATACCGCCTGATTGTTGACGGGCTTTGGAGTGTAGACCCCATCAACCCGGACGGGCGCACCGAATGGGATTCCGGGCTTGAACTTAGCGTTGCTCCCCTTCCGCCGCCGTCCGCCCATCCCAAAACGGTAAAAGAAGGCGGGACGCTTCATGTCCGTTGCAGCGCCCCCTCAGACGAAAACATTACCATTGCCGGAGATTTTAACAATTGGGACCCCTTTATGTACCGCCTGCGCGAAGTCCGCGCCGGAGAGTACGAAATTGTCATTCCGCTGCCGGCGGGCTCCTACCGCTATGTGCTGTACCGCAACGGGGAACAGATGCTCGACCCGCACAACCTAAGCCGGGAGTATGCGCCGGGCGGAAAAGTGGTAAATATAGTAAAATTGGATTAGCGCGGCGCTGTCCCTTATGGCAAAAAAATTTACCTTCAGTTTGGATAAGGTTCTCAATATTCGTTCATGGGATGAGGAAACGGCTCGGCTTGAACTTGGACGGGCTGTCTCCGCGCTGTCGCTTATTGAACAAAACCTTGCCAAAAATAACGATGCCCGCCGCCTTGCCAAGCCATCAGATTTTGAAACTCCCAGCCCGCAGGACGCGGCTTCTACAAATGCGATGATTGCTCTTAACAATTACATACAAAGGCTTGACGCGGAAAAAGAACGCCTGCTAAGCGAACTGGAAGCGGCGCAAAAGGTAGTAGACGAAAAGTCTGAACTGTGGCGCGAAGCGGCGGCGCAAAAGAAAACACTGGAAAATCTAAAAGACCGCCGCCATGCCAAATACAAAAAAGATGCCCTCCGCGAAGAAGAGAAAGAACTGGACGATACAAAGTATGGCGGCGCAGACAGCCTGTAGGCGGCATATATGACAAAACGATTATTTTGGCGGCTTGCGCCGCTGGCTTTTTTATGGGCGCTCAACGCCGCTCCGTGTTTTTCTCAATCCAAAGATATAATTACCGCCGTCAAAATTACCGGACTCAAACGGACAAAGCCCCGCACTGCGGAAGAGCCGCTGCGGCGGTTCATCGGGGAAGATGCCTCATCACTCGATACGGATAAGGTAAAAGCCGCTGTAATTGACCAAGGTATTCTGGAGCCGCTATCGGTTTCTTTGGATGAAGCGCCCGGTGAACAGGGAAAAATACTGGCGGTTGATGTAAAAGAAAAGTGGTCGCTTTTTGTAGGTCCATTTTTCTTTGCCGGCACAGGCAGCATAAGCGCCGGTCTGTTTTTTTTCGACGCAAATGCCTTTGGGCTAAGCCACCGGATGATTGCCGGAGGAATGTACCAAAACGGCGGCTGGCTCGCCTTGCTAATATATATCGCGCCGCCGGGCGGAGCGGGGCGCTTAGGCTGGTTTGCCGCCGCTTCTTTTTCGGATTGGGAACAGCGGAACGCCGGCGCGGATAACAACACGCTGCGCCTCTACAACGCCCGCACAGCGAACGCGGAATTTTCCCCTCAATACCAAATTACCAATGCCCTGAACGCGGCATTCAACCTTGCTTACAAGAACATAATGATTCTGGACACCGGAGATACCGTTCTCAAACCGGACACGGGAACGCAATTCATCCAACTGGGTCCAGAAATTACACTCCGCAAAACAGGCTGGGACGGCTACCTGCTGTCAGAAGAAAGCGTTTCGGTTAAATACAACCTGATACAGGATATTGCGTCTCCTTCGTGGCATTCTCTTTCATTTAAGGGCATATACGAAAAACCGCTGCTGCCCGGTTTTAGGCTGAATGTACACGGCGGCGGAATTTTTAGACCGGATGTACCGGCGCTTTTGGAAGAAGGTCCCGGCGGTACCGGTACATCTATTTTACCCGTCTCATTTTCCGCCCGGCATTATGCGGGAATTTCACTCGGTCTTGAAAAATACCTTTACCGCTTCTCTTTTGGCACCGCCTCGCTGTTCGGCGCTTGGCAAATGGCGTATTCTAATGGACCCATTTTAGGCAGCCGCTTTGATTACGGCGCGGCGCTTTCCCTGCGGTTTTATTTAAGCCGCCTTGCAATTCCGGCATTTGGCGCGGGAGTTACTTACAACATTCCGGCGCGGTACTTCCAGTTTGCCTTTAGCATCGGCATGACGATATAAGCCTCAACCTTGAAACACCTATATTCTTTTGTAAAAAAAGGTTATATTAGTGGAATGAAGGCTGCAATTCCCTTTTGTTTGTGCATACTTACCCTGTTTGCCGGCTGCGAGATGGTTGGAGAACTGCTTACATTTGAAAGTTCGCCCTCAAGAACTGTCGTTATTACCGAAGTTCAAAACGAAAATGCCGCAATGAGCCTTAACAATATCGGCCCAGACCAATTTATTCTTCTGACGCTGCTCAGCAATAAAAATATAACTTCGCTTACCACAGATGACATTACCAAAGTCGCATTTACCGTAGGTAAAATAGAAAACGGCAAATTTGAAGCCAAAATGGTTCGCGTCAATCTAGAATTGTGGACAGGCTCAGGCTCTTACTGGACGGTTTTTATTATGGTTGACGGAAAAGTAAAAAGAGCGCAACTGGGCTATCTTTCCAAAGAACAGCATTACATTGCCCCTAACCAGAATTATGTGTACTTTACCAACCTTGATTTTATGGGCAATGTGGAAATGGATATTGACCTTAGCGATTTACCCGGCAAGCCTTTCGACTAATCAGCGCTAATATCCGGCGCTCCAGCCCAGCGAAAATCCCGCGCCCTTTAATGTCCACGAACGGAGATAATCCTGCGAGCGAAGGTCAAGTTTGATATAAAAGCCAAAACGCCGCCAGTTAAAAGATAACTTGACGCTGTGCCGCGCAAGCCCTTCACGAAGTCCTGTAAAAAGAGTAATGCCAAAGATGTTTGAGGGCGCAAATACCGCTTCGAGTCCCGCGTTGATATAAAGTTGTCCGCTTGGGTTAAGAAAAGTAAGCGAAAATTCAGGACGCAATATCAAGCGGTCGGTGCCAAACGGACGGTACAGCAGATATAATCCCGTGGTTACCGGACGGAGAGCCCAAATATTTTTTGTATCATAGAATTGGTCAATTTCCGGCATTTTAAATGAATAATCATCAGGTATATCTAAAAGCACCCCTTCCAAGCCCATAACGCTTACCGAAGAAAGCACTGCCGGCATAAGCGGCAGATGCAGCAGTTCAAGCCCTATGTCAAGGATATTGAATATGGGGCGTTCAATGATAAAGTCGGCATCCAGCCCGCCAAAACTGGTAAGCGTCCAGTCTTTTATATTGATAGGCGTATAAACATACGCGCCGCCGGAAAGTTCAGCCTTAAATCCGTTTTCCGCGCTCACCTCCAATTTTTGAACGCTTTTTGGTATGTAAAAAACAGGAATATACCACGAAGGCTTGAGAGTTACAAAAAAATGCTTAAAGATAATGCGCCGGAATTCTGTGGAAAAAATTTCGGCAAAGAGAGCGCCGGAAATAGTAATTTCGGGCGCTGTATTATGTTTTTCTAAATTCCCTTTTGCAATGAACGAAATAAAATCTTCGTCAAAATTTATATCAATGCGCGAGTTTATATTAAAAAAAGAAAAACCAAAATCCCCAATAAGCGGATGCTTCATTTTGAAGTACAGTAAAGTAAAATTTACTTCGGCATTTATATTAAGTCCCTTAAAGGATGACAATGCGGGACGGTTTAACACTTCGTTAAAATCTATGAGGACATTCGCGCCTTTTTTGAATATATCAAAAAAACCTAAATATAAATCCTGCGCGATACCCGCCCCTATGCTGCCGCCTGTTTCAAATGCGCGGGCATACTCGCGGTGGCGCGTGGAATCCGGCGTGTTAAGCCAGTAATCACGCATATTTGCGCCGGACTTTTGCCGGTAATCAGGACTGCTCGTTGTCCATAACCGCGCTTCTTCTTCCGTTCCGGCGCTGCGGGGCGCGGCGCTAATAGCGCTTGCTATAGCAAACAAAATAACGGCAATTATGCGGCGTTCTCTCATGTTACGGTGCTGTGGACGCTGTCTGCCGCGCCGTCATTGTTAGCAAAACCATTGACAGTCAAAAATTGGTTTAAGGCATCTATTAGAGTGTGCATTTTTTGACAAAATTGGTTTGTGTTTTCCAGTATGAATCCCTTATTGAGAGAACGCGCCGCATCTTCCAGTTTTGCGGCAAGCGCGCCGCTTTCTGCCGCAAAAATACCGAGCGCCGCGCCTTTTATGCCATGCGCGTTTATGCGGAACGATTCAAAGTCACATTCCCCGCCGCTTTCCATTACCTGACATAATGCGGACAGCACAATAAGCAGCGGGCGCGTACTATCAATAAATGATTCAATTAAAGAAAGATAAATTTCCGCTCCCCCGTAAAGTTTAACTGCGCCTTCAATATCTATTTCTTCGATGCCCGGAACCGTCTGTAAACCAAACGCTCCCGCGCCGCCATTATTGTCCGCATTATCAACCGGCGCGTCAGGCACCGCGCCGGGGCTAACGGCGTCATCTGGCACCGCATCTGGCGCCGCGTCTGTGCTATACCGCTCAATTCCGCCCTCATCCTTAAAAACAATGCCGCGTAAAACCGCGTCAATGTCGGCTATGTTTACCGGCTTTGCAATATAACCGCTAAAAAGTTCATCGCCTATCAGACTATCAAATTCACTTTTTTCACTTCCTGTCATAATATAAATCGGAACAGTACGCGCCCATTGTGAATTTAGACCGCGTATGCGCCGCATTAGTTCTACGCCGTCCATATCCGGCATAAGATGGTCTACAACAAGTACATCATAACGCTTGCTTTTCCCAAATGCCGCATTGGTTACCATAGACAGCGCCTCTATTCCGCTTAATACGCAATCCGGTTTGATTTTGTAACGCGACAGAAAACCGTTCGCCACTTCCAAATTGAGTTCAATATCATCCACAACAAGTACGCGGAATCCAGGAACATCAAACGGTTTTCCCGCCGGGTCTTCTTCTTCTTCGGTATACTGAAAATTTGAAATGCGCTTTGCTTCTTTCTCGCCAATACGGCTGTCGTCTACAAGAAGTTGCGGAATTAACACCGTAAATGTACTGCCCGCGCCGTATTCGCTTACCAGACTAAGTTCGCCGTGCATCAAGTCTATCAGTTGCCGTGTAATGGAAAGCCCAAGTCCCGTACCTTCAATATTGCGGTTTTTACGCAAATCAACCTGCCCGTAGCGCTCAAATATTTTTTTCTGGTCTTCTGTTCTTATTCCAATGCCGGTGTCCTTTACAACCGCAATCATCTCGCCTTCTGTGTTCAATTCGATTGTGGATGCCGTTTCAAAGCCAAATACTTCGGATATACGGAGTCTTTTCTTGCGCCATTCAACCGAAAAAACAACCTGCCCAGCCCGCGTATACTTTATCGCATTGGATAAAATGTTGTTTAGAACCTGCAAAACTCGTTTTCTATCGCCGTAGAGTTTAGCGGGAAATTTCGGGTCTATTGTAACAATAAATTCAATGTCTTTTCCCTGCAAACGCACCTTGTTGGTTTCGACAGCCTCGTTTAGAAGAGCGGCGGTATTGTATTCTTCGTCAAGTATCGCAAAGTTTCCTGACTCAATCTTTGATACATCCAAAAGGTCGTTAATGAGGGCAAGCAGGCTGCGTCCCGATGTCCTGATTTTTTGCAGGTTTGTTTTTGATTCCTGCGGCATTTCCTCTTTCTGAAGTTCAACTTCCGTTATTCCAAGAATTGCGTTAAGAGGCGTGCGTATTTCGTGGCTTAACATTGCCACAAAGGAACGCTCGGCGGCTCTTGCCGCCTCGGCATTGCGCCTTCTTTCCAGCGCCGCCGCCATAAAATTAAAGTTATGAAAAAGTTCTCCAAGTTCATCATTTCCAAAATACGAAGTCCGTGCCGAAAAATTTCCGTTTTTTATTTCGTTTATCGTGGCAGTCAATTTTTGAAGGTTGATAGCAATGTTTGAAAAACCAAGCATCATAAGCAAGGCGGCGCAGAGTACCGTTATGCCCATAGCCTCGTAAATACGCAGCCTCTCCCGCGTTACTTGCGCTTCCAGCGTCCCTATGCCGGCGGCTGCCTCAAATACAGCCGTTAATTCGCCGTTTTTGTTATAGATGGGAGAACGGGCATAAAGCAGGTTGCCGGCGGCGGTATGGCGGCTGCCTTTTACCGTCTGCCCGGAACGCAGCGCCTCTAAGCCGCTTGGGGAAATAGAGCCGGCAAAAGAAAAAAGCCCCTTTGCGTTGTTAAAAAAAGCCACAGTATACAGCGCGGCAGGCGCGGTTGTGCCTCCGTGCGGCAAAATCCCGTCCGGCATCCGGTAACCGGTACTGTCTATCTTGTAAATTCCGGCGCTCCTGCTGGCGCTCCAATCCCCGCCGCTGCCGCGTATGATAATATCCCGCAGTTGTTTTGTAATCGAAGTATATGCGCCGTTTCCGTATGCGCTAATGTCCGCAAGTTGTTCAATTTCGTCCGCGTTAAACACAGCGGCGGAAACGGCGGCAAAAGAAGTCAAATCTTCCGCAAATTGTTTTTTTTCTTTTTCGGCAAACGGTTTATACATTACATTGTAACATAGTACCAGCATTAAAAAAGAAACAGATATTACAAGCATTATATGTTTAATATAAAGTGATACATAACGTCTTTTAATATATACAATGTAGTAATATGCGTACACGGCAAGCAGCGAAAGCGCCGCAATAAGCGAAATATACGCGGTTATCATACGGGCAATTTCCAGCGCCGGAAAATTCATTCCATTATTGTAGCGGGTTGTATTCCCGTTAAGCGTAAGATACGGAATTCCGCCGGAAATGCCCGCATTGGAAACTATGCCGGCAGCGCCGTCCTCCGAAGTCTGCGGTACATATTCAAAAAGCGCGCCTTCGTCTTCCGGCAGCCGGTAAAATTCGGATACCAATTCGTTAATGTTCTCTGAATTTTTATTTTCGTCAGCGTATTCTTTTGAATGAAACATTTTTCCGCGCCGTGTAATGTAGTAACAATCCCATAAATCTTTTACCAGTACTTTTGATGTATAGTAAGGAATATCCGCAGGCGCTTCCTTATCTGCCGGTATATGATACCTCTCTGTAAGCATACCGTTGGAAGCCTCCCAGACAAAAAGCCGGTTACGGTATTCTTCAGTCTTGGAAAAAGTCAGGCTGCCGTTGTACCAGCGCAGCGTATTGTACTGCGCAAAACCATTGGGCTGAACGCCGCCGCTCTCGCCGTAATTTTCCGCGTATATGCGCTCAATGTTTTTGCTTTTTATGTTTACTTTGATTATGGAATCGCTTTTTGTAAGTTGCTTTGAGGGATAAAGTTCCTGAAGATATATATATGCGTTCCCTTTCATGTCTGACGCAATTTCTATCCCGTGAATTTCAGAATAATTTTGAGCAAGTTGTATGCGCTTTACAAGCGTTCCGCCGGAGGAGAGCACTGTAAGTACAGTGCCCGCATTGTCCAGTACATAGAGTCCTTCGGGTGATACACAGGCGGAACTGGGATAAGTCCAAGGTATGCTAAACCGAAGTATCGGCTTAAAAAAAACGCTTATATTTAAAACCGTATAAAGCGACACTGCCGCAAAGAAAACAAACAAACGCGATAAGAATTTTCTTAAATTATTTGTATTTTTTTTTGTATTCATAAACTCGCATATATTTTTTTAGAAACGGCGGAAAAATCATAGTTATCTATCTGTTCCCTTATATACCGGATAAGCCCCCCGTCTCCCGTATAATTATAACGCTCCAGTTCCCGCAGCAAGGCATCCGCCTCGGACAACTCGTAATCATCGCAGGCGGCGGCAAGACGTTTTAACGCCGCTTCGTCGGGCTTTTCTTTAATTTCTTTTTCTTTTTCTGTTTCTTTTTCCGCGTTTTCGGCTCGTTCAAATTCCGCCAGACTGTCTATAAGTTTTTCCGTTTCCGCCGCAAATGCTAAGTTCTTTTCCAAAATAAGGGCGGTATCGCCGGCTTTGGCTGCCTTTTCCAGTTCTTCCGCCATGTTTCCCACAAGTTCCGCGCCTATAGCCCGCGCCGAACCTTTTATCCCGTGCGCCAGAATTGAATAGTCGCCGGTTTTTGCCGCCGTAAGAGCGCCGGATGCCGCTATAGCCTTTATCTTCTCCAAAACAGCCGGCGTATTATGTACAAACGAAAATAAAATATGTTTGTACATTTCTACGCTGCCAAAACGCCTGAGCCCATCGCTAAAATTCATTCCTTTTATAGATAAATCGTTAAATACACTGGTTTCTTCGTATAAATCAAGTTGAATTGGAGCGGCGCGGTGCCGTCCGAGTTTTGCCATTTCCAGGTCAAGTTTTTCTATATCCAGAGGTTTTGCCATATATGCGTTAAAGCCCGAATTCAAAAATTTATTTTCACCGCCCGCCATTGTATTTGCGGTAAGGGCTATTACCGGAATGTTTTTTGCGTAATCGCTGTCCAGCGCCCGAATTAAAGATGTTGCTTCTAATCCGTTCATGTCCGGCTTCATGTGGTCCATAAATATCATGTCGTAGCGGGGCTCGCCTTTTTCGATAATTTTAAGCGCCTCAATGCCGGAAAGCGCTCCATCTGAATCAATGTTGTAAAGCGATAATATGCCCCGCGCTACCTCTATATTTGTTTCGATGTCGTCAACTATAAGAGCGCGCCCCCTCGCGCTGTTTGAACCGAATGTCTTTGCCGGCGTTTCTAAAGGACTCAACTGACGCAGTTTTGCTATTATATCCTTGTTTATATTGCCGCCGTCTCCCAGCCGCTGCGGCAACTGAAAACTGAACACAGTTCCCTTGCCAAAATCGCTTTGACAGGTAATAACACCGCCCATGTGAACGGCAAGCCGCTGCGATACCGCAAGCCCCAGCCCTACCCCCGCCGCCTTGCGCTCCGTCCCCCGGTCAAGTTGATAAAATTCGCTAAATACAGTTTCCAGGTCGGCTTTCTTTATTCCTATGCCGGTATCTCTCACGGTAAAGGTAACAAAAAGCCCGTTCCCCAATTTGAATGTCGTAATTTTGAAGGTAACGCAGCCCGTTTCTGTAAATTTGAAGGCATTGGACAAAAGGTTGCCGAGTATCTGCGAAATACGCGCCGGGTCGCCGTACAACACCGCCGGCACATCTTCGTCTATTTCAATCTTGAATTCGATGCCGCGTGTTTTACTTACTTCGTAGTACGGAATTAAGGTATCATTTAGCAAGTGGGCAAAGTCATAATTACGCGGGTTGAATTCGAGTTTTCCCATTTCAATCTTGGAAATGTCGAGCACTCCATTTACTATGGATAGCAGCCCCTTGCCGGATTCTTTTATTTTTGCAAAGGCATTTATAGTCCCCGGCGGCAGTTCAAGACGGCGCGAAAAATGATTCTGCAACTGAACTTCTGTAAGCCCCAGAATTGCATTTAGCGGTGTGCGGATTTCGTGGCTAACCATAGCAAGAAATTCTACTTTGGAGCGCGAGGTGTCCTCAGCCTTTAATTTTGCCGCGATTTCATTCTGCAAAAGGTTTATTATCTCTCCGATTTCGTCTTCGCTGTCAATTTTTATTTCTTCTATATGTTCGCCCTTCGACATGGCTGTTAAAAGCGACAGGGCATGGCGTACCGGCGAAGTAATATGATTTGTAATGATTATTGTAAGAATGCCGGCAAAGATAATGCCTATCAATATAAAGCAGATTAGCCGGAGTTTTGTTTCTAAACTTTGACGCGAATTTTCGTTGACGATTTGTTCGATTATTTCCGCGTTACGCTGGCGGACATTGCTCATTGTTTCGCTAAAGGATATGGAAACAAGCGTGGTTTGCTCAACCATACCGGCAAATTCGCGGTATAACATCATTTTTTGAGATTCATCCTCCGCGGCGGCAATTTGAGACAAATATTCGTCTAACATCCTATGGGCTATGCGCCAAAATACATACTCATTCCCCAAAAGCGAAAACATTGAGGTATTTTCCCTGTTTGTAAAAGGTATGCTCTGCAATTTTTGCCATACCGCGTCTACTTCTTCGAATATTTCGCGCCGCTCGCCCTGTATGCGCTCAAGGTTTTCTGCCGCGTCTTTTTCGGTCTGCAAACCAAGGGCATCAAATATGGTAAGGCGTATGCTCAGACGCAGGCTGTTCAGGTCTTCCAGCGCGGCGGAACGCGGCGTGTATATTTCTTCCATTGCCTTGAGAGCCCCAGAAAGCGTTTGTACGCTCATAAAGCCCATAATGCCGACAACAAGAGTAACGGTAGTTCCTAACAGAAACCCAAGTGATATTTTTCGACCGACTGTCCAGCGTATTTTATTCATTTTGACCGCGAAGTAGAAAATCCTCTCTTTAGACCCCTCTATACTAGAAGGGTTTTTTATTTTTTTCAAGGGAGTTGCCCTTCACCCGCATTTTTACTCCATTTGAATCTGCTATAGAAAATTATTTTAGAGTATGATACTGTAAACCCAATGGATTTCAACAACGGTGTACAAAAAAATGTAGCAAGCCTTATTATTCAAAAAATGAACCGGACAAACATTTACCAACTCCTAAGACGGGAAGCGGCGGGGCTTACCAAGCAGGACATAGTTCAGCGGCTTGGACTTTCGCTGCCCACAATAACGAACAACCTGTCTGAACTGCGGGAGGAGGGGCTGGTAACAGAGAACGGTGTCGCCACGCATACAGGCGGCAGACGGGCAAAAACCTGGTCATTTACGCGGGATGCCCGCGCCGCCATAGGATTGGATATTACCGGCGGCTATGTGATAGCCGCAGCGATAGATTTGGCGGGGAATGTCGTCAACCATACGCGGATGGACATCGAATTCCAGATGAATTCCGCCTATTACCAAAAATTGGGAGAACTCGTCAGAACGGTGATAAAATCGGCGGGACTCGACGACAAACACATACTCGGCGTGGGTATAGGCGTGCCGGGGCTCGTTACCGGCGATATGGAAACAGTCTTTTACGGCGAAATCCTTAAATTTACGGGCGCTTCCCGCGAAGAATTTTCGCAGTATATCCCATTCAGAACGGCGCTTTTTAATGACGCAAGCGCGGCAGGGCTGGGCGAATTCTGGATACGCAATAACATCGGCAATATGTTTTACATCAGTTTGAGCAACAATGTCGGCGGCGCTCTGATGATAGAAAATAAAATTATTTATGGGGCAAACTACCATGCCGCCGAGATAGGACACCTTACCCTTCATCCCGGAGGAGAACTTTGCTACTGCGGGCAGCGCGGCTGCGCGGAAACTTATCTTGCCGCCTCCACACTTACGCGAGCCTGCGGCGGCAGCCTCGCGGATTTTTTCAAATTGCTCGAACAAGGCGCTAAGGACGCGCTTGCCGCATGGAACATCTACCTTGATAACCTCGCGCTTGCCGTAAACAATGTACAGGAACTTTTTGACTGCACCGTCATACTGGGCGGCTACATAACTGAGTACATCAACCCGCATCTGCCCGAACTAAAACGCCGTGCCGGTGCGCTCAACTCATTTGAACACGGGAACGCCGCCTACATCGACATCTGCCGCTACAAAACTCTCTCTATCGCGGCAGGCGCCGCGCTGTACTATATCTGTGAATTTACCAATAATGTGTGAAAAATGCCCCGGCGTCTAGCGCAGGAGGACTCGTAGACGCTGGGGCACAGAACCTAACCAAATTACGGAATTATTGCAACTTTCAAATCGCCGTTTTTGCCGGTTGCGTAGTCAAATGCTTTTTCCCATTCTTCCAACTTAAAGGTCGTTTTTATTACGCCTTTGGTTTTTAACGCGCCGGACGCGATGCCGTCGATTACAAAGGGGAAGCAATAGGGGCTTAAATGCGAGCCTAGCACATCCAGTTCCTTGCGGTCGCCGATGATAGACCAGTCAACGCTGGTGGGTCCGCCGAACACGCTGAATTCGACAAAAGTTCCTAACTTTCGTATTACCTTGAGTCCCTGAATAACGCTTGACGGGTGTCCGGTTGCCTCAATATAGATGTCGCAGCCGTAGCCGCCGGTCATGTTGAGGATTTCTTTTTCCACATCAACTTTTGAGGGGTTGAAAATATGTGTAGCGCCGAATTCCTTTGCCTTTGCAAGTCTGTCGTCCGCCATATCCAGTGATATTAGCGCCTTGGCATTTTTTAGCGCCGCGTAGGTTACCATACCCAAGCCGAGTGTGCCCGCGCCGGAAATTACAACCACATCGGCGCATTGAATATTGGCGCGGTCAACCGCGTGTTTTGAGCAGCCGTATGGTTCGATGAGCAGCGCGTCTTCGAGCGGCATATTTTTGGGCACCTTGTGTACCAGCGCGTTTTTTGTGTAGCGCACATATTCCGCCATGCCGCCGTTGTATTCTTTATGAAAGCCGTGCATTCCGTGCGGCTGGCACATCCAGTAACGCCCGGTTTTGCAGAATATACAATCGCCGCAGGGAACAATCTGGTCTGCTGTTACGCGCTCGCCTAACGCAAAACCTTTGACATTTTTTCCGGTTTCGACTATATGCCCCAGAAATTCATGACCGGGGATGAACGGAGGGCGAACCCAACTCGGCTGTAATTCATCGCCCCAGAACATTGCAGCCCCATGCCGGCACTTCAAGTCTCCGGCGCAAATTCCGCAGCCTTCAACTTTGATGATGATGTCATCATCACCGCATTCGGGCGATGGATACGCCGGTTCAAAGCGGTAATCAGTTTGGCTGTACGCAACAAGCGCTTTCATAGTTTTTGGATAATTACTCATAAATAACTCCTTAAATTTTATTGAGTCCCTTTAATAGCGGCGCCGGTTTCGGCGTTGAATAAGTGTGTTTTCTGGGAATTGAATTCCAGATACACAATATCGCCGCGATGAAAAAACACATCCGCCGCTGTGGTAAGGTTCAAATGATATTCGCCTACTCTTATGCCGACCCGCCGTTCATCGCCAAAATTTTCGTAAATCGACACGGGCGCGGGCGTACTCGACTGTTTGCCGGTCAATAGTACATCAACAGGTCTTACGCCGAGCGTCAGTTTCATTCCATCGGATACCGCGCCGTTGTAGCGCTCCGGGACTTTTACCCGCAAATCACTGCCGGCAAAGGTAAAGAAGAAGCCGTCCTGTGTTTTTGCGATGATAGACGGCAGCAAATTCATAGGCGGCTCGCCGATAAAGCCTGCGACAAATTCATTCGCGGGCGAATCGTACACTTCCAGCGGCGTTCCCATCTGCTGCAAAACGCCGTCTTTCATAATGATGATGACATCGGCAAGCGACATAGCTTCAATTTGGTCATGTGTAACGATGATTGTTGTACATTCAATCTCGCGGTGCATGCGTTTTATTTCCTGCCGCAATGTCTGCCTCATCTTGCCGTCCAGGTGGGAGAGCGGTTCGTCAAGCAGCAGCAGTCCCGGCTGGCGTATAATAGCGCGGGCAATGTTGACGCGCTGTTTCTGTCCGCCCGAAAGGGCGCTCGGCTTCATATTCAGCAGTTCATCCACTTTTATAAGCGGCGCGACTTTATCTATCGCTTTTTTTACTTCCGCTTCCGGCATTTTCTTTGCCCGCAGGTTGAACGCCAGGTTGTCGTACACCGAAAGCGGCGGATAGAGCGCATAGTCCTCGAATGCAAGCCCAATGTTGCGGTCTTTGGGCAGAAGGTTATTGATGCGTACATCGTCAATAAACATACTGCCGTCTGTAATTTGTTCAAGCCCCGCTATCATGCGCAATGTGGTAGATTTGCCGCAGCCTGAAGGACCCAAAATGCCGATGAATGATTTGTCCGCACATTCAAACGAAAGGTCTTTTACCGCGAAATCGTTTAATTTCTTTTTGCCGAAAAGTTTTTTTTCGGCATTGTCGTAGCGTTTGTATACGCCTTGCAGCCGTATC
Source organism: Spirochaetaceae bacterium (assembly GCA_031257255.1). GTDB lineage: Bacteria > Spirochaetota > Spirochaetia > Treponematales > Breznakiellaceae > JAIROZ01. Next base: position 28,251 of record JAIROZ010000021.1, on the reverse strand, counting down.
TGTGCCATTCCGTCCTCCTATTGATATTTTTCGATGCCGCTTCGCGTAATAAACGCCTGCGTTTCGCCGTCAAAATAGAGCGCATTCTTCATATTGAAAGTTATGTACACAGGCTGGTCTAAACCGGCGGCGGTATCATTCGGCGCGGCTACTCGGATATGACAGCCGTTTACATCTACCGTCATAATAACTTTATTGCCTATAGGTTCAAACGCGAACACGGTGCCGGACAACGCGCCTTCTTCCGCCCGCTCAAAATTGAACGCTATGTCTACGCCGCGTATGCCGACATCGACTTTGTTGCGGTTTGCGGCAAGCAGCGCCGCGCCCGCATCCGTTTCGGGGACTAGCGGCACCGCCTGTCCCAGCGCATGCAGATGAACAGCGCCCGATTCGCTTATCAATTCCGCCGGAAAAATGTTAATTTCCGGCTCACCGAAAAGCCGCGCAACAAATTCATTTACCGGCGTATAGTACATACTCATCGATGTGCCGAGTTGTTCGATTTTGCCGTTGTTCATCACGGCGATACGGTCGGCAAGCGACATTGCTTCCATAAAATCGTGCGTTACATAAATTGTGGTTGTGTTAAAGGCGCTCTGCATTTCTTTTAATTCGCCGCGCATAAAGTGGCGCAATTTTGCGTCAAGGTGGGCAAGCGGCTCATCCATAAGAAATACATTCGGCTCGCGCACAAGGCAGCGTCCTATTGCTACACGCTGGCGCTGACCGTTAGAAAGTTGGCTCGGTCTGCGCTCATAGATGCCCTCGACCTTGTGCATATTCATCATAGTGATGACCTTTTCCACAGCGTTCTTAATGTACGCCTCGTCTTTTTTATGCAGTTTGCTCCGCAGAGGGAACGCGATATTGTCGTACACCGAAAGATGAGGATAGAGCGCGTAATTTTCAAATACCATCGAGACATTGCGGTTCATAGGTTCGATGAGGTTTACAATCTCGCCGCCTATTTTTACGAGTCCCGTCTGAGGGAATTCGATTCCCGCTATTACTTTAAGAGTCGTTGTTTTGCCCGCGCCCGCCGGACCAAACAGCACAAAGAATTCGTTGTCTTGTATGTCGAGGCTCAGGTTGTCAACGGCAATTTTGTCTTTATATTTTTTGGTTATACCTTCAAGTTGAATACGCGCCATATTTACCCCTTAACCGCGCCGAAACTCAATCCGCGCACAAGATGTTTTTGAATAAACAGACAGATGATTATCTCAGGAAGCACCGCGATAACGGCGGCGACCGCTACCTGTCCGTAGTGTACAGAATCCGAGCCTAAAAAGCGCAGCGAAGTTATCGTGATAGTCTGAACCCGCATACCGCTCAGAATTAGCGGGAATGTAAAACTATTCCACGCAAAAATAAAAGCGAGCAGTCCTGACGCGACAAGTCCGGGTTTTATTAGCGGGATGAGTACCTTAAAAAACACCTCGTACCAATTGTAGCCGTCCAGTTGCGCCGCCTGTTCCACTTCCACGCTGATGTCTTCAAAATAACCGCGCACTACCCAAATCAGCAGGGGCATCGTTATCAACTGATATACCCAGATAAGACCGAAGTATGTGTCGTACAGTCCCGCTCGCTGGAAAATCATAAAGATTGGAAGTATAACGAGAATTTCCGGCGCGAACTTAAAACTCAATATTTGGAAAGCCCAGCCTTCTTTGTTCTTAAAGTCGTAACGGGCAAGCGCGTAAGCGGCGGGAACGCCGGCAAGTACGGTGAGCAGCACCGCGCCGCCCGACACAATAAAATTTTGCGCAAATGCTTTAAGGTAATCTGAATCCGGGCGGAAGAGAACGGCAAAATAATTCGACACCGTAGGCGTAAACTTAAATACCGTAGTTACCACTTCCGCGTCAGACTTAAAAGACATTAAGAGCATCCACAAAATCGGGAAAACCGCAAAGAGCATATATACGGTAAGACCGAAATTGCGCCCCGCTTCTTTTAGAGCATCCCGCGTTCTCTTGATTTGCGCCGCGTGTTCTAATTCATTCATATCAGACCTCCTTACAGCCCCGCCGCTTCTTTGGCATATTTTCGTTGTTTTGTAACAAGGAATTGCGCCGATTTATTGACGATGAACCACAGTATTAACAGGTAAGGCAGCGCCTTGCCGACTTGTTTGTAAGTGAATGCGGTAAGATAACTGGTAAGCGATATGTTCATAAGCGCGTTCCCCGGTCCGCCTTTGGTAAGGGCAAAGATGATGCCGAATTCCTGCATAGCCGCCATAAGGCGGAACAGGACGGCAATGTAGATAAAAGGCTTGAGCATGGGCAGTGTAAGCGTTTTGAATGTAAACCACGCGCTTGCGCCGTCAACCTGAGCCGCCTCGAAAGGCGATTTGGGCAGCGACTGAATACCAGCCAAAATCAGCAATAGCATAAAGGGCGTATTCACCCATGAGTCGATGAGTACGGCGGTGAACATCGCCGTTTTGGGAGATGCCGCCCATGGAAAGTTGAAAATCCCAAAAATATTGAGCATTTTTTCGACAATCCCCACGGAATTGGACAGCATTAACTGCCATATCAGTACGGCGATAGCCGGCGCGACCATAAGCGGGAACATCAGCACCACTTTGAGGATGCGGCAGTAGCGTGAATCCTTTTTTAGGAGGAATGCGATACCGAGCCCCAGCAATAATTGTGTGCCGGTTGCCGAAACCGCGTACAAAAATGTGATAAGCGCCGCATGATAAAAATCAGGGTCGGCGATAAGCCCGCCAATTTCGAGCGAGCCGTCCGGCGCTTTGCCAAACGAAAGCCAATTTCTGAACCAGTTGAACCGCCATTGGTCTATCGGGAGCCTGTAAGAGGCATTAGTAAGCGACAGAATGATGGCAGATATGAACGGTATCATGATGCCGATGAGTATCAGCATCCCCGGCGCGATAATATAATACGGGCGCATTTTTATATGGCGCGGCAGTTCGTTGTAGTTGATTTCGCCCGGCGCTTGTTGTCGTTTCATACGCTCTCCTTTCCTGCGAAAGAGCCGGCGGACTCATCCGGGGCTGCCGGACAAGCCCGCCTCAATAGGCGCGATGCTCTATTGTACGGCTTTATCCATCCGCGTTTTAAGGTCATTAAGTCCCTGTTCCACAGTAACTTTTCCCGCGACCATGTCTTGCAGAGTCGCCGCCCAGTCTGTAGTCGTCTCGAAGAACGCCGGTTGCGGAGTAAAGAGTATTGTTGTGTTAGGCGAAGTTACATTGAAGGCGTCGATATACCCTTCCTGCGTAGCCATCTTTGCCTTGAAACCGTCATCGTTCCATACGGAAGTACGCACGGGGTCAACGCTGGAGCCCTTAACGGACGCCGACTTTAGGGTTTCTTTGTTTGTTACAAACTGAAGGAAAAGCCACGCCGCGTTTTTATTTTTGGACGAAGCGTTCATCGCTATCGACCAAATCCAGGAATTGGAGAGTACTTTGTCGCCCGCCTTGAGCGTAGGAGAATGCGCGAACGCTATATTCCCGCCTTCCGCCATATTTTGCAGGTTCACTTGAATAGAGTTGTTGCTGGCATCCCACTGCATAGCCGCCTTGCCCGCGCCTAAATCGGTCTGTCCCTGCGACCAACTTGCGTTAGACCACTGAGGGGAACCGCCGCGCTTTACAAGGTCTACCCAAAATTTGTTCATCGCAATGGATTCCGGCGAATTGACCTTAGAAATGAGTTTGCCGTTTTCTATCGCAAAATCCTTTGCGCCGTACATTGCGTAGGCGCTCAGATATGCGGGGTGAATCGTCCCCCAATCGCGCAAGCCGCGAATAGCAAGCGGATATGAACCGGGTCCATTCCATTCTTTGAGTTTGTCGCAGGCGGCAAGAAGTTCCTCAAAAGTTTCGGGGAATTTTGTGATGCCGGCTTTGGCAAAAGCCCGTTTGTTGTAGCCGACATTGTAAATTTCCGAACAGAGCGGCAGTCCCAGCAGATTGCCCTCACCTGCGGCATGCCCCGCGACTCCGTCCCATCGCAGCGCGCTGATGTTTGACGGCACAAAGTCGGCAAAATCCCAGTCGCTGCCTGTAAGCGATGCGTTGGCGATGTAAGAATCAAGCGTTTCGACATTGCCCGCCGTTGAATACTCCCAGAGTTGGTAAATACCGGACATAAAAATATCCGGCGTACCAGAACGGCTGGAAAGAGCATTGGAAACCTGGTCAAAGTAATTTGTCTCCGGTGTAATCTGGAGATTCACTTTGATTCCGGTCAAAGCCTCGAATTCTGGGATTCGCGCTCTGATAGCCTCCGCGGTTGAGTGCTGAACCATAAAGACGGTCAGCGACTTGCCGTTTTCCCGCTTCCAGTCAAAAGCGCCGGTTGCCGCCGCTCCCGCTGTTCCGCTTCCTTTTTTCGTACACGCCGAAAAAAGAACCATTGTGCCTAATAAGGCAGCTAATACGTTTCTAGACATATCTTTCTCCTTTGGCTGCCCTTTTTCCGGCAGCCTATAATCTTAAAACCATTATACATTACAAATTTTCATTTGTCAAGTTATTTTTTATATTTATTTTGTAAAATGGCTTTATACATTTGCCTATGATGGGCTGGCGGCAAGCGGCGGATTTTGCGGCAATGAAAACCGCAAGGAATAATGAACGCGTCTGGGGGCTTGACCTAATTAAGAATAATTCTTAATATGAGCCGACAGCATTGCTGTTATATCTTATTTGAAGGGAGAAAAAATTATGAAGAAATGGGTATGTATGGTGTGCGGCTATGTACACACCGGAGACAGACCGCCTGAGGTTTGTCCGACCTGTAAAGCGCCTGCTTCCAAATTTAAGGAACAGGACAGCGGCGGATTTGCCTGCGAACATGTAGTAGGCGAGGCAAGAGATGTACCGGAAGACATCAAGAAAGACTTGGTTGCCAATTTTAACGGAGAATGTTGCGAAGTGGGTATGTATCTTGCGATGAGCCGTCAGGCGATACGCGAGGGATACCCCGAAATCGGAGCGTTCTATCATCAGGCGGCGCTGGAAGAGGCGGAACACGCGGCTAAATTCGCGGAACTGCTGGGCGAGGTTGTCCATGCGGATACAAAAAAGAATCTGCAACTCCGCGCCGAAGCCGAAACGGGCGCATGCGCCGGGAAACTTGACCTTGCCAAACGCGCAAAGGCTGCCAATCTTGACGCTGTTCATGACACAGTCCACGAAATGGCAAAAGACGAAGCACGGCACGGTGCCGGCTTCAAAGGTCTGCTAAAACGCTACTTTGGCGCTTAAAGAAAGACCCTTTTCCACAGAGGTACTGAACCTTACGGTTCAGTACCTCTACAAGCCGGCGGAAGAATTACTGCGCCGGCTTTTTTTTATGGCAAACACCCCAACCCCGCCTATACTTAGCGTCCAAGCCTCTTGTTGCCCCCCCATCTTTGCGCTACCATATCAATATGAACGCAAACGAATTACGCCAAAAATATATCGACTTTTTTGTTAAGCACGCGCATGCGCGTATCGAAGGCAAGAGCCTGATACCGGAAAATGACCCGACCGTCCTCTTTACCACAGCGGGGATGCACCCGCTTGTGCCGTACCTCCTTGGCGCGGAACATCCGGCGGGGAAGCGCCTTGTCGATGTGCAAAAGTGTATACGCACCGGCGACATCGAATCGGTCGGCGACTTTAGCCATCTCACTTTTTTTGAAATGCTGGGCAACTGGAGTCTGGGCGATTACTTTAAGGAAGATGCCATCAAAATGAGTTACGAATTCCTTACCTCGCCCGAATGGCTCGGCATACCGCACGAAAAACTCGGCGTTACCGTTTTTGCCGGCGAAAAGGGTGAGGGCGGAGCGCCTGACATTCCCCGCGATGACGAGAGCGCCGCCGTCTGGAGCAGCCTCGGCTTTAGCAAAGAGCGCATCGCCTACCGCCCCCGTGAGGACAACTGGTGGGGACCCGCCGGCACGACCGGACCTTGCGGACCCGACAGCGAAATGTACATCGACATGGGCAAGGAACCGTGCAGTCCCGCTTGCGAGCCGGGCTGCGGGTGCGGTAAGTGGCTTGAAATCTGGAACGATGTGTTCATGCAGTACAACAAGGACGCGGACGGCAACTACATTCCGCTTGCTCGCAAATGCGTTGATACCGGCATGGGCGTAGAGCGCACGGTAACGATACTGACGGGCAAGAAATCGGTTTACGATACCGAAATATTCCAGCCCATCATCAAAGCGATAGTCGCCGCGTGTGTGCCGCCGCCGGAATGTTCCGGCGGGGTTTGCGCGATGCCCTACCGTTACGGCATGGGCGAAACGCAGCCTGAATATGCCGAGCGCGACCGCTCGGTACGCATCATTGCCGACCATGTGCGTTCGGCGGTGTTCATTGTCGGCGACCCCAAGGCGGTAACGCCGTCCAATGTGGGCGCGGGCTATGTACTGCGCCGCCTTATCCGGCGGGCGATACGGCACGGACGGAAGTTGGCTGGCGGAAGCGGCACCGAAGGATTATTCTTGTCGAAGATAGCCTGCGTGGTCATCGAGAATTTCCGCGAAGCGTATCCCGAACTGGAACAGAACCGCGCCTTCATTCTGGAGGAACTTACCAAAGAGGAAGAGCGCTTTTTGGAGACGCTGCACAAGGGCGAGAAGGAATTTGAAAAATTGCTGCCGAACCTGCTCCGCGACCCCAAAAAAGTGATGAGCGGGCGGCTTGCGTTCAAGTTGTACGATACTTACGGGTTTCCCATCGAACTGACTGCCGAACTTGCCGCCGAAAACGGGCTAACGGTAAACCGCGAGGAATTTGAGGAAGCGTTTAAGAAACATCAGGAGACCTCCCGCGCCGGCGGCGAGCAAATATTCAAGGCGGGGCTTGCCGACCACAGTGAAATCAGCACGAAGTATCACACGGCAACCCACCTTTTGCAGGCGGCGCTCAAACAGGTGCTTGGCAGTCATGTGGCGCAGAAGGGGTCGAACATCACCCACGAGCGTATGCGCTTCGACTTTTCGCATCCCGCCCCGATGACGGCGGATGAAATCAAGCGGGTCGAGGATATTGTAAACGAGCAAATCAAGCGCGACCTTCCTGTTACTATGGAAGTGATGGAACTGGAGGCGGCAAAGGCTGGCGGCGCGACCGCGCTTTTCGGCGAAAAGTACGAGGCGCGGGTAAAAGTGTACACGATAGGCGCTTTTTCCAAGGAAGTATGCGGCGGTCCCCATGTGGAACACACCGGCACACTGGGACACTTCAAAATACAGAAGGAACAATCATCGTCATCCGGCGTCCGCCGCATCCGCGCAATTCTGGAGTAGGGAGAAGCCATGAACGCTGACATACAGACGCTTTGCGCCAAGATACGGGGGGCGAAACATTGCACGGCGCTTACGGGCGCGGGGGTGAGTACGCTTTCCGGCATACGGGATTTTCGCGGGAAGAACGGACTTTACAATGACATGGATGCCGAAAAGATATTCGACATCGACTATTTTGAGCGCGACCCGAAATTTTACTACAACAAGGCAAAGGACTTTATCTACAACATAGACGAGAAGCCTGCGTCCATTGTGCATACCACACTGGCGCTGCTGGAACGCAAAGGCTGGCTAAAGGCGCTGATAACGCAAAATATTGATGTTTTGCACCAGAAAGGCGGCAGCAAGCGCGTCATTGAGGTACACGGCTCGCCGGCGGTGCATTATTGCCTCCGGTGCGCCGGCGTCCGTGCCGGTTTTGACGAAGTTGCCGCAAAGGTAAAAGCCGGCGACTATCCTGAGTGTCCGCATTGCGGCGGCATACTAAAACCTGCCATCACCTTTTTTGGCGAGATGCTGCCGGCGGATGCCCTCCGCGATGCCGAATACGAGGCGGCGGCAAGCGACCTTATGCTCGTGCTGGGGACAAGCCTTACGGTAAATCCCGCCGCCAGTATTCCGCGGGTAACGCTGAACAGAGGCGGCGAAATTGTCATCGTAAACAACCAGCCGACCCCGCTCGACCGCAGCGCCGTCATGCATTTTGACGACCTTGCCGAAGTGTTTGAGGGGATAGCTGAGGTAGTGGGTAGTGGGTGTATTGATTAGTGAGTAGTGAGTAGTGGGTAGGGGTTAGTGGACAGTGGACAGTTTTTTGGGAAGTTATATCGGTACTATCGTAGTTATCTGCGTTAGTATTTGTTTTACTTCCTGAACGGGCGCTATCCCCTGTCCCCTACCCCCTAAAAATATGGAATCTTTTTATGAGAGCAACACAAGCAATTATTCATCTTGATGTATTCAAGAAAAACATTGAGACGCTGAGGGCTCATCATCGCGCTAACGGCGCGGAGCCTTCGATATGCGTACCGGTAAAGGCGGATGCCTACGGGCATGGGGCTATTCCTGCCGCAAAGGCGGCGCTGGAAGCGGGAGCGCGGCACCTCGCAGTTGCCACGGTGGACGAAGGCGCACAGTTGCGCGATGCGGGTATACGCGCACCTATCCTGCTGCTTTCGCAGTGCGTCCCGGCGGAAATGGAAGCGGTTTGGGCATACAGCCTTACGCCGCTTGTAAGCGATACACAAGCCGCCGCGCTTTTTGCCGAAGCAGGCAAGCAGACGGCATTAGGCGCGATTTATGGCGAGGTTCCGCCGAAAGTTACCGAAAAACTTCCGGTGTTCATCAAAATAGATACCGGAATGGGGCGCGTAGGCTGCCGCCCGGAGGACGCGCCCGCGCTTGCCGGATTTATCGAGCAGACTAATGCGCTAAAAATCGCCGGAATTATCACTCATTTTGCCGTTTCCGACTCCTCAAAAGAGGAGAACATCGCGTACACGAACACTCAGATTGAACGCTTTAGCGCCGTTGCGGAAACGCTTAAAGCGCGGGGTATCCAGACCGGCATACTAAGCGCGGCAAATTCAGGAGGGTCGGTATCGCACCCCAAAAGTTGGTTCGATATGGTACGCCCCGGTATCATCCTTTACGGGTATCAGGATGCCGGCTCGCTGCCGGCGCTCAAATTTAAGCCTGTTATGGAACTGGTAACTCAGATTGTCTTTACAAAAACAGTCCGCAAAGGCGAGAGCGTATCCTATGGCAGAACATGGACGGCGGACGCGGACACAGTTATAGGTGTTCTGCCGCTCGGCTATGCGGACGGGCTGCCCCGCCTGCTGTCCGGCAATTTTTCGGTATGTATAAACGGCGTTCTCTACCCGTTGGCAGGGCGTATCTGTATGGATCAATGTATGGTGAACTTAGGCGCGCATCCTGAAGTAGAACGCTGGGACAAGGTAACCATATTTGGCGGCGCAAAACCGGCTCTTAACGCGGCGGACATCGCGGAACGCATCGGGACTATTCCGTACGAAATTACCTGCGGTATCAGTAAGCGCGTCCCGCGTGTGTATGCAGATTAGGCATCGCTGATAAACGCGATACCCATCGGCGCTTCCTTAGATTTTTTCGACTTGAATGATGTCGACTTCTACCGATGTGTTGCGTCCAAAGATAACGACTATAACTTTAAGGCGGTTCTTTTCGGTATTGACTTCTTCGATGGTGCCGGTAAACGATTCAAACGGACCATCGATGATTTTAACTTGCTCGCCTGAGGCGAAGGTTTGGCGTGAGCGTATGGGTTTTTCACCTTTAATTTCGCCCGCCCGCTGAAGTATATCCCGTGCCTCATCGTTGGAAAGCGGACTGGGACGCACATTGTGTTTTGTGGCAACAAAGCCGCTGACCCCCGCCGTGTTGATAAGTTCCGAACAAGTTTTTTGCCAGTCTTTTTCCGGCAAGTCCATCTCCAAAAGCACATAACCGGGCAAAAATACCTTTTTTAACGAGCGTTTTTTGCCGTCTTTGACTTCTGTAATCTCTTCGATGGGCAGTTTGATGTCCATTACCACTTCTTTGGTAAGTTGCCCGGAACTTATCTTTTGGCGGAGTAATTTTTCGACTTTGCGTTCATTATTAGAGTAAACTTGTAATACATACCATGCCGCTGACATATTTTTTCCTTTAACCGTGAAAAATTACCTGCACGCCCAATAGCAGCAGAACATCAATAACGCCGAGTACAGCGGCGATGATGATAGTAGAAATGATAACTACCTTTACGGAACTGATAACATCGTCCCGTCCGGGCCAAATCACCTTTTTTAATTCGGCGTGAGATTCCTTAATAAACTGAACAATCTTTTTCAAAATACACCTCTATTCTCAGGGGCAGTAGGTTTCGCCTTCCGCTCAAAAACGTCCTGTTTTTTCGCTACAGGCCGGGGTTTTTGCCTTTCGGCGGCATCCCTGCCGCCTTTTCCGCTGACGCGGCGGCAAAAACCCTTCGAAACCTACTGCCCTTCTAATTCATACAGGGGCAGTAGGTTTCGAACCCACGACCTGCGGTTTTGGAGACCGCCGCTCTACCAACTGAGCTATACCCCTATTGCGGCATCCCCGGCAGGGTACCGCTCTTACTTGATTTTCGTTTCCTTATGAACCGTGTGCTTTCGGTCAAAAGGACAATACTTCTTGAATTCCAGTTTTTCCTGAGTATTGCGCCTGTTTTTCTTGGTAGTGTAGTTCTTGCGTTTGCATTCACTGCACTGCAAGGCGATAAGTTCTACCGCCGTCTTTTTGCTCGCCATATTTACTCCTCTACAATAAGCCCCGTTTTTCCGTTTGTATTCACAAAATACAAATATGAGCCCTCGACCAGAATCGAACTGGTGACCTCATCCTTACCATGGATGTGCTCTGCCGACTGAGCTACAAGGGCGGGACTTTCTTGTCAGTATTCTAACCCGAACAAAGAAAAGTGTCTAGTCCCCGCATTGCACAGGCGGGGCTGTCTGTAAACGAAGCGGAGAGTTGCGAAGCAACTCTAGAAGCAAATCGCGCAGGGATGCACGATTTGCGACGGCAGTGTGGGGATTCGCCGTCCTTGCGCTGGTTTTCAGTCTCGGTCTTGCCGGGTGCGGCGGCGCGTTTTTCCTCCAGCCGCCGGGGAACCAGCCCTGCATAACATAACTAACAACCAGCCCCGCCTATGTATTAGTGTACAAGCCACTTGACTGCAATATGTTTTACAATATAAGATAGTATAAATTTTCAGGAGGATAACAATGAAAAAAATTTTAGGCATTACTTTTTTAGTAATTTTGGCTGCTGCCTTTACGGGGTGTACAGGCAAGAAGAAGGCTGCCGGAAGCGGCAACCCGGAAGTAGACAAATTGCTAACTCAGTATTTTCCCAACCAGATGAAGGACGGCGCGGTTAAGGTGGCTGTTGTACGCAATCTAAATGCCGGCGACCACACGCAGCAGTTCCTTGACGGGTGCGTTTCCGAAGGCAAGGCTATGGGCTTTATTGTCGATACCTTTGTTACAAACGGCGACAATGCCAAGTGCCAGGAGACGCTTGCTCAGGTCATTCAGAAGGACTATGACGGCATCATCCTGTCTCACGGGGAAGCGGGCTATACTTACGATGCCCTCAAACCCGGAGTTGACAAGGGAATGAAGGTCGTAACCTTCGACTCGGTACCGTATCTGAACGGCGACCCCAATGGCACGATTCTGACCGGCGTAACAAGCACCGCGCAGGAGGACTTCAAACTCGCGGAACTTTCGCTTTCTTCCATTGTGGAGAATTTTCCCGCCGGCAAACAGCCGATAAAAGTCGTCCGCGCATGGATGGGTCCCGGTGTTCCGCCGCTTGACCGCCGCCAGAGCATTTACGACAAATTCGTAAAAGAAGGCAAAATTACCGAAGTCCAACTTGTTGGTCCGGTAGATTCTTCCAACCCGCGGGGCGGCACTCAGGATTCTTTTGCCGCCGTTCTGCCAAAGTTCAAGCCCGGCGATGTGGATGCCATTTGGGGTTCCTATGATGAACTCGCAAAGGGCTGCCTTCAGGCGCTTGATGACGCAGGACGCAAGGACATCAAACTTATGTCGATTGACATTTCCAATGACGACATCAACCTGATGCTCTCTCATCCTGATGTGTGGGTTTCCACAGCGGCTGTCGACCCCAAACTGATAGGGATTGCGGATATGAGGCTCCTCGCGGCAAAATTCGCCGGCGAACCCACTCCCGATACTTACAACCTTGACGCGCAGGCGGTTAAGACCTCTCAACTTAATTCTTCCATTAACATGACGAACATAGCCGATGTGGTTCCGGGCTGGGGACAGGAAAAAGGCGTATGGGACGGCTTCCAATGGATGACCGAACTTAAGGCTGCCGTAAAAAAATAACGCCATCTAGGGCGGCACCGGTTAAATTGACATCAGTGTTGCCCTAGGGTGGATTTGAAAACGGCGCAAAGCCCCGCGTGAGCGGGGCTTATTTTGCGGGAGGCATTGTTTGGACGGGCAAAAAAAATCAACCCTGAATATGAGGGATATTTCGATAGAATTTCCCGGAGTAAAAGCCCTTTCCAATGTTGACTTCAATATGGAAAGCGGCAGAATCTACGCGCTTATCGGGGCAAACGGCGCGGGTAAATCAACACTGATGAAGGTTCTTTCCGGCGTCAACAGTCATTATACCGGACAGGTTTTTATTGACGGGCAGGAAGTGGAGATTCGTTCCCCAAAGGCTGCAAAGGAACTGGGCATTGAGATTGTCTATCAGGAAGTAGATGTCGCCCTTACACCCAGCCTTTCCGTGGCGGAAAATATCATGACGAATGTCCTCGTCAATAAGATGGGGAAGAAGCAATTTATCAACTGGAATTATATACGCAGCGCCGCAAAGGACGCGCTTACACGGCTCGGCGTTGATATAGATGTACGCAAGCCGGTCTCTGAACTTACACTTGCGGAAAAACAGATGGTGCTTTTGGCAAGCGCGGCGCGGGAACGCTGTAAATTCCTCGTGCTTGACGAGCCGACCGCGCCGCTTTCCAACACGGAGACGGAAAATCTGTTCAAGGTTGTGCGCCGTCTGGCAAAAGAAGAAAATGTAGGCATTGTGTTTATTTCTCACAGACTCCCCGAATTATTTGAGATTTGCGAGCATATTACGATAATGCGCGATGCCCGCGTGGTGCAGGACATGGACATTACCCCGGAACTGACGAGCAAGCAAATTGTCGAGTATATGCTGGGGCGCAAATTTGACGAAGTATACCAGAAGAAGAATGTCCCTATAGGCGATGCGCTCCTCGAACTGGATGCGCTAACCGAAGAAAGCGACAAGATACACGGCGTAAGCCTTACCGTGCGTTCCGGGGAAATCGTAGGTATTGCCGGTCTTGTGGGCGCGGGAAAGACTGAATTGTGCAAGACGATTTTTGGCGCGTACCGTAGTTCAAAGGGAAGCGTCAATTTGCGCGGAAAGAACATCACGCCAAAATCGCCTTCTCAGGCGGTTGCCCGCCGTCTTGCGCTTGTCCCCGAAGAACGGCGCAAGGAAGGGGTCATCGTTGTAGACCCGCTGTACGCCAACATAACCATCTCGGCGCTTCAGAAATTCCTCAATAAAATACACTTTATTGTAAAGCGCCGTCAGGTAGATGCCGCAGGAAAACTGATAAAAGACCTCGGCATCAAAACTCCGTCAGAAAATCAGATTGTGGCAAACCTTTCCGGCGGCAATCAGCAAAAGGTTGTTGTGGGAAAATGGCTTGTATCGGATGCCGATGTGTACATTTTTGACGAGCCGACCAAGGGCGTCGATGTAGGCGCGAAGCAGGACATCTTCAAACTGATAGAAGACCTTGCCGCGCAAGGCAAGGGCATAATCTACGCATCCTGCGAATTTTCGGAAATCATGGCAATAGCCGACAGAGCGTACATAATGTTTGACGGCGGCATTGTAAAAGAAGTTAAAGTATCAGAATCCAGCGAAAAAGAATTGTTATACTATTCAACCGGAGGCAACTAAAATGAATGTAAAACTTACTGGCAGCAGCCAAAAAACGGCGGTAGTTGATTTTATCGCAAAGTGGGGAGTACTCCTCACTATTGTTATACTGCTTGCGGCATTTTCGGGCGCGATGCCGTTTTTCAGAACCGTATCCAACTTTATCACTATCATCCGCGCCGTGTGTATCGTTACGATAGTCGCTATAGGGATGACCTTCGCGCTCACCGTAAACGGTATCGACCTATCGGTAGGCTCGGCGGCTACCCTGTCAAATACCGTCTGCATGACCTTCTTTATATGGTTTTCGATGGGGAACACTGTACCAAAGACTCTGCTTGCGATATTCCTTACGCTGCTTATCTCGCTCATTATCGCGGCAATTAACGGTTTTCTTATCGTCAAACTAAAAATATTTGACATGCTGGCAACCCTTGCCACTATGTTTATGTTTGAAGGCGTTGCAATGACCTACGCAGGCGGCGGCGCTATCAACGAGCGCATGGTCAAGCCGGATGGAACCGCCGCCATTGGGACGGTGCCGCAATTTTTACGCACAATGGGAAAGGAACCGTGGATAATCATCATAATGCTGGCGCTGGTAATACTCGCGTTTCTCTTCTTAACCTACACGAAGCATGGGCGCTATATGTACGCGGTCGGCTCGAACATAGAGGCGGCGCGGCTTTCCGGTATCAATGTACAGAAGTACCGTATACTTGCGTACATTTTTAGCGCATTGCTCGCTTCTGTGGGGGGGATTCTTGTAGGGGCGCGTGTCGGCAATGCCCAGATAAATTCCGGCGCGCCGTACCTTATGGGAGCGGTTGCCGCCGCGCATATCGGCATTTCGGTCGCGGGAATTGGACGCCCGAATGCCTTTGGCACACTTGCCGGCGCGTTCCTTATCGGAGTACTCGAAAATGGGCTAATTATGGCGTCCGTTCCGTACTACACGGTCAATATTTTTAAGGGGCTGATACTGGCTGTCGCCCTCGCGCTCAACTCAATACGAAAAAAATAGAGGAAGTTATGCCGGGTTTTGACAAATATTTTTTGATGAAGGAAGCGGACATTCCCGCATATATCCGCAATCAGATGCCGGATTATTTTCCCAGAGATGCCCGTCTTGCAGTAAAAGAAATCGGAGACGGCAATCTGAATTATGTCTTCCGTGTTGTGGAAGAAGGGACGGGCAAATCGATTATTGTAAAGCAGGCGGGAGAGCAACTGCGCATTTCGGCGGAGATGCGCATAACCACCGACCGCAACCGCATTGAGTCGGAAATCCTGCTCATCCAGCACAAATACGCGCCGGGTCTCGTCCCCAAAATATTTAAGTACGATACGGTTATGTGCGCCTGTATTATGGAAGACCTTTCCGACCATAGGCTTATGCGTTACGCGCTGATGAAGCACGAAGTCTTCCCTAAATTTGCCGAAGACATCACAACCTATATGGTGAACACGCTGCTCAACACTACCGATGTTGTAATGGAACACAAGGCAAAAAAAGAACTGGTAAAAAGTTTTATCAATCCCGAACTCTGCGAGATTACCGAAGACCTTGTATACACCGAGCCTTACAACGATGCCAAAGGGCGGAATATCGTAACGCCGGAAAACCTTGAATTTGTCAAAAAAGAACTGTACACGGACACGGCGCTTCATCTGGAAATTGCCAAACTGAAATTCGACTTTATGAACAACGCGCAGGCGCTCCTCCATGGCGACCTGCACACCGGCTCTATCTTTGTTAAGCCCGATTCTACCAAAATCTTCGACCCTGAATTTGCCTTTTATGGTCCTATGGGCTACGACATAGGCAATGTTATAGCCAACCTGTTTTTCGCGTGGGACAATGGGGATGCGGCAGGTAATGCCGAATTCTGTAATTGGACGCTCAAAACCGCCGTCGAGGTTATCGACTTGTTCAAGGCAAAATTTCTGGCGGAGTACAAAAAGAAGGCGTCCGACATCATGGCAAAAACCGAAGGCTTTGCCGAATACTATCTTGATACCATTATCGCGGACACCGCTGCGGGGGCGGGCACGGAACTTATCCGGCGGACTGTGGGGATGGCGCAGGTAAAGGATGTTACGACCATCGCGGACAGGGCAAAGCGCATCCGCGCCGAGCGTATCAACATACATTGCGCCAAAGACCTGATAATGAACAGGGCAAAATTCAAAACGGGCGCTGATTTTACCGCCGCCTTCCGCCGCGCCATTGACACGGCATCCAAGGAACAGATATGACTCAAAACATTTTATCGCTGGACACTGTGGCGCTTGACGAAGAAAAAAATGCCCTCAAGATTATCGACCAAACAAAACTTCCCGGCAAGGTGGAAATTCTTTCCCTTTCAAAATTGGAAGACATTTACGAAGCAATTTACCTGCTAAAAGTGCGCGGCGCTCCGGCAATCGGCGTGGCGGCGGCTATAGGCATATACCTCGCGGCGCTGGAAATAGACGAAGCCTCTTACGACGGCTTTTATGCCCGCTTCAAAAAAGCCAAGGACTATCTTGCAAGTTCCCGCCCCACGGCGGTAAACCTTTTTTGGGCGCTTGACCGGATGGAAAAAGTTGTACTCGACAATAAAGGCGCGGCTCCGTCCAAATTGAAGGCGCTTCTGCGTGATGAGGCTGTCAAAATCCGCGAAGAAGACATCAAAATTTGCAGGTCTATAGGCGAGTACGGACTTTCACTTATCAAAGACGGCGATGGCATCCTAACGCATTGCAACGCAGGGCAACTTGCCACAACCCGCTACGGAACGGCGCTTGCCCCCATACATCTGGGGCGCGAAAAAGGGATGAACTTTAAGGTATTCTGCGATGAAACCCGCCCGCTTTTGCAAGGGGCGCGGTTATCGGCATTCGAGATGGTCTGCGCCGGTGTAGATACCACGCTTATCTGCGACAACATGGCAAGCATGGTTATGAAAAACGGCTGGGTCAAAGCGTGTTTTGTGGGCTGCGACCGGGTTGCGGCAAACGGCGATGCGGCAAATAAAATCGGCACCTCCGGCGTTGCCATTCTGGCAAAGCATTACGGCATTCCCTTCTATGTCTGCGCTCCCACATCGACCATCGATATGAATATTAAAACCGGTAAGGACATTGTAATCGAGGAACGCAAGCCGGAAGAGATAACCGAAATGTGGTACAAAGAACGCATGGCACCAGCCGGCGTCAAGGTCTTTAACCCCGCTTTCGATGTTACCGGCAATGAACTTATCACCGCGATGATAACAGAATACGGCATAGCCCGCGCCCCTTATACAGAAAGTTTTAAGGCTATTTTTGCGAAAAAAGAGTAATCCCAGTTGCCGGTGTCAGAATTGCCCTAGGGAAGCACTAAAAAATGCAAACGAGCATTTTTCAGTGCTTCCTTTCCCTTTAGTTGCGTAATGTCGGCTGCTTTGCAGCCGCATGAGCAAATAAAAAGGGAAACGCTGATGCGGCAAGCCACAAAAATTAAAGGCTTGCCGAAGCATCGAGTTAATCAGCGTTTCCCTAAAGCGTGGGTAGAGCGCGGCAGACGGGTTATGCCGTCCTAATGCGTATAAAAGGAGCTGTCATAAGCGGCGGCAACTAATGACAACCTGCTGTACAGTCAGTTTGATTATTATTCAGGCGGGCGGTAGTATAAGCGGATTAACTATATTTGGAGTGAATATGAAGAAAATACCTGTAATAATTGATTGCGACCCCGGACACGATGATGCCATCGCGCTGGTGCTCGCATTTGCAAGTGAAAAATTGGATGTGCTGGCGGTAACTGTCGCGGGCGGCAACCAGACCCTTGTTAAGACATTGCGTAACGCAAAGAAGGTGCTGTACTGCATGGGCAAGCGTCCGCTTTTAGCCGCCGGCGCGGATAAGCCTATGTTCCGTGAATTGCAAATAGCGCCTGCCGTTCACGGCGAAAGCGGGCTCGATGGTCCCTCGCTTCCTGACCCAGACTGGCAGGAAGACCCGCGCCCCGCATGGGAACTTTCCCGCGACCTTATTATGGCAAGCGCCGAGCCGGTAACTCTCATCCCGACGGGACCTCTTACCAATATCGGCATACTTTTTACCGCATATCCCGAAGTGAAGCGCAAGATTGCGCGGATTTCCCTTATGGGAGGCAGTGTAATGGAAGGGGGCAACTGGTCGTCTGCGGCGGAATTCAACATTATTGTTGACCCGGAAGCGGCGGACATAGTGTTCCGTTCCGGCGTGCCGATAACGATGTGCGGGCTTGATGTTACCCACAAAGCGCAAATTCTGCCGGAGGATGCCGGCGCGATACGGGCGCTCGGCGGAAAGGTGCCGCTCATGGTTGCCGGACTGATAGACTTTTTCTACAAGTACCATGCCGTTCAGGGATTTGCCGGCGCTCCTATGCACGACCCCTGCGCTGTTGCCGCCGTTATAGCCCCGGAAATTTTTACCACTAAGGATATGCACATCGACATCGAAACGAAGGGCGAACATACAGCCGGTATGACCCTTGCCGACCTCCGTTTCTGGACGGACGCAAAGCCTAACGCTACGGTCTGTCTCGACATCGACCGCGCCGCCTTTGCCCGCCTGCTGATAGATGCCTGCGGAAAGTATTAGCGCATAACAAGCTTTCTTATAGAAACCGCCTGTAAATTTACGATAATATCAATACAGGATGCCCACAAAATGCCGTATGCGTCTTTTTCTCTTCCGCAGAGCGCCGTTCGCGGCGCTCATTATGACAGTCGTATTTTTTAGCCGGGTGCCTTTGTATTCGCAGACAGACCCCGCTCAGGCTGCCCCGCAGGCTGAAGAACAAACTGCCGCAGACACGGCGGAAGGCGCAAATGCCGAAGAATCGGGCGCATCTGCGGACGCGGATGCCGCTAACGCTGAGCCGGAAGAGCCGCCCCCGCCGACGCTCAGCCCGGAGGAACTGGCGGCAAAAAAAGAAAAAGAGGATGCCGACCGTATGCTCGATATGGACTTACGCACTTCCACATTGCAGGAGTTGGCTATCTGGGCAAAGGAATTGGGTTTGAGCGAAGGCGGCAGCCGCGCTGAACTTCTTGCGCGGTTAAGGCAGCATTACAACATACAGATTGTGCCGGATGAGCCGGCGGGCGGCGCGTCCGGCGAAGGGGAGGAAAGCACAGCCGCAAAGCCTAAGGAACCAAAGGTCATCACAATAGAAAAAGCCGCCGCCACAGAATACTTTACCATAGAAGCGGTAGACGAGGATTATGCGCGGCTGTCAGGCGGAGTTGCCATCAGTCTAAAAGACGGCGATTCGATTCATAAAATCAGCGCATGGGAAATTCTTTACAACAGGACGCGCAACATAGTAACGGCATCCGGCAATGTAAAATATGTCCGCGAAGAAAATGACACAACAGAAACTTTTGAAGGCGATTCAATTACTATCAACCTTGATACATGGGTCGGCAGTTTTATAGATACTGTTTCGCAGCATTCGCTTTCCGGCAGCGGCACGGCGTACCGGTTTGCCGGTCAGGTTATATCCAAGAATGAGTCGGAAACCACCGTGCTCAAAAATGCCCGCATTACTAACGCGGCGCAGGAAGAAAGTTTCTGGTCGATTGACGCTTCAAAATTGTGGATATTGCCGGGGTCTGACTGGGCGCTTTTTAACGGCGTACTCAAAGTAGGCGAAGTTCCTGTGTTGTGGCTGCCGGCATTTTTATTTCCGGCGGATGAGGCTATCTTTCATCCTGTAGTCGGCAACAGAACGCGGGATGGAAACTATTTTCAGACGACAACATATATTTGGGGGCGTCCCGAAAATGACCCCAGCAAAGAAAATTCAATTTCAAAAATTTTGGGTTCCGGCGCGGATATGGAAAAGGTGAGGAACGGCGTATTCCTGCGGAGTACACGCCGCAAACGCCGTGAAGCAGATGCTAAGAAATTTTCGATACTGCTTGACGGCTACGCAAACCTCGGATTTTATACAGGTCTCCGTCTTGAACTTCCAAAGATAGGATTTTTGAACAGCCTTAAATTTGACGGCGGACTCGGCTGGACGCGCACTGTGTTTGAAAGCAGCAATGGATACTTTACGCCCTACGAATCATCGCTGGATAGTACAGTGCCGTTTTCGGAAGACAGCGACTGGAACAAATCAAACTTATTCGGCGCGGAAGTGCCGTTCCGTTACCGTCTAAAAACATCGTTTGGATTTTCGGGAAAATTCGGCTCTATAACTTTCGACTTTCCTATGTATTCCGACCCGTGGATAGACCAGGACACACAGAACCGTCAGGAAATGATAGACTGGATGAGTATGCTAAAATCGGGTCAATTCCTTACGGAAGAAGACCAAAAAAAATATACAATAGGTTCGTATCAATGGACTATGAGCCTAAGCCCGAATCTTAGCACAACTATATTCTCTCCATATATATCTACACTTTCGATAAACAGTTTTCAGAGTTATCTTCAGTTTGGATATAAAGAATTAACTTCCGCCGATTTAACGGCAAACGATATATCAAAAGACAGCCCGTCCCGCGCTTTCTATTATCCCGATAAACTTACAATGTACTCAGTAAGCGGTTCTTTGGGAGGAACACCGCTTACTTTGCGCACGGTGAACGCGGCAAAAGAAAAAGACAAAGAAATTCCTGACCCGCTGGAAGGCATAGGAACGCCGCTCTCTCCATGGAAAAAAACAGAAGCGGGGGCGGAAGCGGGGCTTGTTGACGGCACAAGCCCCGTTTCGATGAATCCGCCGGCATTGAGCCAGACATTTACGCTGCCAAAAACCGGAGCGCTTACCGCTACATGGACATACCGCTTTAACCCTTCCAGCGCCGGCGAAACTCAGTTTGACAGGGCAAAATGGAATAAGTCAGACGATATAGACTGGGGCGATATAGCATCTATGTTTTACAATTTTAGAAGTGACGGAAGTACGAATATATCAATTTCGGAATCAAATAACGGACTCTTTACATTATCCGCCGGACTATCAGGCAATGCCGCATGGCAGGACCATACATATATTAACACAGAATCAGAAATGTATAAAGATAATGCCTCGCAAAAATCTATCCGGCTTGCGGATTATCAGGCAACAACATGGACAACTTCGTATACAGGCAGCGTAAGCATAAAGCCATTGTACTGGAGCAATATGTTTAGCGCGTCAACAATTAGTTACAACTTAGGCGGGCTTATGGCAAAGTCAATATTTGATTACAACAAAATAAATTATGCCGATAACGCTCTAGACGTGGAATCTATCGAACCTGAATGGGATGTACAATGGGGCGATTTTATCCGCGAAGATTTAAGCGCTCATAATATAAGCACAAACCTTTCCGCCAGCATAATGGAAAAAACACAGTCGCTTTCTTTTTCGGCGTCATTGCCGCCGCTGTATCAAACCTACACTTCTAACGCCGCGATGCGTATCTGGATAAGCGAAACTACGGCAAGCGCGTCTGTGCGCGAAAACCCTGAAACTCAGGCGGAGGTATCGCCGGAGACCAGCACCAGTACCAAGTGGGGACAGATATGGCCCGGCTGGACTTTCTCGACAGTCAATTTATCGGAAGCGCTTACATTTGGTACAAACAAATCGCTGCGTCAAAGCCTAGCCTACGACCCGGAACTTGACGAGTGGACAAGCGCTAATACTACGCTTACATTTGGAAAATTAAGCGCGAGTTTTGCCGCCGCCCGTATGTATAAATATGAATATCAGGATGGACAGGGCTGGGTTCAAATTACCGACCCGGCGCTGGGCGGCGAACAAATACTCCGCCCCCGCGACCTTAATATAACATATTCAAATTCTATGCCGGAAAAAAGTTTTTTTAATAGTTGGCTTAAATTTACATTCAATATAAATACAAGCCTTTCTTTTGACTTGCAGCGGTATACATATTCACGCTTTAATTTGACACTGGGTTTTACGCTGAATATAAATAAATTCCTGCAACTTTCTATGAGTACCACAAACGAAAACGCAAGTATTTACCGGTATATTCAGGATTTGCCAATGTTTTCGGATTTGCGCGACAAGCAGGAAGTGCCGGGCGAGAAAAATATATTTATCGACTTATTTAATTCTTTTCGTTTTGATGATGATGACCTGCGCCGCAGTTCCGGCTTCAAATTAAAATCCTTTACTGTAAGCGCCACTCACTTTTTAGGCGACTGGAATGCGACTCTTTCTGTTACTACAACGCCATCGCTTGATACAAAGGCAATTCCGCAGGTATATAAATTTTATACAACTGTTTCTTTCCTTATTCAGTGGCTGCCGATAACCGAAATAAAATCTGATGTATACTATGACGGCAAAGAAGAAAAGTTTGTTAAGCGCGATTGAATATAATTGAATTTAGCATTGTAGAATACGATTTATTAGCGCGTTCCTATAATGTAAGTTTCCACAGAATTGGAACGGCAGGCTTGGGGCTTGAAGATTTTTACCGCGCTAAAACTCCGCCGCGCTCCGGCAATAAAATCCGCGCTTTCGCTGCCCTGAAAAAATTTTACGGCAAAACCGCCGCCTTCTTCCAGACAGGTTTCCGCGTAAAAAAGAGCCGTCTTTGCCAATTCCAGAGAGCGGAGGCTGTCGAGTGTTTTGCTGCCGCTGGTAGCCGGCGCGGCATCGCTTAAAATAAGGCTGTACGCGCCATGTCCGCGTATTTGCGCCTGAACTGCCGGGTCTGTAAAATCGCCTTGAATAAATGTAGAGGAACCGCCGGCATCGTCTGCCGGCATTTGTATTGCAAGCGGGAGCAGGTCGCAGGAGACAAGACGCGCAGGATAATGGCGCAGCAGGTATAGGCTCCAACTGCCGGGTGCCGCTCCTAAGTCGAGGGCGCAAAAAGAATGGCGCGGTATAAGATGCGGGAACTTTTGCAAAATTTCCTGTAGTTTGTAAACAGAACGCGCCGGGTAGCCTTCGCTACGCGCTTTGAGCGACCAAAAATCCGGTTTTTCATATTTGTTCACCGCCTAACGCCCAAGTTTTTTCCATTCGGCTTTGCCGACAGTATCGTAGAGCAGGCGTACTTCGTTTGTGCCGTCATAGTCCGCGATGGTTTCCGTAACGCTGCCGCGGAGCGTTTGTCCGCTGTCGTAGAGCGAAAGTTCCCAGTGCTTAGGCTCCGCGAGTTCCGTAAGAACGGCGGCGGCGGCAGGCGGCGCTTGATAGTAGCGAGGGTCGTTTTTCGACTTCTGTTCTATAATTACCTTTTTGTCTTCTATGCGCCATGCAAATTCCATTCCCGCGCCCCGCGAAAAATAAGCGCGCCCAATGCCGCCGGGGAAAAAGAACACCTGCTCAATGCCGCCGCCTCCCCGCCAGCGCCCTAATAATTTTTCCGGCTCTATAGTTTCCGGAGTTCCATCTTCCTTTGCGGCAGCCGCGCCAAAAAACGAAAGATAATTTATAGCGGGCGCTTTTAGCGCCATATCGCTGGACGAGCGGTAAGTCTGCTTCCATGTATTTCTTTTTTGTGTCCGCGAATCGAGTACATCAATATGTAAGGTGAATTCATCATCATCATTATATATCTTCCCGGCAAATACATAATCAATGTGGCTGCGCGGCAGAATTTCGTCAACTCCGGGAAATACAAGCATTATATTTTTAACTTTTTTGATATGGTCGCGCACAATGTCTTCTATCATCATGCCTTCTTCGGCGCTCATCCCTTCCACTGTAAAAGGGATGAATTCAACAACCGTAACCGCTTGCTGCGCGGATGCGGCGCTGTACATAACGAGGAACAATACAGACAGCACAAATAAATTTTTCTTCATCTGTCCCTAATCTTATTTGACATTTCCCTTGCCGCTTCGCGGTCAAGGTCTCTCCCTCGTATTACGGCGCGTTTGTCGTATTGTTTTTTTCCTTTACAAACGCCCAGTTCTACCTTTACTTTTCCGCCTTTAAGATAAAACGAAAGCGGCGTTAATGTATAGCCTTTTTCGTCAACGCGCCTTTTTAAGCGCTTGATTTCCTGTTTGTGCAATAATAATTTTTTTGGGCGTTCCGGCTCGTGTTTGAACAGGGCGGCAAATGGATATTCGGCAATAACGCACTGGCGCAGCCAAACCTCGCCGTTTTGTATCTCTGCCCAGCCGTCCGGGAAGGAGACACGCCCGTCTTTTAACGATTTGACTTCTGACCCTTGTAGAACGATGCCGCATTCAATTTTTTCTACTACCTCGTAGTTATAGTAGGCGCGGCGGTTAAAGGCGATTTGTTTTATTCCGCCGCCGGTATGCCCGGCGCTTTTATTCTCCTTCATACTGTTATTATGCCGTTTTTATGTGAGGGGCGGTAGAGGACGGCTGCTCTGACTGCCATTTTCGCGGCGCATGCGGTCTATGATAATTTCGTAGGCGGCTATTTGCGCGGAAAGTTGTATGGAACCTGCTTCGCCCCGTCCCAGCCAGTCTGAGCCTTCCAGTTCGTAAAGTTGTGATAAGGTCCTTTTCAGAGCCGCCGCTGCCGCGTCTATATCGCCATCTGCGGATGCTGCCAGACGGCGCTCCAAAACGCGCAGTTCATCGTCTAGGGCTTTTTGGTAAAGTTCATCCTGCCAGACAAGCATCGCAAATTTCACGGGCTAGGAAGGCGGCGGCATTTTGCCGTCCTAGTTTATGGGAGGACTCCGCCATATCTTTTAGGCGGGCAGGCGAATCCGCAAGCGCCGTTACGGCGCTAAGGAATTCCCCGGCGGACGGATGTACAAGGCAGACGGCGGCGCCTTTTCTTTCAAAATAACGGGCGTTTTCTACTTGGTCGCCGCGTGTGCCGCTCCCCGCAAGGGGGATGAGCATCATAGGTTTGCCGCAGGCGGCACATTCCCAAACAGTCCCCGCCCCGCTTCTTCCGGCAACAAGCGCCGAATATGCAAGCAAACTGGGCATTTCGTTCTTTATGTACGCAAACGGCTTGTACCGGTCTGTTGCCGCGCCAGCCGCTTCTCCGCCTCCCGTCTGATGAACGACAACAAAGCGTACGGTTAGCGCGGCAAGCGTCTGCTCCACAAGAGCATTTATTTCTTGCGCTCCCTGACTCCCCCCCAAAATGAACAGCACCGGCGCGTCTTCGGTCAAACCCAAAAATGCCCGTGCCTTAGCAGCGCTTTCCGGCACCCTCTCATCTGAGGAGGCACTGTAAAAGGCGGCGCGTACCGGATTTCCGCTTACGACAGCCTTACCGCGCAAACGCGGCGGCAGAGCGTCCAAGGTTTGTTCGTAGGAGAGGAAGATTCTGACGGCAAAACGGGCGTTAATTTTGTTTGCAAGCCCCATGCTAAAATCGGACTCGTGCGTCCATGCGGGAATTTTGAGAGAATGTGCCGCGGCAACGGGCGGTACGCTCACAAAGCCGCCTTTGGAAAATAAAAGGCGCGGGCGTTCTCTTTTTAGGATGAGTAAACTTTCGATGAACCCGGCAAAAACATTGTATATGTCAAGGATATTCCTAAACGAAAATGAACGGCGGAGTTTGCCGGAGCGGATGCCAAAAAAGGCAATGTTTAAGCCGGCGGCAGATTCTACAATAGTTTTGTCCATTCCGCGTTTTGAACCGAGCCAGATTATGCGGGCATCCGCAAAGATGCCGCCTTCTGTCCTAAGCGCCTCTATGAGCGCAAGACCGGGGTATATATGCCCGCCCGTGCCTCCCCCGGTAAAGGCTATTGTCAGCGTGTTATCCATTGCCGCCGCCTTCGAGCCTCTCCCATTCATAAATAAATTGAAGAGCATACTGCTGAATTCCGGCAAACCAGACGGTAATAAATTCCGCAAGCGGAATGCCTACATAACGAAAATGCCAACTTTCCCAGCGGTAGCCTGTTACCGCTTCGTATCCGTCAGGGAATGAGATGCTCCAGCCAAAGCGCGGGGCATTTACAGCCATCCATTTTCCGGCGGCGGTTCCGGCAAATGCGTCCGTAATGGAGCCAAAGTCTACCGCGAGCCCCGTCTGATGTTGACTGTAACCCGGACGCGCCGATTCACGGTCGGCGGCAGCCTGCCCGTTTTCGCGTACATTGCGGGCATAAACCTCAACCTGATACTTGTAAGAACGGTACGCCGAGGACGCTGTGAGCGTAACACCATCCGCCTGCGCCGCCGCCGCCATTGCCGCAAGCGCCTTTTCCGCATCGCGCCTTAACATAAGCCCGGCACGGCTCACCTGATATGTTCCGTTATGCAATTCCACAAGGTCAGCCGGCGCATAGCCCAGAGGAATGAGAGGATGTTTTTTGTCTACCAAAAGATGCAGGTAAGCATCGCCTGTTGTGGCGGCTTCAAGGGCGGATAGGAATATTGCTTCGTTAAAGCCAAGTATTTTTTGCGCGAAAGCCTCCGGGATGGCGGCATTCCGTAAGGCGGCTTCGATTCTTTTGGATGAAGAAGCGCCGGGGGATGCCTGTACATTCGTTCCGCCTCCTTTTGCGCAGGAAGAAAGCATTATCAAACTAAAAACGCAAAATCGCGGGAAATTCATTCGCCAAGCAGCCTTTTTAGCACTTCCCGGTAGGCGTCTTCCACGCCGCCAAGGTCGCGGCGGAATCTGTCTTTGTCGAGTTTTTCCTTTGTTTTGATGTCCCAAAAGCGGCAGGTATCAGGAGATATTTCATCGGCTAGTATTATTTCTCCCGCCGGTGTCTTGCCAAATTCCAATTTAAAGTCGATAAGTTGAATTCCCGCATCCTTTAGGTATGCCGAAAGAGTCTCGTTTATCTTGAATGAATACCCCGCGATGACTTTAAGGTCGGCTTCGCTTGCCCAGCCCATGGCGGCAATGTGGTACTCATTTACCAAAGGGTCGCCTAGCGCATCGTCTTTGTAGCAGTATTCCAGCACCGTTTTCTTTAGCGGCGTTCCTTCTTCCAAACCGAGCCGCTTTGCAAGGCTTCCGGCGGCTATATTCCGCACTATAACTTCGAGCGGCACTATCTTAACAACCTTTACGGCAGTCTCCGTGGCGGAAAGTTCCTTTACATAATGAGTCGGCACCCCTTGTTTTTCCAGAAGTTGCATCAAATGGTTGCTGACGCGGTTGTTAATTTCACCTTTCCCCGCAATAGAGCCGCGTTTTGCGCCGTTACCGGCGGTGGCATCGTCTTTATATTCGATAATAAAGCACTCGCTTTTATCTGTGGCAAAGACCTTTTTTGCCTTGCCTTCGTATAGTTGCTGTTTCTTTTCCATAACCCTATTATGCAGCGGTACGGAAGGGCGGTCAATGGCGCTATCTTTTTGTAAAACGAAAGCCGCATTATATTTGTGAATTGACTTGTGTTATTGTTAGGAGATTGTGATGAATACCGAAAAAAAAGAATCGTTCAAGAAATTTACAAAAGGATACACATTTAAGGCGCTCGTTATCGCGGCGCTCGTGCTGCTCCTCTTAATTCCGCTTTCGATGATAAAAGGGCTAGTGCGCGACCGCGAGCGGACGGCGCGGGAGGCGGAATCCGGCATTATGGAAGCATGGGGCGGCGAACTTGTCCTTGCCGGTCCCGTACTTGTATTCCACGGCAGCGAGCGTGTAACAACGCGCACTCAAACCGAAAAGGACGGCGAAAAGGTAAGCGTTTCTTACGAGGATATGCGCGGCATACTTACCCCCAAGACGCTCAACATAAGCGCGAATTTTAAAACTGAGGTACGCAAACGCGGGATTTTTTCGGTACCGCTCTATTCAGGCGAGATTACATTTTCCGGCACTTTTGACAAATCAATGTTCCGCGAAACAGACGCAAGGCAAACATACAACTTTCATGACGCGGCGCTCGTTATTTCGCTAGGCAGCCAAAAAGGAATAAAAAAGATTACAAGCGCGGGCTGGAACGGCAAGACGCTGTTTTTTGAGCCCGGCAATGACGGGAATATGCTGTTTAATTCAAGACAGGTCGAAAACGGCGTCCACTATTACAGCAACTCCAGCGTGGAAAACCGGCAGGGCATACACGCCGCCATTGACCCCTTCCCGGACGATAAAACGAACGAGGCGGCGTTCAGTATAACGATGGAAATACAGGGCGGCAGGCTTGCCCGTTTTCTGCCCGCCGCTCAGGACACTCACATAGAAATGAGCGCCGACTGGGCATCGCCTTCGTTTCAGGGGGCTTTTTTGCCCGCTTCTTCGCAGATAGACAACGCCGGATTCAGCGCCGTATGGGATGTCAGTTATCTTTCCCGCGACATTCCGCTTTCGTGGGTCTACCGCGAAAACGAGAAAGCGCCCGTTTATGGCTCGCTTTTCGGCGTTGACTTTTTTCGCCCCATCGACACCTACGCGCTCAACACCCGCGCCGTAAAATACGCGATACTCTTTTTGATTGTGCCGTTTTTAACGCTCTTTCTGCTGGAAATCTTTGCCAAAACGCGGATTCACCCCGT
>JAIROZ010000195.1 GCA_031257255.1 Spirochaetaceae bacterium | reverse complement strand
TTTTATGAAATTATCCAGACAATTAGGCTTTGAGCCTTTAATTCTAGCGGCGGCGGTATTTTCCACCATAAGCCTTGCGGCGTGTTCTTCAAATGTGAATGATAATGGGGGGGGGGGGGGAGTACTCCAGACCCTAACGCTGTAAAAGTTGATATACTTTCGGTCTACCACAAAAGTGAAGGCGCGGGCAAAAATCTTTTAACTTATGACCCCGCCGTAAAAAATTATTCAATAGTTATAGTTGACGAAACAAAGGGCGATTTGGTAGCGGACGCTACCGGCGCGGGAAATACTACCATCAAAATAAAATATAAGGCAGGCGGGATAGACTTTAATAAAGTTATGTCTTCTCCAAAGCAGAACGCTGTGGTTTCGGACATTCCATTGCCTACAGACGGAAGCGATGTCGAAATTCAATTTGAATGTGGAATTGGCTCGTGGGGAGACGGGGAAGCCAAAGATACAATAACCGTTAAGGTAACAACACCCACTCCCACACTGGAAAACTTAAGCGTCAGGTATACTTCAGAAAAAACCGATGACAGCAAAGAACTTATCAAATACTCAAAAACTCAGGCGGATTATACGATAACCGCAAAACAGACGGACAACAATGTAACAATAAAGCCCGAAATTACGGAGGGTCAGGAGATGACGGTTACGCTAAAGGGTGGAAACAGCGCCGCCGACAGCCCATTAACCGCAAACGGAGATGGTGCTTATGAGGCTGCGCCTGACCAGCCGGGCGGCTACAGCAAGACGGTAGAAATAAAAGTAAAGTTTAAAGATAAAGAGAATGTTTACAATGTAACGATTGCCGCGCCTAAGTCGAACAATCCGGTGGGCTATAACCTTACAAACCTTAAAGTTTCTTACATCCCCAATGTGGAAACAGGCAACGAACTTACAGATGCCAAGGCATTCACTTCGACTAACCACAAATACACGCTCTCGCCAAATGTCGGAGACTCTAATGTGGGCGCAAACATTTACTTTGCGGCAGAATCTGAGCAGGGTTCTACAATAACCGCAACTTACACCGGATTAGAAGGAACTATACCGGGAAGCGGCTTTACATCTATAAGCGGCAATGTGGCTATGCCGGACGACATCACCGGGCAACGAACGCTAAAATTCAAGGTGGCAAGGGCGGACGGAAACAACGCCGAATGGAGCGTGGCTATAAATCCGCCGTCTGACATAACCAGTTGGACGGGAACCGTAACTTATCCGGCAGGCTATAACATACAACCCGGCTTGGTGCTTAAAGACGAAAATGGAAATTTTCAGTCCGGTCTGCTTATCCCCAGCACAGGCTCCCCGGCATCTTTTACAATGGAAGCGCCAAATAATTATGAGCCTGTAACTGCCCTCGTTCAGTTTACTAACGGAGAGGGACGCCGTATGCAAAGTATTCCGCTTCCTGTAAGTGTAACCGGTTCGACTGCCGCAATAACTATAGACAACATAGACAAACTTACATACATAATTGACAGTGCCAATAGTTTTTATAGTACGCTGAACGATGCCGCAAACAGAACGGTAAACTACTCCCTTATGAATGACATAAACCTCAACGACTTTACAGACGCGGGCGGCAATCCAAAAGCATGGCGAGGTCCCTCAGGCTATCAGGGGCATTTCTATGGGAACGGGTATACCATTAAGAACCTTGTTTTGTCTGTCGCTTCTGGTGAATGTGGACTTTTTGGCAGCCTTGGCAACGGCGCGGTTATAGAAGACTTTATATTAGAAGTATCTACGGCAAATAGCATTAAAAACGGTAATGTAGGCAGCCTGTATTTTGGCGGCGTTTTAGGCATGATAAACACCAGCCCGATTGATATGTCGATAACAGCAAAAAAAATAAAGGTACAAGGCTCGCTGGAATTTAACAACCACAATGGTACTCATATCGTTATTGGCGGTTTTTTCGGCGGAGTAAATACTATCAACAAGAGCGTAAATGTTACCATAGAAAATTGCGCCTCCGAACTTGATATTAAATTAAACGGCGCAAACGGCGAACCGCTTCCTCAAACCACCACATTTGGCGGCTTTATGGGCATAGCCCGCGGAACTGTAACAATAAAGAATTCTTATTCTAAGGGGAACATCGACATTACACAGAATATTGACAAGTACAGCAGCGCCGGTGCATTTTTGGGTTCTTTAGGCGGAATTGAAGGAAGCGGAGGGACGCACACCGTTGTCATAGAAAATTGTTACGCTCAAGGGAATGTAATAAACAAAAGCACCCGCGCCGTTTGGAGCACAGGACGGGAACTTTCTGCCGGCGGGTTTGTGGGCGGCGTCCGTACCGGCGCAAATCTCACGATACACAATTCTATAGCGCTTACAGAAAAAGTCCTCACCATTGCCGGAGCGGGCGCTGACACAACGCTTGTAAAAAATGGCAGGATACTGGGCGGGCTTAATAACAGCGGCGGAAGTTCAGGCGGCTTTTGGGTAACTCAAAGTTATTCCAATGTGCTTGCCCGCTCCGGCATGATAACCGGCACCGCCGAGCCCGGAACGGCAAATACCACACCCGGCAGCGCGACCACTATCGAAGGTAAAGCCGTAGACCCATCCAACTTTACAAACGCCGCCTTCTGGACAAACGCCGCCCAAGCAGACGGTTCAGGCGGACTCGGCTGGTCTGCAGCCATCTGGGACTTCTCCACCGTGCCTGCGCTGGGGCGTCCGGTGTTAAAATAGCCGCCGGAAAAACTGTCCGCTTATCTACAGCGCACATAAGCCCCTGCTTGCAACTATAAGTATAGATTTACTCTGGGCGCGCCCGGAGTTGTCCTTGCGCGCTGTGCCCATTAAACATGAAACATTCCGCACTTCCACTTGCGGTATCAATGCGTTATCATAATAAAATGAATAAAAACATAGAAATTGTGCGTGGAGATATAACACGCCAAAAAGTAGATGCCATTGTCAACTGCGGAACAACCAAAGTAGTAATAGGCGGAGGGGCTCTGGACACGGCAATACACAAAGCGGCAGGTCCAGACCTGCGCGAAGAATGTCTGCGCATAATGGACAAAAAACGCGCTATCGTAATAGGCGAATGTATAGTAACAGACGCCTATAAACTTCCATGTAAAAAGGTGATTCACACGGCAGGACCCATATATATGGGCGGAGGCTGGCAAGAGGCGGAAAATCTTGCCTCATGCTATACCAATTCCCTTTTTGCCGCCGATGAAGCCGCCTGCGAAAGCATTGCGTTTCCAAGCCTCTGTACCGGCTCCCATTCCTACCCGCTTGCGGATGCCGCCCGTATAGCCTGCGATGCCGTCCGCGCCATACTCCCCTCGCTTTCAAACATAAAACGTGTTGTCTTTGTTTGTTTGGATGAAGAAACTGAACGGGCTTACGAGCGCTATCTATGAGCATAGGCGAAAAACTTTCTTCGTTCTTTGGAATGAAGAAAGCGCTAAATGATGAATTCTTCGATTCCCTTGCGGATATTCTCATAGAAGGCGACTTTCCCGCTCAGGATGCCTTCAAAACTGTGGAGGATTTGCGGGTTCTCTGCCGTAAGGAACATATCACGGATGCGGAACTTGCCCGGAGCCGCCTTGCCGCAATACTCAGCGGTATTTTAGACGAGGCAAAAACGCAGGATGCCGGCGCAAACAGCGCGGTTCCCGGTGTTATCCTGCTTTTGGGAGTAAACGGCGTAGGAAAGACCACAAGCGCCGCCAAACTTGCCGCATATTACCGGAAACAGCAGGAAAATCCGCTGCTTGCCGCCGCCGATACCTTCCGCGCCGCCGCGATAGAGCAACTAAAGATACACGGCGAACGACTCGGCATCCGCGTAGTTGCCGGAATGCACGGCGGCGACAGCGCAGCCTGTGTTTTTGACGCGGTAAGCGCCGCCCATTCTGGCGGCTATAAGCCCGTAATAGTCGATACAGCCGGACGCATGCACACCAAGAGCGCCCTTGTGGACGAACTAAAAAAAATTGCCCGTGTTATAGAAAGAGCATCCGCAGATAAGGGCGGCAGCGGCAGCTTCGCAGCGCAGGAGAAGTACCTCGTTCTGGACGCTACTACCGGTTCCAATGCGATAGTTCAGGCAGAGACTTTTTGCGAGGCTGTCAAACCGGACGGCGTTATCCTTACAAAATGCGACTCCACAGCAAAAGGCGGCGTAGTATTCCCGCTCGCCTCGCGGCTCCGTCTGCCTGTCCTCTACACCTGTTTTGGCGAGCGTTACGAAGACATAGCGCTTTTTGACGGCGTAGGCTATGTCCGGCGCTTTTTGGGGATGGAACAGCCCCTATGACGGTAACTGTATTAGGTTCAGGTACTTCGCACGGCATACCGGTTATCAAATGCGGCTGCCCGGTATGTAAATCGAATGACAAACACGACATACGCCGCCGCGCATCCATACTTGTAGAAGAAAATGAAGGCGCGGCACAGGCAGGCAGCGTAACAACAGTAAAAGACGGCATAACAGTCCGAAAAGCCGCCCCCGCGAATTCCGGCGCGGTCATTCTGGTAGACGCGGGCTGCGATTTCCGCATGCAAATGATAGAAGCAAAAGTAAACCGTCTTGATGCCGTTTTTTTAACCCATTCACATGCCGACCATCTGCACGGACTTGACGACATAAGACCGCTCACTTGGGACGGCACGGTTCCCGTGTACGCCAACGCCCTCACCATTGACGAACTCCGCACACGCTTCGACTATATCTTCAAGGAAACACAGAAAGGCGGCGGTAAACCGGACATCAGAACAGAGGTAATAAGCGGAACGCTCTCCATAGGCGGCATATCAATAGAGTCTGTGCCGGTTATGCACGGTACGCTTGTAATACTTGCCTATATATTTACACACGGCAGCAACTCCCTTGCCTATATTACCGATTGCAGCGGACTTCCATCCGGTTCAGAAAATACAATAAAGAAACTTGCCGCCTGCCAAACGCTCATCCTAGGGGCGCTCCGCAAGAGGGAACACCAAACGCATTTTTCGTTTGACCAAGCATTCGACTTTGCGCGGGAACTCTACCAAGCCGGCGGCAATCTTAGGCGCGTCTACCTAACTCATATTTCACATGAAACATCGCACAAGAAAATCACCGCTTACTGCAATGAATTTTTGCGCTCTACCCCCGCACTGCGCGGTCTCTCGATAGCCCCCGCCTACGATATGCAAAAAATTATACCAGACGAAATTTAGATATGTGCGCTGTATATAAATCGCTTGACACAACTGATTGCACCATGTAGCATTAACCTAATGGACAAGGTTATGCGCCTCATAGAGGGACAGCGTGAGAACAAGCTGGAATGAGGCGTATCGGGTAAACAGATATATTCAAAAATCGTTTTATCATAGATATAATGTTCATAAATTTTGCAGTAACTTATTTGCTTCGTTTACATTTTGAATTAAGCGCCATTCTACATCCGGTATGTTTTTAAACAATTTGTTCTGCGCTTCGACAGCGCGTTTT
>JAIROZ010000024.1 GCA_031257255.1 Spirochaetaceae bacterium | reverse complement strand
TGTGGCGGCATGGGGCATAGGCATCGACCGCATGGCGCTTATGGCGCTGGGGCTTTCGGACTTGCGGGAACTGTTTAGTTACGATATTGACGCCGTGCGTGAACGGAGGGCGGTGTAAGTCTCCTACCTCTCCATGAGGGCGTGTAGAACTATGTACAAGCCGGTGCCGCCGGCTATGCTTACAAGCGCGTTCCGTTTCCAGATATGCAACACCGCCGTGAGTATGGATGCGGCAAGCGGCGGCGCAAATTCTGCAAACGCAAATTTTGCGGGGATAGCGGCGGGGTTTGCGCGGATAATGCTCAGTAGTTCAACAGAAATAGCGTTAAATGTAAGCACAGCCATCGTTACAGGCGGCGCGGTACGCTCGACAAACGCGATAAACTTGCCGGTAAAACCTTCCCGGCGTACCGCATCTACATTTTTAAAGATTATGAACGGCACACCCCGGCAGGCAAAAATTACCAGCGCCATAGCAAATGTCCATAAAACCGCGTCATATAAACTAAGCACCGCCGCCTTCCTTTGCGCCGCTTTCTGCGCCGTCTATTGCGGCATTTGCCGCGCCGTTATGCCCCGGCAATAATTGTACCACAGCGAGCGAAAGTACCAGCGCGGATAACAGCGATACTTTTACAGGCAGAAGCGCCGCGCAGAGCAAGGCGGCGCAGGCGGCGGCAATAAAAGGAAGCGCTTTTTTTATACGATATATTTGTTCTATCATCAGGACTATAAAAAGCGCCGTTAGCGCAAAGCCTATTCCTTCAATCTTAAAAGGAATGAGCGAACCGCAGACAGCGCCAATTACGCTGCCTGCCGTCCAGTATGAATGGTCTAAAAGCGATACATAAAACA
The DNA here is from genome assembly GCA_031257255.1 of Spirochaetaceae bacterium. GTDB lineage: Bacteria > Spirochaetota > Spirochaetia > Treponematales > Breznakiellaceae > JAIROZ01. The sequence goes on along the minus strand of JAIROZ010000024.1, from coordinate 12,084 downwards.
TAAAGCGGCTTTGTTCATCTTCCGTCCAGTCTTTGGGCGCTTCCCAAGACGAGAGCAGCGCGAATGTTTCGTCGGTAAGCGCGAATATCGTATATATCTTCCTTAAAACTGAAACTCCGCCCGAAGACTTATAGCGTCCCAGCATCGTAATTCCATAAGCGATATGGCGGGCATTTACTACCAACTGAATTAAGAGGGCGCTTGCTAAGGACGCGCCGGACGCGAAGAGCCCTACCGCGATGTACTGCGCCGACCCGGCGTACATAACAATGCTCATAAACAAGGCTAAGTACCATGGGTAGCCCGCTTGCTGCAAAAGCAAACCGAACGCCACGCCTATCGCTAAATATCCCATCAGTACGGGAATCGAATACTTAAAGGCGCTGCCGGCTGTATGGTGGTTTTTCAACTTCATTGACATCTTCTATCAAATACCAGATACGCAATTTCTTCAAGGTATATACAGAAAAATATTTTACGCCGCGCTAAACTCCGGGTTTTTTAATTCCGATATTGTAAAAGACAGGCAAAGGTTATTGCGCGCTCCTTGGGAGGGGAGTGAAAACGCCGAAAGGCGGATTCTTTTGAGCGCGGCGCATTTTGGGAGGATGCGTCAAAGAGGGGACGCTGTTTGGGCGCTTTGCGGCGCGGCAAGCGGACGGATTTGAACCTGAAGGATGCGCCTGTTAGATTTTTTCACAAACAGGGATGTAACGGACGCCGCGGGGTATGCTGAATTTCCGGCATACCCCGTATAGAAGGCGTCTGTAGGAGGAGGGCTATGTTAAGTTTTAACGCCCTATCGGCAATGTCTTTTGACGCAATAAAGACGCCGCCTATGCTGTTCATCCCGCCGTCGTACGAAACGCAGGGATATGGCAGTTCAAATGGACTCAATTTTGACGCGCTGCTCAAATCGTGTTTAGCCGGAGAGAAGTTGCCGGAGTCCTTAACGGCTCAAATTAGAGACACTGCCGAAACCGGAGGCTTTATCGAAGCGCCGGAGTATGCGGAATCAAAAACCACGGAAGCAGATTCATCAGAAGAGGAAACTGATGAAATTTCCCGCGAGGAGCCAAAAGACGAGCCGTCAACTTTAGCGTATTTGTCAGCCGCAAAGAACGCTCAGTCTGAAGCGCAAATTTTGCCTGAATCTGAAACCGCCCTTCCGGCGGATGCGGCAATCGCCTTAACCGGGGAGACCGCGCCTGCGGATTTTGCCGAAGCAAACACCGCCAAAACGGACGGCAAAATGGAAAGCAAAAATTCATATTCCTCAAAAAATGATGAGACAAAAACCGCCGCTGTTGATAATGCTAAAAACAGCGCGACAGACGGCGCGGCAGTTAGCCATAATGCGGCGGAAACCGGCGCGTCCGCATTTGCGTCCGTAAAAGAAGATGGGAAAAATCATAGCGCGGCAAAGCAGCCTGTAAAAACAGACATTGCCGCCGGAGAGGGCGTTTCAACTATTGCGGAAGGCAAAAATCCATCCGGCATAGAATTGACCGCGTCATCCGCCGTCAAAGTTACCGTGGTTGACGAGCGGAGCAAAAAGCGCCCCGCCGAACCTGCAAAAAAAGAAACAGACGGCAAAGATGCGGAAATTGTGCCCAAAAAAGAGAAGGCTTTGGAAAACAAACAAGAGCCGCAGGTAAAAAGCCTCCGCGAAATCTACCTTGAGCAGCGTTTTACCAAACGAAAGCCCTCGTCTGATATGGCAGGCGTGACAACAGACGCTAACGGCACCGGCACACCCGCCTCAAACGGCGCAAACGGCGCAAACGGCGCGGCTTCTTTGGCAGGCGCTGAGGCGGACATCTCCGTAAAGATGAAGGCAGACGGAAGTTTTGCCGTAATAAATCCGGCTGATGTTTCCGGCAAAGACGGCGCAAACGGCGGTACCGGCGGCGCAAGCGCGGTGCCTTTTGGAGGCGCGGCATCATTTGACGGCGCGGCGGTATCTTCAGGATTGAACGGCGAAATTGTCCGTCAGGCAAGCATATTGCTCAAAGACGGCGGGGATGGTCTTATCAGGCTCAACCTCAAACCGGAAACCTTGGGGAATGTAAAAATCAGGCTCTCTATGGAAGGCGGCAAAATTTCCGGCGAAATCCTAGTGGAAACCAAGGAAGCGTTAAAGGCGTTTGAAAATCAGGTTCACGAAATGGAAAGAGCATTCGAGGCGGCAGGCTACGACTCGGCGCGGCTTTCGATGTCGCTTGCCAATAATGGGCAAGGCGGCGCGGAACAACCTCAAACTTGGACAACTTCGGGCGCTTTTGCGGCATCCCGCTACGGCGCGTCGGGCGGGACGGCAAATGCCGTGCCGGAAAACAACGAATTCTTTTTTCCCGAAAGGGAACTGAATGTTTTGATATAAGGAATTTTATATGAATGATTTAGGCATACAAACAACAATGAGCCCTCAAGAGAAGGCAATGACGGAGCGGCTTGTGCGCGAGCACAACGCTAAGATAAACGAGGGAAAATTGACGGGTCAGAGTTTGGGAAAGGAGGACTTCCTCAAACTACTTACCACTCAGTTATCGTATCAAGACCCGATGTCGCCTATGGAAGACAAAGAGTTCATCGCGCAGATGGCTCAGTTTTCCAGTTTGGAACAGATGACGAACATGGCAGGCGACTTTAAGCGCCTTGCCAACATGCTCTCTGTGTCCGAGGCAAACACGGCGCTTGGCAAACAGGTCGAGGTGCTGGACGGCGAGCGTCTTATAGGCGGGCGGGTGTCCGCCGTTGACAGGAGCGGGACGCCGCAAGGCGCGGAACCCCGCGTTATGGTAGAAGGCAACTACTACGAGTGGTCGCAAGTAGGCAGAATATTTGAATAGGAGAAGAAAACTATGATGCGGAGTTTATTTTCCGGCGTGTCGGGGCTTCAAAACCACCAGACGCGGATGGATGTTGTAGGCAACAACATCGCCAACATCAACACGACCGGATTCAAAAAGAACAGGGCGAATTTTCAGGATTTGCTCTATCAACAACTGACGGGGGCTGCCCGTCCAACCGAAGACATTGGCGGCGTAAACCCCAAAGAAGTCGGTCTTGGTATGTCGATAGCGTCCATAGACACGCTCCATACTCAGGGCTCGCTGCAAAGTACGGGCGTCAATACCGACCTTGCCATCTCAGGTCAGGGGTTTTTCGTGCTGAGGGAAGGTCAGAATGAACTGTACACCCGCGCAGGCGCGTTCAACATTGACAGCAACGGCACCCTCGTCAATCCGGCAAACGGAATGAAGGTACAGGGCTGGCAGGCGCGTGAAATTAACGGCGAGCCAGTTATTGAAGTGTCCCGCAGTACGGAGAACCTGCTGATTCCCGTAGGCGGCAAAGACCCGGCGCGTGTAACATCGCGGGTTGAGTACGCTTGTAACCTCAACAAACTCACGCCCTATATCGCGGAAGGTGAAACCGACCCCCGCGCCATAGCGGACGGCACTTGGAACACGGAAATCAATATTTACGACACTTTCGGGCGCGTCCACATCCTGCAAATTCAATTTACCCGCGTCCCGGACACCCCCAATGCGTGGACAGCGACCGCCGTTGTCGACCCGGAAGCCGCCGCCCCCACCAATACGGCTGTCGGCTTAGGCGAAGCGCCGCCCGCCGCAGGGGACGCGAATGCCTTTACCGTCAACTTTACCAACAACGGCACTATATTTTCGGCGGTGGATGCCGCAGGAAACACATCCGGCGGCGAACTCCCGCCTGATGGAGCGCGTCCGCTTATCACGATGAATGTCGCCTACGATGTGCCGGCAACCGACCCGGATGCCGCCGGTGAACAGGTAAGGCAGGTTTTTACCGTTGACTTTGGCGAGATGGGCGGCTTTACCCGCGCCCTTACGCAATTTGCCGACCCCAGTTCAACCAAGGCGATAAGACAAAACGGCAACACTATGGGCTACCTTGAAAGTTTTAAGATAGACTCATCGGGGCTTATTACCGGCGTCTACACCAACGGCACCGACCGCCCTCTGGCGCAAATAGCCCTTGCGACCTTTGCCAACCAAGGCGGACTGGAAAAGGCGGGCGACACGGCATTTGTGGCATCCAACAACAGCGGCACCGCCAACATAGGTCCCGCAAACATAGCCGGTAAAGGTAAAATCATCGCCGGCACGCTGGAAATGTCCAATGTTGATATGGCTGCTGAGTTTACCGACATGATAGTAACCCAACGCGGCTTTCAGGCAAACTCCCGCACAATACAAACCGCCGACCAGTTATTGCAGGAATTATTGACACTGAAACGGTAGTTGATTAGGGGGTAGTGGACAGTGGACAGTGGACAGATTTGTGTCCGGTATATGTTGTCTAATATTGATAGCATTATTAGAATTTGTATTTCTGATTGAACGGATACTACCCACTACCCACTACTCACTACTCACTACCCACTGTCCACTACTTACTACTAACAAGGTAACTTATGATTAAAATAACACGTTTGGATGGTGTTGAGTATTGGCTCAACCCTCATCAGATTGAATCTATGGAAGCAAAACCGGATACCACAATACTCATGCTTTCCGGCAAATACCTCGTGGCAAAAGAAACCATTGACGAAGTACTAAAACGCATCATCGAATACCGTAGACGTATCGGCGGCTTTAAGAACGAAGACTAGAAGGTGGGCTAATTCCTTAACACGCGGAACAACTTGTATTCCACGGTTTTTATGCTATAATAGGTTTAAAGGGAGCGTCTGGAAGGAGTACTATCCCCAAAATAACACCGGTCTAATTGACTCTAAAATAAGAGTTCAAGTAATTATCAGTGCTTCCTTAGGGAACGCCATATAACACGGATTTCGGCAAGCGCCGTATTGATATGCGCGTCATCGAATGCGCCGATGTGAACCTTGTATAGTTTGCCGGCATCATCCGTTCCCTCGTAGATGTGTACCCCTGTAAAGCCGGCGCTTTCCAAAATACGCTTGGCTTCCGCCGCGCCGGCGCTGTCGCGGTATGCGCCGGTTTGAATATACCAGCCCAAATCCGCCGCGCCGGCATTTAACGGCGATACATTTGAAGTTTTTGTACGCCAAGGGGTGTTCTCGTCTGTAAACTTTTGAACAAATGCCGTAAATTCCACAGACCATTTTGTATTGCGGGAAGGTATCGCCGGATTTGTAATTCTTATGCCCTCATTCAAATTAGAAGCGCTTGCTTCCCCATTCTGAAGATGTCCGCCGCTGTTTGCTGTTTCCAAACCGCCATGACCTGCATCCACAGGAGTAGAATTTTGTGAAGCGGAAGCGCTTGGGGTTTCCATTGGAAAAGACGCCGCAATGCGTTCATTCTGAACATTGAGCGTGTATAAGTCTTCTATAGCGCCGCTTACAAGAGAGCGTATTAAACTGACACGAGCGCCGCCCAGCGAACGGCTATTATCTATCACAAAATATACAAGCGCTGTTTTGCGTCCGGTTGAATAATTGTAAGGGTTAAAATTAACAAACGACTCGCCGCCAAGACTGTCCGCGCCGCTGTCAACCGAAACAAGTCCCGAAACAGAGACGCCTGTCCGCTCGCTATAATAATCACCATTTACAATAAATTCATAACCTTTAGCGCCCTCACGCTCCTCATATTCAATTTCGGTATAAGGACGGGCAAGCAGTTTTTCGGGCTCACTTACAATATTAGAAAGATATGTTCTATTTCCGTCTATTTGTACCTTCGCTTTGATGTAAACATTCTCCCCTACCTTAATCGTTATTCCCTCGCCGCTCGTTAGCGCCGGCATCGCGGCAAAAACCAAAGTGCGTTCTTCACGCCCATCAAGTTTACTCAGCATTATAAGGAGTTCTCTTTGTAAATTGCTTATCTCATTTATCGAACCGTTTATATCTTGCGTATTCAGAATGGCTTTTAGGCGGGCAAATTCATCTTCCGGCAAATCCCCCGGAGCATCCTGATTTTTTATGCCGAATATCCATGTTGTAACAGGAATGTTATTTATTCCTTCCGGCGTAAAAATTCGCTGCTTAAAGAATTCCGGGTAACCGCCATCGTCCCCGCGCCGCTGCGCTTCGGATATTGCCAAACGCGGATTTAGAGGGCGCAGGCGTTCCAACTTGGGGTCTGAGGAATTGTTATCGTACCCGTCTGTTATTACAACAATATGAATGGAATCTATCTTATTTGGCAGAACGCCGCCTGCTTCTATGCTGTTGGAAATGTTTACAAGCGCTTTATGCAGCGCATAGTATATCGAAGTGCCGTAACTTTCCGAAAGACGGTAAGCGCCTTCAAACTGACTGACAAGCGCGTCTTTTGCCCGCAGTGTATCGAGCGGGAGTAAAGTACCGGACTCCTGTCCCCGTACAGATGCTTTAGTTATGTCGAGCGCGTCATTGGAAAATGACATAAGACCGACATATATGCCCGGACGCGCCTGCCGTCCCTGCCGTGCTTCCGGGATGATTACAGTTTGTTCTTTTCCGCCCGCCTTGATAATGTTTGCGGGTATTGTATTCTGAGGTATTGAACGCGCTCTTTCAAAAACATTGTAGCCGCTGCTATCCTCCGTATAAAAAATTTGATAATGATATTCCGCGCCATGTACAATGGAGGAATCGCGCACCTCTGTGGTGTTCGGCTTATTCTGAGGGAACGGCAGATGAGAGACAAAGGTGTAAACGGAATTTTGCCCGGTTGCGGGAGCGTACCGGTATAAGGCAAAGCGGCGGTCAAAAGGATTTTCGATGCCGTTCCAATCCAGAGTAAGTCGTAATTCTAATTTCCCGGCGGAATTCTCTTCTACTATAAAAGCGCCGTTTATATCCGGCGCTGTTTTTTGCGGTTTTTCCTCAACTTTCTTACCTAACGCGCAGAGCGGCAACGCCCACGCAAAAATACATAAACTTACAAAAAAGAGCCTCTTCACTCTCCGTTCCCCCTGATACTCCCCTCCCCCACCGGAAATTATGTTCCAAAATTACAGAGATAGTCAATTGCCCTGCCCGCCCCCGGCTTACAAATAATACTCCGGGGCGCGTTTTAGGTTGAAACGCGCAACAAACTGGCGGATGCGTTCTTCTTTTGGATGGTCGAAAATTTCGGCGGGGGAGCCTTCGGCTAGGATTTTGCCGTTATCGAAAAAAATAACGCGGTTGGAAATTTCGCAGGCAAACTGCATTTCGTGCGTTACTATCGCCATGGTAGCGCCGCCGCGGGCAAGTTCCTTGATAAGCGAAAGTATATCCTCGACCATCTCAGGGTCTATCGACGAGGTTGGCTCATCAAACAAAATAATTTCCGGGTTGAGGGCGACAGCGCGGGCAATACCTACGCGCTGCTGCTGTCCGCCGGAAAGTTCACACGGCTTTGCGTTGGTTTTTTCGCCAAGCCCTACCTTTTCCAGCACGCTAAGAGCGATAGCCCGCGCCGCCTGTTTTTCAATTTTCTGAACAACGACAAGTCCTTCCATAACATTTTCGAGCGCCGTCATATTGTAAAAAAGCGCATAATTCTGAAACACCATTGCCGTTTTGCGGCGCATTGCCTGTTTCTCTCTTTTGCGGATTTTTGAAAAATCGGCGGATATATTGCCTATGCGTATATATCCTGAATCGGCGCTTTCCAGAAAATTGATGCAGCGCAAAAGCGTTGTCTTGCCGGAACCGGATGGTCCGATTATTGATACAACATCTCCTTTGCGTATATGAATATCAACGCCGTTAAGTACATTCAGCCTGCCAAAAGACTTGTGTATATTTTTTATTTCAAGCATACCGCGCCTCCTTTAATTTTATTTCCTCTGTATCGTTTTTCGATATATAAGAAAGTTCTTTCTACCACGATGAATATTCCCCAGAATATCAGCGCCGCCGCTATATAACTTTCCAGATAGCGGTAATTGATAACGGCGGCGCTTAACGCCGCGTTCAGAATGTCGCGCATGCCTATCATCATGGCGACAGGCAGCGCCTTTATCGCGTGAATTACCACGCCGCTTGCCATAGGCAGGCATACCGGCACAATCTGCGGCAGCACAACGCGGAAAAATGTTTTGTGTTCGGGAAACGCCATAGACCGCGCCGCGTCAAATTGGCACTTTTCGACCGACTCAAGCGCGCCGCGAAACACTTCCGTCATTTCGGTAAACGCCCCTATCGAAATGCCTATCAGCGTTATCAATTCAACCGGAAAACCGCTCTTTTGCGACAGCAAAACAAACAGCATAAAGTACACAAGTATATTGGGCAGCCCTTTTGTTACCGTTGTCCACGCGCCCAAAACGGAACGCAGAACCGGCACGCGGTAAAAGCGGGCAAGCGCTGCGGGCAGCCCCGCCGCTATGCCGAGCAGCACGGCGGAAAACGCAATAAGGAGCGAACGCGGAATTTCCGCGCCCGCTTCCAGCATTGCCCTGAACATAAAAGCAATGTCAAAATTCATCAGCGTTCCTTAAACGAAGCAAAGTACTCGGCAAATACTTTTTCGCGTATCGCATCGAGGACGCCGTCTTTTTTCATTTCCCGCAGAGCGCCGTCAAACGCTTCTTTGAGGACGGTATTATCTTTCTTAAAAAGAAAATACGCCTTGGAAATTATCAGCGGTTCCGCCGAAGCGCGTTTTAGGTTGATGCCGGGTATGCGCGTGTTAAAAAAATCAATATCAAACTGAGTGATTATGATGGCGGCGTTGGTACCGTTTGATATGCTTGTATTACGCACATAATCATCGTCATAAGAGGCAAACGCAAGCTGCTTATCCTTTGGATGTTCGGCGTTCCATTTTTTTACAAACGCTTCGTAATTCGAGCCGGTTGACACCGCGACAACGGCATCCGGGTTTCCCGCCAAATCATCGAGCGATGTAATATGCGCCCATTTGCCGTCCGCCTTTACCGCGAGATAGCCGTTGTAATCATTGTAGCCCTCGTCTCCGTAAAGATAGGTTTTGCGCCGTTCCGCGTTCTCTTCAAACTCGTGAGCGCCCACATCAATTTTACCTGACGCAAGCGAAACGAGTACATTCTTGAATTCAAATGTTTCAAATTCAAATGAATACTCCGAGAGCCGTTTGTCTATTTCTTTGACAACTTCGATGTCAAAGCCGGAAAGATTACCGTCCGCGTCTTTATAACAAAAAGGCTCATAACCTTGTCCCGTGCCGATAATAATTTTTGCTTCTTTCTTTGCGCACGAAACAAACGAAAGAACAGCAACCGAAAGAACGGCAATCGCCGCCTTTATGTATATTTTTTTCATATATATACTCCTTATATCAATTTGTTGTTGGTGTTTGGTTTGGTATTACAGTTTTAGTGGGTAGTGGGTAGTGGGTAGTGGGTAGTGTTTTGTCCGATATACCGGTTCTAACGGTGCTATCTGCGGTAGGTAAGATATACCTGCCTGAACTACCGGCAACCGGCTACCAAAAACCGGCAACTGATAACCGCGTCAACAACAATCCGTTGCTGTACGGGATGCTTTTTTAGAATCCGCAATAGTTGCGGCAGCAGCGTATTTTCGTTCAAGCGCCTTAAAACCCTGTTCAAAAATAAACGCGAATATCACAAAAATTATTGCCACATCGATATATGCTTCCATTTTGTGCATCGAATGGCTGCCCAAAAGCCGCGCCCGTTCCAGCATGTCCATAATGCCCATTGTGGAGGCAAGCGCCGTATCGGAAAGCGCCGCCGTTACCAACTGCCCCGCCGCCGGAATTGCTATCACAACCATCTGCGGAATAATTACACGGAAGTAAGTCTGCGGCTTGGACAAGCCTATAGATGCCGCCGCTTCCCACTGGCACTTTGGCACGGCAAGCGCCGCCGAGCGCACCATCTCGGACGCAAAACCCGCCACATTAAATGAATATGCGACAAGCACAAACAACAACTTGCTGGAACGGGTAATGTCAATGCCAAACGGCAAGAGCAGCACAGGCAGCCCGTAGTACACAACAAACAGTTGTATGAATATAGGCGTTCCTCGAATAAACGAAACCGCGACCGCCGCGATTTGGCGCAGCACCGGAATTTTTTCGATACGCGCCGCCGCAAAGAGCGTTCCTATAACAAGCCCCGCCGCAGACGATACCGCAACTATGAGCATAGTCGTGGGCAGGCACGAGAGTATCTTCGGGAAGTACTCAATCATATATTGTAATTCAAATGGTACCATTTCTATCGTCCTATTCCTTTTAGGATTTGCAGAACTTTTTTGTTCTGCGCTTCCGTGCCTATCGTAACGCGAATCCATGTATCCATGCCGAATTCCACGCCGGAGCGTATCATAATGCCGTGTTTGATAAATTCATGCTCAACATCGCCGGCAGGAAGGCGCGTATCTATCATGATAAAGTTTCCGGCGGTGGGAATGTAATTAAAACCGATACATGATAATTCCGCATAATACAATTCTTTGCCGCGTGTATTTTCGGCAAGTACATAATTGTAGAATTCATCATCGCCCAGAGCGGCAAGCGCCGCCTCCTGCGCGAGCGCGTTTACATTTACCGGAGCGCGGACGCGGGAAATCTTTTCGATGAGCGCCGCGTTCCCAAGGGCATAACCAATTCTGAGTCCGGCAAGCCCGTATGTTTTTGAGAATGTACGCAAACTGAGTACATTCGGAAAACGGCGTATCAAGCCGGGCGAGCGCGGCGCGTCATCGGGCGCAAAGTCGATGTACGCTTCGTCAAGCGTTACAAGAACGGAAGACGGCAGCCGGCGCAAAAATGCTTCCAGTTCCGCGCCGGTAAAATAGGCGCCGGTGGGGTTGTTTGGGTTGCAAAGCCAGACAAGGCGCGTTTTTGGCGTAACGGCGCGAAGGACGGCGTCCAAATCAACGCGGTGTTCACGCAGCGGCACAAACACCGGCGCGGCATTTACGGCTATCGTTGATATGGCATACCAGCCGAAAGACGGGTCGGGGATTATAGCCTCCGCGCCTGCCTCCAGCGCCGAAAGCGCCGCAAAACTTAACACCTCGAACAAGCCGTTGCCAAAAAGAATTTCGTTTTGCCGGACGCCTAATTTGCCGGCAAGCGCGTCCGTCAAACGGGCAAGCCCCGTGTCCGGGTAGAACGGGACTATCTTCTCCGCCGCTATGCGGGAGAGCGCGGCAAGCGCTGCGGGAGACGCGCCGTGCATATTTTCGTTACCGGCTAATTTTATGATTTCCGTTAAACCAAATTCGCGCCTGACACTCTCCAGCGAACGCGCCGCCTTGAACGGCTTTATCGCATCAAGCGCCGCTTTCAGCGGCGGCACCGCTGAAAGCGGCGGCGTATTTCCGGCTGCCGCCTGAGGGCTGCCGTCCAAAAAAATCCTGCCCAATTCGTCTGTTTTTAGAATCGCCTGTTTCAATTCATCCTGAGTCCACGGATGTTCAAGCCCCGGATAACGCGGCGTTGACTTTTGCATTCTATCTGCGATGAGCGCAAACGCGCCGTCAAAATTTTGTTCTATGCCGAGTTCACTCAAAGTGAGAGGGCACTTGAGCGCCTTAAAAACGCGGATGCGGCGCGCCGTTTCGTAGTCTTCGCGCCCTTCGATGACTGCCTGCATAACAAGCCCAAAGGCAACGCGCTCGCCGTGTAGTTTGCCGCGCATGGCGGGAACAGCGGTGCTTGCGTTGTAGAACGGGTGAGCCAAGCCCTGCGTGTCGGCAAGTCCGCGTACCGCGCCGCACAAACCGGCAATGACAAAAATACAATCAATTACTTCCCGTAATTGTTCATAATCAAATGTATTATTTTCTATATCATGAATAACTTTGAGTCCTGTGCTTTCTAAAATATCACGGGCAAACGCGCCGTACTGCGTAACAAGGCGCAGGTAGAAATCATTGCCGGTAAGCAAATTAGGATACGACTCGTACCATTTGGCAAGCGTGTCGGCAATGCCGCTCCGCATATAGCGCGGCGGCGCGTGAGATATAATTTCCGTGTCGGCAACAATGAGCGCGGGAGACTGCGCGTTGAACAAAGCATCTGTCATAATGCCTTCGTTGGTATACATTATCGAAACAGCCGCCCAGCAAGCGCAGGTTGACGCAACAGTCGGAAATGTAATAACCGGAAGTGTATT
>JAIROZ010000136.1 GCA_031257255.1 Spirochaetaceae bacterium | reverse complement strand
ACTTCCTTGTAGCGGAAGCATGATACAAGGTGGTCGTTTACTATACCGGCAGCCTGCATATAGGCGTAGACGCTTACCGGTCCTGTAAAAACAAAGCCTTTTTGCTTTAGCGCCTTTGAGATGTGTTCAGAAAGAGGTGTGGAAACGGGTATGGTATCGAAGGCTTTGTGCTTGTTTACTATAGGTTTGCCGCCTGCCAGACTCCAGATAAACCCGGAAAAGTCAACGCCGGTATCCCGCAGCGCAAGGTAGGCGCGGGAGTTTGTAATAAAAGCCTTTATTTTAAGACGGTTGCGGATAATGCCGGCATTTTGCATAAGGCGCTCAATGTCCGCCTCGCCAAAACGAGCGACAGCCTCCGGGTCGATAAGGGCGCTAGATGCCGCTTTGCCGTGCCCGTGCGGCGCGGATGCGCCGCTACCTCCAAAGGCGGCGCGGTAGGCGGGGCGGCGTTTTAGTATGGTAAGCCACGAGAGTCCAGCCTGAGCGCCTTCCAGCAAAAGGAATTCAAACAGAAGGCGGCTATCGTAGATGGGAACGCCCCATTCCTCATCGTGGTAGCGGGTGTATTCGGCATCTCCCGCGCACCAGGGACAGCGGCAAATTTTGCCTTCAGTATTAACCACGAAAGCCTCTCAAACAAAATTTAAGACTGACGGGTCGTAGTCCGCCGGTGGAATATAGCCCAGAAGTTCTATCACAGTTGCCGCGATGGAACTTATACCCAAGCCCTCTTTGAGCGCCGAAGTCCCGGCAGCGGAATTCACGCCGGTGCGGTACTCACCCTGAAATGCCGGGTCATAGATGATGCACGGCACGGGGTTAAGGCTGTGGCTCGTCTTTGCTTTGGGGCTGCCGTCCGGTTTTCGGGACACCGCGCCGGTTTTTTTGTCGTGCTCGAACATATCATCGCTGTTCCCATGGTCGGCTGTTACAAGCATAATGCCGCCCGCTTCCCGCACCGCCTGCGCAATACGCCCCAGTTGTATGTCCATCGCCTCCATAGAACAGACAACCGCCTGATAAACGCCGGTATGCCCTACCATATCCCCGTTGGGAAAGTTAAGGCGTATATGGTCATACTTGCCATCGGTCTTTAGCGCCGCAAGCACCGCGTCCGTGATTTCGGCGCACTTCATCCAGGGGCGCTGCTCAAACGGGAGTACATCGCTCTTAATTTCGATAAAATCTTCCAGTTCCTCACTGAACTTGCCCGTGCGGTTGCCGTTAAAGAAGTAAGTTACATGCCCGTACTTCTGCGTTTCGGATATGGCAAGCGTTTTAATGCCCGTTTTGACAAGGTATTCGCCCATTACATTGTCAATTTCCGGCGGATTTACAAGGAAATGTTTGGGAACATGAAGGTCGCCGTCATATTCCATCATTCCGGCGTAGTAAACATTGGGGCGTTTGCCGCGCTCAAACTTGTTAAATGAGTCGCCTTCCTCAAAGGCGGCGGTAATTTCAAGCGCGCGGTCGCCGCGGAAGTTGAAGTAGATAAGAGCATCCCCGTCTTCCACAGTACCGATGGGCTTTTCACCCTCAACAATGACGAATTCCTTTAAGTCCTGGTCGATGACGCCCGGATTTTCCTTGCGGTATGTTTCGACCGCTTCGCGGGCGCTCGTAAATTTACGCCCCTCGCCTTGAACATGAACCTTCCAGCCGCGTTCCACCATCGACCAATCCGCGCCGTATCTGTCCATCGTTATCCACATACGCCCGCCGCCGGAGGCAATCTTCGCGTCAAAGGTACCGTCCTGTTCCAAATCCCGCAAAAAAGCCTCAAATGGCAGCAGGTAATCGAGCGCCGATGTCTCGCCTACATCACGCCCGTCAAGGAGCGCGTGTATGCGAACCTTTGCTATGCCTTCTTTTTTTGCCTGAACTATCATCGCCTTTAGATGGTCAAGATGACTGTGTACATTGCCGTCCGAAAATAGCCCAATAAAATGCAGCGTGCCGCCGCCGGACTTCTTTACAAATTCTACAGCCTCGCGCCATGCCGCGCCGTTCCACATCGCGCCTTTTGCTATCGACTCGCTTACAAGAGACGCCCCCTGATTAAAAACGCGCCCAGCGCCCATCGCGTTATGACCTACCTCGCTGTTCCCCATGTCCTCGTCTGAGGGCAGCCCCACAGCCTTCCCGTGCGCCTTTAACTTAGTATGCGGACAGGACGCGGTAAGCGCGTTCAGTGTGTTCATCTTGGAGTCCGCAACCGCGTCACCCTCGGCATATTTCCCGTAACCAACGCCGTCCATTATCACAAGGACAACGGGTCCCTTCCTTCCTTTCCACTTTGGATTTTTCTTTAATGCTTCCATAACTCGATTATAGAATAAACTCTTGCGGGTAAATAGATACATCTATATAATGGTAAAAAGTCATACTGAATATTTGACTTTTGGGAGAGTAACATGATAAAACTGCAAGGGAAAGGGGTAAGCGCCGGCATTGCCTTTGGGACGGTGCGCTTCCTAAAACGGGCAAGCGCTCCGGTAGAAAAGCGCGTTATTGACAATATAGAGGCGGAATTGGAGCGCTTTGAGAATGCCCGCCGCTTAGCCTGCGACCAACTTGATGAACTTTCGGACAAAACCGCCGCCAAACTCGGCGCGGAGAATGCGGCTCTATTTGAAGTGCACAAAATGATGCTTCAGGATACCGACTATACCGACCCCATTATCGAACTGATAAAAACCGAGAGCGTGTGCGCCGAGTATGCGGTGAACACGGCGGGGTCGCGGCTTGCGCTCGATTTTGCCGAGATGGACGATGAATATATGAAGGCGCGTTCCGCCGATGTATACGATATTTCGCGGCGCGTTATTGATGTACTTTCCGGCGCGGACGGCGGCGAAGGCGCTACAGCCCGCGCAATTTATGCGGCGGATGACTTTAGCCCCAGCGAAACCGCCCAGATGGACAAGGACAAAACACTTGCGATGATTTCCCGCGGCGGGTCGGCAAACGCACATTCGGCTATCTTTGCCCGCACTATGGCAATTCCCGCCATTATCGGCTTTGGCGAATTCCTAAGCGATGATTTTGCCGGCAAGGAAGCGGCGCTGGACGGCGGCGAAGGCGTTTTGTACATAGAACCCGAACCCGGCGTTATCCGCGCTCTAAAAGAAAAACAGCAATCGCAGGAACGGGAAAGGACGGAACTGGAAGGTTATCGCGGCAAGCCAACGCTCACTAAGAATGGACGCAAGGTCAAATTGTACGCAAACATCGGGTCTGTAAGCGATGCCGAGTCGGCGCTTGCCGGAGATGCCGAAGGGGTCGGGCTTTTTAGAAGCGAGTTCCTTTATTTGGAGAAGGATGATTACCCGGATGAGGAGTATCAGTTTGAGAACTACAAGAAAGTTCTGGAACGAATGGGCGGGCGCGAAGTTGTAATCCGCACGCTCGACATAGGCGCGGACAAACAGGCGGCGTACTTCAAATTGCCGGCGGAAGAAAATCCGGCGCTGGGGCTCCGCGCCATAAGAATCTGTCTGACGCGCCCCGCCCTCTTTAAGACGCAATTACGCGCCATTTACCGCGCTTCTGTATTCGGCAATGCCTCGATAATGTTCCCGATGATAAATTCCCTCTCCGACCTGACCCGCGCCAAGAAGATTGCGGCGGAAGTCCGCGCCGAACTTGCGGAAAAAAAGATAGCGTTTAAGGATGTTCCCATCGGTATAATGGTAGAAACTCCCGCGTCTGTAATTATTGCCGACCTTCTGGCGCGGGAAGCGGACTTTTTTAGCATAGGAACAAACGATTTAACACAATACACGCTTGCCTGCGACCGGGAAAACGAAGCGATAGCGGAATTCTGCGACACGCACCATGAAGCGGTGCTCCGAATGATACGGATGACGGCGCAGGCGGCGCACAATGCGGGCATTTGGTGCGGCATTTGCGGCAGTTTAGGCGGCGACCTTGCTCTTACGCGGGACTTCCTCGACATGGGCATAGACGAACTTTCTGTAGAACCGCCTTCTATACTTAAACTAAGGAAACGCATCGCGGAGGTCTAAGTTGAAGTTCAGTTATTGCGTGATTCTTGCGGGAGGCTCCGGTACACGCCTTTGGCCCCTCAGTACGCCGGACTTGCCAAAACAATTTTTACCATTGCCGGGAGGCGCCAAAACTTTTTTTCAGGCTGCCTGTGAACGCGCCTTTGCCGCGCTAAAAGAAGACGGTCATCTCATCATTGTGGCAAACAAAACAATGACGGAACTTGTTTTGCGGGACTGCGCCGCCTTTCCGGTGGAACAACGCTCGCGTATAGTACTCATCCCCGAACCTATGCCGAAAAATACCGCCGCCGCAATAGCCTGCGCCGTTTGGACAGTGGACAGTGGACAGTGGACAGTGGACAGCATTCGTTCAGGACGAAAAGCAAGTACTAACGCAGATAACACCGTTAGTTCTGATATACCGGACACTACCCCCTACCCCCTACCCCCTACCACCTACCACCTACCACCAACCGTCCTCGTTCTAAGTTCCGACCATTTGATAGAAACCACGCGGGAATTTTCAAACTGCGCGTCCGCGCTGGGGGAACGGATAAAAGAACGCGGGCTGGGCATATTCGGTATTCCGCCTTCCCGTGCCGAAACCGGCTATGGGTACATCGAAACCGAGCCGGAACCCGGCGACTATCCGCTGCGGCGCGTAATTTCGTTTCACGAAAAACCGGACGCGCAAACGGCGGAACGCTACCTCACCGGCGGGAACTACTTTTGGAACAGCGGAATGTTCGCCTTTAATGCCGGCTATATGGCGGGGCTCTTCCAGAACCTTGCCCCCTCGGTTTGGCTGCCTTTCCAAAACCTTAAAGCGCCGTCCGGCGTTACCGTCCAAAATAACATATCTATACTGAATGACTGGACTGAACTCGAAGAAGCATACAAACAATGCGAAAGCATTTCGTTTGATTATGCGATAGCCGAAAAGGTGCCTACATTATCGAGCCGAAGAAACGAAAGCGTTGGCGTTGTAATGGCGGCGGCTTCCTTTACATGGGCAGATATAGGCAGTTGGGATGAGTATGCAAAAACAGATACGGGCAAAGGCAAAGTTTACGCGGTAGAAAGCGAAGGCAATTATGTCAACTCCGAAATACCTGTAGCCCTCTGCGGCGTCAATGACCTTATCGTGGTAATAAAGAACGGCGCGGACGGCTCGCCGCCTGTTGCCCTTATCACAAAAAAAGGCGGCAGCCAAAATGTCCGCCGTGTTGCGGAAATGCAATTAAAACAAAATTAGACGCAAATACAAAAAGCCGGACATTGTTAATTTGATGCTTAAAATAAAAAACCCCGCCGTAGGCGGGGTTTTGTTTTGACTTCAATAGCGCTTATACAGCCGCAAGTAACTCATCCCATGTTTGGAGTTTGTATTTTTCCGGGTTCTGGGTCGGGTGTCCCTTCTTCTGGAGGTATTCCACGAGTGCTCCGGGGTCTTCTTCGCAAACCGTTTCGTCAGCAATCATATCGGTATAATTGTCGATGCCGTACAGTTCCTTGGCGGTAGCATTCAGTTTGGGTGCCACGAATTCCTTGAGGGCTTTGGGCATCCAGACGATACGCGCCGGTCCGCCTTCCGCTTTAAGGAATTTCTTAGACGAAATAAACTGCTTGCCATGTCCCATGAACATCGGGTTCTGCGTACCGCCGCCCGTTTGCGCGGCAAGTTCGGAGAAGGACATACCCACAGGGGTCTTGCCTGTATGCTCGCGGTTGACGATAACTACGCCGCCGGAGGTATATTCCAAGCCGCAAATGCACTCAAAACAACCGCAGGAAGTCATCGGGTCTTTGAGGATGGAGTAGAGCGTTATCTGCTCTAATGCGCCGTGCGAGTCGCGCTTTACAACCTCGTTTACATCCTCCCAAATGCCAAGCCGTTCGTCTACAACGCGCTTCTTGGTAACCTGCTGGCAGGGTCCGTTCGGGTCGAGTTCGTTGGTCGCCTTCGCGTCCAGCCACGATACCGCGCCGCAAAGCCCAAGCCGTTCCGGTGTAACGATGCAGACGTGCTGCGGGGAGAAGGACTGGCAAAGTATGCAGTTGTAAAACACTTCCACGCTCTCGTCGGTAAGGCTCTTAAGGCGCTCATCGCGTTTTTCGTAAACCTTGTTGACATCAACCTTCAGTTCCTCAAGTTTCTTGTATTCGGGTGAACCGGGGAAGCCGAGATAGACCTTTACCTGACACTTGTCAACGACCGCTTCGTATTCGCTCTTGATTTTGGCGTACAGAATCTCGCCGAAGTGCTTGGCGCGGAA
>JAIROZ010000087.1 GCA_031257255.1 Spirochaetaceae bacterium | reverse complement strand
TGCTTTTGCCGCAGGCTTTTTGCCGCCCCGTTGATTTTATTCGGCTTAATGCTTTAGACTTACAAAATGAAGTACGAATTGATACGCGAAATTTTTAATAAATGCTCCGGCAACCAGATGCGTGATGTTTTTGTAAGCGAAGTTGAATGTGAAAATACCGATGATTATGTCCGGCAATTCTTGGTTGGCGGCGACAAATCCATGGAAAAAAGCGTTGATGGGAACGGGGCGCTTATCTACGACTTGATTATAGACGGGCTGCATCAGCGCTTGGCGTTTACCGCCGCGGATTGATTATGGCATTGATAACCTGCGTTCATGCCGCGTTTGCCTACGATGGCGGCGTTGTAATTCACGATATAGATTTTTCGGTTGAGCCCGGCGATATGGTCTGCGTTACCGGCGAAAACGGGTCGGGCAAGACCACGCTCATTAAGGGGATGCTCCGCCTTATAGCGCCGAAGGCTGGGAGCGTTGTCTATGGCGAAGGCTTTAGCCTGCGTCAGGCGGCGTATTTGCCGCAGCAAAATGCCGCGCAAAAGGACTTTCCGGCATCTGTGGAAGAAATCGTACTTTCCGGGCGCATTGCCCACTTGGGTTTGCGCCCATTCTTTACAAAAGCAGACAAGGACATAGCCCGCCGCAACATGGAGTTGCTAGGCATAAGCAACTTGCGCCGCGCCTGCTTCCGCGAACTTTCCGGCGGGCAGCAAAAGCGTGTGTTAATTGCCCGCGCCCTTTGCGCGCAAGCCCGCCTCCTTTTTCTTGACGAGCCTGCCTCCGGGCTTGACCCGCAAATAACGGCGGAAGTCTACTCTCTTTTTGAAGACCTGAACCGGCAGGGTGCCGCGATAGTAATGGTAACACACGACCCGGAATACGCGCATAAGCGGGCAAAAAAAATACTGCGCCTTTGCAGCGGAACCGCTGTAGGCGCTCAACCTGAATGAGCCGCATCAACTTTGATAATACGCTGAATCCGCTCCAACTGGAGGCGGTGCGCAGAATTGACGGACCGCTGCTCATCATAGCGGGCGCGGGTTCCGGCAAAACGCGGGTTATCACATACCGCATCGCCTATATGCTTCAGCGCGGAATTCCGCAGTCCGAAATTCTGGCGCTCACCTTTACAAACAAGGCGGCGGCGGAAATGGAATCGCGTGTAAAAGAACTTACGGGACGCCCCCTCCACAGTTTGACGGTAAAGACATTTCACGCATTCGGGGTACAGGTACTTCGCGCCGAAATTGAACGCTTAGGCTGGCGTCAAAATTTTTCGATATATGACGAGGCAGACCGCAGGCAGGCTTTGCGGGACGCTATGCGCGAATGCGGCGTTCACGCGGAGATAGATTTGGACAGCGTAGGAAATTTATTTTCCGGCATAACAACAGGAATGACGGACTGGCAGACAGGCGCGTCAAAAATGAGTTACGGCAGCGAATCAATATGGCGCGGCGTATATCAAACTTATCAGCATAACTTAAAAGTTTACAACGCTGTTGATTTTGACGGGCTCCTCGCGCTGCCGCTCGAATTATTTACAACAAATGTTGATATATTGCAAAAGTATCAGGGACGATACAGCCGCATAATGGTTGATGAATTTCAGGATACAAGCCTTATTCAATATAAACTGCTAAAGATGATTTCCGCGCCGCCATATAACATTTGCGTGGTAGGCGATGATGACCAGTCGATATATTCATGGCGCGGCGCAAATTACGAAAACATTATCAACTTTGAACGCGATTTTGCCCCCGTGTACGAAATCAAATTGGAGCAGAATTACCGTTCAACATCCACTATTCTGGATGCCGCCAATGGTGTAATTTCTAACAATACAAACCGCAAGGATAAAAAACTCTGGACAGGCGCGGAAGGCGGCAAACCGGTGCAAATATACTTTCCGGATAACGAAACGGAAGAAGCGGCATTTATTGCGCGGCAGATAGTACAAATTTCGATACAGGAACGCCGCCGTTATGATGATTTTGGCATACTTCTGCGGACGAATACACTTATGCAAAATATCGAAGAAGAACTGCTTGAACAAAATATACCTTACACGGTTTCCGGCGGCACAAGTTTTTTTTCGTATAAAGAAATTAAAGACATATTAAGTTACCTGCGTTTGATTGGAAACACTGGAGATGATGTACAACTTTTGCGTATTATCAATACGCCGAGGCGCGGCATCGGCAAGGGAACTATAGAAAAAATCGGCGCGGCGGCAAAAGCCTCGCGTTCATCGCTTTGGGATGCTATGTCAAAAATGCGTTATATGAATGACGCGCTTTTTGAGATGGCGGACAAAGCGGAAATTGACGGATTTATGACGCTTATCGAAAAATACCGGGAAGCAATCCTTGGGCACAAAGGTTTGTCGCGCAATGTACGCGCCCTTGTTGACGAAATTGATTACTGGTCATATCTTGTTTCTGAATACAGCAAGAACGAAAAACTTGCGCGGTGGAAATTTTTGAATATACAAAAACTTATAGAGTCAATAGAGAACTGGGAAAAGAACCCCGATAATTTTGACCCCACATTGTATCCATATTTGAACCGCATAAGTTTGATAACGCAGGGCGAGCCGGGTGAGTATGGAACGAGCGCGGGGGGCAAGGTCAATTTGATGACTATCCACGCGGCAAAGGGTCTGGAATTTCCGGTTGTGTTTATAGCCGGCGCGGAGGACGGGCTTATTCCGCACAGGAAAAGTCTGGACGATATAGAAGAAGAGCGCCGTTTGTTTTATGTGGCGATAACCCGCGCTCAGGACAGATTGTTTTTAACATCGTGCCGCAAGCGCCGCCGGAATCAGCAGGATGTAGAATGTGTCCAAAGCCCGTTCATAGCCGAAATACCCGCGCATTTATTGGAAGAACACCGCGAGGAGGCTGCCGCGCCGGTAGACGCGGCGGCATTCTTCGCTAGTCTGGACGCAAGAGGCGCTGGGGGGCAGGTAGACCCGCCTGCCCATTAAACTATTGACAAATCCATTCTCAATTATTACATTTAGCGCATGGTTAAAAGATACTTTGCCGCCGGGGGAATTTTTGCGGCAGTTGCCGTGCTGTTTAGCGCCTGTAAACCGGCTGTTAATGAATTTAACATGCTCCCCGAAACAAAAGAATTTTTTGCCACCGATTTATCAACTTCCCCCTCAAAACGATACAAAATAGACGCCAAACTCGTAGCGCAAGGCGAAAAATGCATAGTCTACCACGAATTAGACGAGAAAAACCCCATACGAATGGGAATAGTTAATGACCTTGTATATCAGTTTGACAAATTAATCTATCCAAATATTACAACGGCTTTTGGCTATCCGTGGAAATTCGATAACGAAGACCGCATAACGCTGCTGCTGCTGGATGTACAGGACGGAGCAAATGGAATCAGCGGCGGCTATGTAGCCGGTTATTTTTACCCGAATGATTTAAGCAATGCAATGGAATCGAATTATTTAACAATGCTTTATATTGATACTCTGCCGGGTTTTAATCAAATCCAGACGGCATATTCCACGACTGCGCATGAATTGCTGCATCTAATCAATTATTCTACATCGCTCCGTATGGCGCGGACTCCGGTAGAAACATGGCTGGACGAAGGACTTGCCACAGCCGCCGAATATTTATACAAAAATGAACAGCAAAATGCCCGTGTACGGTACTTTACAAGCGCCGATAATAGCATAAGGAACGGCAACACATTTTATGTATGGGCAAACCGCAATGATTTACTAGCCGAATATTCCAGCGGATATATGTTTTTTCAATGGCTGGGCATTCATTCATTGAACGGTTACGGCATATATAAAGAAATAATAACATCGCCTTTTAGCGATTACCGCGCCGTTACCACAGTCGTACAAAAAAATATGCGCGTTTTGTTTGAAAACGAAACTGAAGCCGAAGAAGTATGGACAAAATTATTAGGAACATGGTTTCTTGCCAATGCCATTGATGAGCAAAATGAATATTTTGGCTATAAAAAACGTATTGATAACTTGGCTATACATAAGCCGCAGTCAACATCCGTACAACTTGCGCCGGGCGAAGGTGTTTACAGCGCCCCTCCCGAAAGCAAACCGGTAAACACAGACAAATTGCGTTATGTTTTTGCCGGCACCAAACAGCAAACGGCATGGCATTCGCTTACCGGCGAGGAATATCAAAGGTATAAAGAAGAAGGTAAATTGGATTTGGTTGCCGCTTTCAATACCGATACAAACATAAGAGGCGCGGAAATTACAGCGAACGGCATTATTCCAGATGCGGAAGTTCCGCCGGCGGCAAATACATCATTCCGGCAGACGCTATATCCGGTTTGTCCGATTGGCATTATCAATAACTTATGGCAAATAAAATAATTTTAATGATGCTTTTAATTTTCTGCGCATCTTTTGTGTACGCGCAAGCCGCATCCGGCGGCAGTTCAAACAAGACATCCGAAAAAGAAAATAAGCAAACATCTAAAGCCGGCGCGCCGGAAGTTGTAGACGCGCCCGCCCAGTCTGGCAGCGCTATAGTTGTAAGCGGCAGGATTCGCATTGTCGGCAGTATGCCATTTACCGAAATGGTAATAAGTGATGCTGACGAAAACGACTGGTTTGTTTCCGGTTATGACCGCGCTCAACTCGAAAACCATCAGGGCGCTAAGGTTACCGTGCAAGGCGAGGCATCCATTGTTGATATTATTCTTGCGGACGGCAGCCGTGTTGGGGTTCGCCGGCAACTTTCGCGCATTACCATCATCAAATGAACGAGGCGCGGTACATAGTTTTGGTGCCGCACCGTGATACCGCAGCGCGTATCAACACGATGAAGCGGCGGCTTTTTGAGGCAGGACATCCGGGCGCGTGGTCTTTCCCTCCGGTTATACCGCTTGCGCGGACAGAAACACCATTTCCATACAACACACTGCGCGAGGCGGCGCGGCTGTTACGCGATGATACGCAAGGCAAGGCATTTGATTTTATAGCGTCTGCGGTACTTGCGCTGCCGGATGTACGGGTTTGGGGTTTGCGTTCCGGTATTCTTTTGGAACGCTCCGTCTCTTTTTTACGGGAAAATGGAGCCGCCGAAATTTGGGCGGACGCGCCATTGGCGCTCTGTGTTTTGGCAAAAGATGAACGCGAGCCGTCTTTGCCGGAAATGCCGCCGGATGTTCCGCCGCTGCGCATTAGCGCCGGTTTTCTTGCCAATATGGTTTTTGCCGCGCATGAAGCAGGCGAGCGTGATTATTCATTCCGCTGGAGGACGGGTAAAGCGGCATGGATGCCGTCAGTCCGGTAGTTAAAGTATCTTGCGGTTTTTCCCGCTAAAAACTATAATATAGATATTGCCAAGATGGCTCAGTCGGCAGAGCGGCGCACTCGTAATGCGCAGGTCCGGGGTTCGATTCCCCGTCTTGGCTAAAAATTATCCACCGATTACCCTGATTTTCGCATAACAATGCTTAAATCTGAGTAATCCGTGGATTTTTTTTTACTTGTTTTGTGGAATGTCCGGTATTGTGTCAAAACCTTTTTGCAAGTCTTCGTCTGTGGGGACTTTGTCGGAAAGGGTTTTCGCGTTGTAGGACATATAAGCCTGCAAGTCGAAATAGCCTGTGCCGCTAAGCCCGAACACTATGACCTTTTTCTCGCCGGTTTTCTTGCACAAAAGCGCCTCATCTATTGCCGCCTTTATTGCGTGGCTCGATTCGGGGGCGGGGAGTATGCCTTCCGCCTTCATAAACTTTACCGCCGCCTCAAAGACTTCAGTCTGAGTTTCCGCCTGCGCTTCCAGCAAGCCGTCCTTGTACAGTTTGCTCAAAACGGGGTTCATCCCATGATAGCGCAGCCCGCCCGCGTGGTTTGCGGACGGGATATAGCCGTTGCCCAGGGTCTGCATGCGCAAAAGCGGCGTAGTCTTGGCGGTATCGCCAAAGTCGTACACATAGCGCCCTCGCGTAAATGAGGGGCAGGATGCGGGTTCCACGGCGATAAAGCGAGTGTCGGATTTGCCGGCAAGTTTTTCGCCCATAAAAGGCGAGATAAGCCCGCCCAAGTTTGAACCGCCGCCCGCGCAGCCTATCATGATGTCCGGTTTTATGCCGTACTTGTCGAGCGCCGCTTTTGTTTCCAAGCCTATCACCGTTTGGTGGAGCAAGACATGGTTAAGGACGCTGCCAAGCACATAACGGCAGCCTTTTGTTTTGGCGGCTGTTTCTATCGCCTCGGATATGGCGCAGCCTAGCGAGCCGCCCGTGTTTGGGTCGCCCTCAAGGATTTTCCGTCCGGAGTCCGTTGTGTTGGACGGGGAGGGAATGACCTTTGCGCCGTAGGTTTCCATAACGGCTTTGCGGTAAGGCTTTTGTTCCGAACTCACTTTGACCATGTACACGGTAAGGTCGAGTCCGTAGAAGCCGCATGCCATAGCCATTGCTGTACCCCATTGCCCCGCGCCGGTTTCCGTGGCGAGGCTTGTAAGTCCTTCTTCTTTGGCAAAGAAAGTTTGAGGTCCGGCGGAATTCAGTTTGTGGCTGCCCGATGTATTGGTGCCTTCGAACTTGTAGTAGATTTCCGCCGGAGTGCCGAGTACCTTTTCGAGGTAGTAGGCGCGGATGAGGGGTGAGGGGCGGAATGCGCGGTAAAAGTCCTGTATTCCTTCGGGAATGGGGATAAAGCGCGTGGTTTCGTCCAACTCCTGCCTGACCGACTCCTTGCAGAAGATAGGCTCCATGTCGGCGGGAACAACCGGCTTTAGCGTTCCCGGATGGAGAATTGGGTCGGGCTTATTTTTCATATCCGCCCTTAGATTGTACCAGAACTTAGGCATCTCATCCTCGTTCAAGTAGATTCGCGTAGGAATTTTGTTTTTCATAAAAAAACCTCCTGTAATAAATTTTTGCGATGCGCCCACCGCAGGCGAATAGAAATGATTTACTAAAGTAAACCATTTCTATTTCCAGAGACTGAGGACGCGCCGCGCTCTCAATCCCCTAGCAACGTTTCTATATAAAGAAGCGTTACTATAAATAGAAACATAATGGACATAAAAAAAAGTTGCAAGGGGGGGGGAGGCTGCTATTCCAGCATGCCCAAAATACGGTTTTCTAATTTTTCAAAATTTTCGAGGACAAACAATGCTTCGGTTGCCGGCTGGAATTTGGCATCTATCCTGAGGGCTTCTTGCCAGTTGGCGCGGGCGTCGTCATCGCGCCCTTCGTTATATGCCGTTACCCCGTCGAGGTAGGCTTTTTCGCAGGCGGCGCGTTTTGCGGCGCGCCCCATATCGCCCATATCAAAACGGACGCCTATGGTTACCCGGTTAAGCGGCTGTAGTTGAGTTACAAGGTCGAGCGTATAGTTAAGATAGAAACTCATACTATCAATTTTGGTCTCCGCGCCTACAACCGCCCGTATTCCGCCGCTCTTAATCGTAAAACCTCCGCTTACTTGCAAAAATGATGTGATAGCGCCGGACACGCCAAACG
This sequence comes from Spirochaetaceae bacterium, assembly GCA_031257255.1. Lineage (GTDB taxonomy): Bacteria > Spirochaetota > Spirochaetia > Treponematales > Breznakiellaceae > JAIROZ01. The sequence continues at coordinate 4,989 of JAIROZ010000087.1, read as the reverse complement.
AAAAGTAAGGTTTTTCGGAAAGCGAGGTGTCAACATGGGTAAAATTCTCTATATAGATAGGGATGGCGGCATCGAAGGATAGAGTGAGCGCCCGTGAGGGTTTGTACGAGACGGCGGCAGCGAGCGCCGCCGGAAGCGGGTCGCCCGCTCCCACATCGCCGCCATAATTGCGGAAGACCAGCGCAAAGGATGTGTTTTTTTCGTTAGAAATGTACGGCTTAAACAGGTTTATCCGCGTTAGAAAGCCCAAATCCGCCATTATCGCAAAGGCGCTCTGTTCCTTGCCCGAACCTGCCGCCGCGCTTTCGGACTGACTCCCCGCATAGTCCGGCACAGAACGAAGCGCCCCTTTCAGATTCAGCCCTACGGAAATTCCCTCAAAATAGTAACCCTTAAAAAAATTATACGAAACATTCAGGGTGCCGGCTGCTTCCGAATAGTAACCCTTAGAAAGATTTTTGCCGAAATCATCGTACTCGGCAAAAGGCGTCCAAAGCCACTTGCCCGCCGCCCCCAGCCCAAGGTTGCCAAAACGGATGGCAAACGCCGCGCCTTCAACTTTGGTGTCGGCAATCCAGTTATTATGAAAAAAAGCGAGACCGGTTTGTTCAAGCGTTGCGGTGCCGGCGGGGTTGCTTTCCAGACAGGTTAAATCACTGGAAACGGCGGAAAATGCGCCGCTAACGGCGGCGTACCGTCCGCCTATGGGCACATTGAGTATGGGAAACGCGGTAAGTCCGGCGTTGTTATCTATGCCGTAAATGCCGAGCAGGTAGTCCGAAAGGCTGCCGTAGCCGCTTTCGTCCCAATCGGCTGCAAAAAGCGCGCCGGACACAAGAAAAATTGCCCCAAAAACCCCCGCAAAGCGTTTCATTATATATCAGTATACAAATTTATCGGAATTTCGGCAGCGGCAGCCTCATTGACCTGCCGCCTTTTGCGCGGTAGGCTAACATCAATGAAGCGTGTATATAATTTTTCGGCGGGACCTTCGATGCTGCCGGAGGCTGTGCTAAAAAGAGCCGCCGCCGAAATGCTTAATGTAAACGGCACGGGGCAGTCCGCTATGGAGATGAGCCACCGTTCAGCCAATTTTTTGCCTATCATCGAAAATGCGGAAGCAAATCTCCGCAAACTTATGAATATAAGCGATGAATACGCGGTGCTGTTTTTGCAGGGCGGGGCGTGGACGCAGTTTTCGATGGTTCCTATCAATCTTGCGGGAGTGGAGGCTGGCGCCGAGCGTAAGAATGCCGCCTACATTGATACCGGTATTTGGGCGGCAAAAATGGGCGGCGAGGCGGCAAAGTATGTGAATATGCGCTGCGCCGCTAGTTCCAAAGCACAAGGCTATACCTTTATACCGGCAGCGCCGCCGCCCAATTCCGATGATGCCTTTTACGCAATATGTTACAACAATACGATAATGGGCAGCGCATGGCAGTCGCCGCCGGAAACTGGGGCTGTTCCGCTTGTTGCAGATATTTCCAGTTGCATACTTTCCGCGCCGCTTGATGTTTCGCGTTTTGGACTGCTCTTTGCGGGCGCTCAGAAAAATCTGGGACCGGCGGGATGTACTATCGTCATCATAAAAAAAGAACTCGCGGGCAAAGCGCCTTCGTGGACGCCGGAAATGCTTCGTTATGACACCCACATAAAAGAAAAATCCCTATTTAACACGCCGCCCTGTTACTGCATTTATGTTATAGGACTTGTGCTTGAATGGCTGCTTGAACAAGGCGGCGTTGCGGAGATGCGCAAACGCAACATAGAAAAAGCGGCTATGCTTTACGATTACATTGATAACTCGCCATTTTACATAGCGCCCGTGCAAAAAGAAAGCCGCAGTCTTATGAATGTACGCTTTGCCGTCCGCGAGGATGACGGCGAAAAACGCGGACAACTGGAAAAACGCTTTATTGCGGAGGCGGAAAATGAAGGGCTTGTAAATCTTGCGGGACATAGGCTTGCCGGCGGATTACGCGCAAGCATTTACAACGCTATGCCTTTGGACGGCGTTAAAACGCTCATCAATTTTATGGATAAATTTCGCCGTTAATTCCGGCGCAGTTCAAAGTATTCTTCTTCGCCGTAGGTGTCCGCGCCTGCCGGTTTTTTAAGGAGAGCGGTATCCAGATGTTCACCCGCATTTTTAGAGACGAGCATTGAAATGCCGCGTCTTTTTGCCTGTAAAGAGAGGCTTCTGGCGCGGGCTGCCGCCTGACCCAGCGCCATATAGCCGGAAACGGCATCCAATCGTAATACGCAGTCGCCGGCATCCAGCCCTATGTACCAGGGGGCGGTTTTTAGTTTGGAAAAGTCAATGTCGAGGAGGAAGGCGGCGGCGGCGTTTGCCGGTTTGGGGAGTATATTTTTATCCGCCGGCTGCCGGGGAGCAGCGCCGAAGGCAAAGAGCAAAAGTCCGCTTTCTACGCCTGCCAAAACCGCGTCTGCCGTAAAAAATAAGGCGCGGGCTTCGTTTAGGAATTGCCGGCGCAACTTGTACGAAGTTTCCGGGCTCCGGCGCATTTCAAAATCATCATAATCGGCAAGACGCACCGCCGCCAGCGCCATATAAGTCCGCACATCCGTGTTTGCCGCATCTATGCTAAAGGTTTTTAGCCGTGTTTCCGGCAGGAATTCTTCCAATATTTGATGCCGCGTTTGGCGTGAGCCTATGCCGAGCCGCGCCAAAAGCGCTATAAATGCCGATGTAAAAACAGACGCTGCCGCGGCAAGCGCGGGGACAAGCGGGTCAAGCCACCAGCCTGTCCGCACAAAGAAATAGGATGCCGCCCAAAGTACCAGCGCGGAAGAAATGACGCACCACAAAAATGACGCAAGCGGTGCAAGGGCGCAGGATAGCAAAACAAGCAGGATAAGCGCAGCCGCCGCGATGATTTTTGTTATTTCCGGCGGGACTGGTTTTATGGCATGCCCAGAAATGAGGGCATCGGCGAGGAGCAGGTCTGCTTCGGCATCCGAAAAAGATTCGGTCTCGCCGTGCCGCTCTCCCATAACACAGAAAGCGCCGTCAAGACGTTTTTCAAGTTCCCCGCGCAATTTGCTAAGAGACGAATAAATGTCGCGGGCAATGTAAAATTTTTCCAGTTCGCGGTCGCGCATAGTCCTAATGCGCTCATTTCCTTCTTCGCTCAGATTTTCGTTCTCTATCAGTTCATCAAACGAAAGAGCGATAGTCTGTTCGGTGCCGCCGCTGAAAAAATTATCGCATGCGGCAAAGTATGCCGCCCGCCCGTCCTGCCATGCCGCCCGCGCCAAATCCGGCGCCGCCTCGTTTTCTTCGTCTGTTATCGCCTCAAAGAGTAATTTATTGCGCTCATATATGAAGGGCGGGTAGAAGGACGGCTCCATTTTGGCGGATTGCGCCATACTTACAGCCTCCGACAGGAGTTTGTAGAGCGTTTTGTCCGCCTCGGCATAGTCGATAAAAAGCCTTATTGGAATTGCCGCCTCCCAATGTTTTGCCGCCGGACGGTCAAAAAGAAGCGCCCCTTGCCCGTCAATGTACATTTCTTTTTCCTGAGCCCCAAAAATGAGAGCATCCCCGTATTTGGTTTTGACAACTTGAGGTTCGCCCCCTAGTTGCTGTTTTAATGCCGACACAACAATATGTTCCGCCGGGGGGGCATTTTCGGCTTTTGCCTTCTGTAGAGGAAGCGCGCGTCTGACTATGCCGTCCGCATCCGGGAGGGCGCGGCTATAGGTTACGGGTTTGCCGCCACTCGGCGCAATTTTGCCGGCGGCAAGGCGTACTTTTACATCGTCAGCCGCCCAGAGGTTGGCAAATGCCGCCTGAGATTTTTCAAACTGACCGGCTTCCGAGCCGCCGCTAAGCGCAATGCTTATTAGGCGTTCTTTGCCGTTCTGTGTCAGGACTATAGTTTCTCCAACAAAGCGGCTTGCTTCGGCAGGTTCTATGGAGCCTATCCGTATTCCGTCAAATAAATTCTGTATGTTATCCGTGATAATGCCGAATTCACGGTCAAACCCGGCTAAAACTTCGCCGGCATCCGGTCCGCCCGGCTCAGACAGGCGCAAAACCGGCGTCTGAATGACAAGCGCCTTGGCGTCAAACTCCAGCAATGCGTCAACTACCGAACGGGCAAGCGCTCCGTCTACCACTCCGCTAAAGCCGTCCTGATTGCCGGACGCGCTCCCGGAGTCTATGAGTACGAGTTCCGGGCGCGGTGTTTGTTCCTGGCGCATACGGACAAGGGCATCGTAGTAAGCGGCGCTAAGGTATGTTTTGTCCGCCGCGATAACGGCATAGAGGAGCATAAGTCCCGCGAGAGTAGACAAGAGTATGCGGATAAAAACGGTCCGCCCCGTGAGATAGAGCGCCATAGGGCTAAGAGTCTGTTCTAAATTTATCGGCAAAATATGCCGCATTTTGCGGAGACTTATTCGGTAAACCGAACAAGTCCATTGACTTAAACAATGATATTTATCATATTTTAACTATGGTAGCGCGTCATATTTCCCATGTAGTCCCCGCGCCCGGATGGATAGCGGTTAGCGATGCGGATTTGGAGACGCCCGGTGTGTTCAACGCGGCGGCAGGCAGCGAACTTACGCTAAGCCCGGCGCTTTCTTTAAATGGGCTTATTCTTATTCCTGGAGATGGTTCTAAAAATACTGCTTCTTCGGGCATTGCGGGTCATTCCGGCGTAGTTATTGTACGCTTCTTTCGTACGCCGTAGGGGGTGCTGTTAAAGAAAGGATAAAGTCTATGAAGACAAGAACAGGTTTATTTTATGCGCTAGGGACAGCGCTTTTATGCGCATGCGCATTTACCGGATGTAAGACTGAAGTAAACAATCCCGCGCCGGTAAAGCCGCAGGAGAGCCATCCGGCGCTGACGGCATTGTATTTTAGCGATGGCAACGCGCCGGAGGAGTCAGCCTCTAAGAAGCGCGGGGCGGAAACGCCCCAGTCGCTGCTGCCGCTGCTGGACATGGACGGGAG
>JAIROZ010000076.1 GCA_031257255.1 Spirochaetaceae bacterium | reverse complement strand
GGCACCTACCTTAACTGGCTTTTTGTCGCAAAACGCCTCCGCAAGTACACAATACACGCCGGCAATTCGATAACTATCCCGGAATTCTTTACCAACCGTTTCAAAGACAAATCCCGCCTGATTTCGCTTGTGTCCGTTGTTTTCATCATCATTTTCTTTACCATATACACGGCATCCGGCTTTGTCGCCTGCGCTAAATTGTTCAATTCGGTGTTCGGCATCCCGTATCTGGGGGCGCTCACGCTCGGCATAGCGGTAATCCTTGCCTACACGATACTCGGCGGCTACCTTGCCGTCTGTTCGACCGACTTTATTCAGGGAACGCTGATGTTCATTGCTATGATTGTTACCTCGGCAGTGGGCTGCGTTGCGCTCGGCGGTCCTCAGGCGGCGCTTGCTAAAGTGAACGCTTTTGGCGCGGAATTCCTCAATCCCTTTGCCAACAGCACCGGCGGCTCCTTCGGCACGATGGATATTGTGTCGGCGCTTGCGTGGGGGCTGGGTTACTTCGGGATGCCGCATATCCTCGTGCGGTTTATGGGGCTGCGCTCCAACCACGAGGCGGCGGTTTCGCGCCGTATAGCGATGGTTTGGGTGATTATCGCGTTTGCCGGGGCGCTCCTTGTGGGCGCTTTCGGGCGCGTCTACCTGCTGCCGCTCGACCTTTCGGCAACCGGCGCTCAGGAACAGGTGTTTATTCAAACGATAATGAAGATGTTTCCGGCGTTCATTACCGGCATCTTCCTTTGCGCGATACTTGCCGCCGCGATGAGTACCGCCGATTCGCAGTTGCTCGTGGCAGCAAGCGCCTTTTCCCGCGATATTTACAGCGCGTTCCTTAACAAAGACGCAAGCGAAAAACAACAGTTGCTTATGAGCCGCGTTACCGTGTTTGCCGTTGCCCTTGTTGCCGCGTTCATCGCCCGCGACCCGTCCAGTTCGATTTTCGGGCTTGTCAGTTACGCATGGGCAGGCTTCGGCGCGACATTTGGACCTCTTGTCCTGCTCTCCCTTTTCTGGAAGGGCGCTACCCGCAACGGAGCGCTTGCCGGGCTTATCTGCGGCGGCGTTACCGTCATTGTCTGGAAGCAACTTTCCGGCGGCATCTTCAACCTGTACGAAATTGTCCCCGGTTTTGTCGCCTGTTTTGCCGTCTGTGTTGTGGTAAGCCTCCTCGACCGTCCCGCCAATGCCGAGGTTCTAGCCGAGTACAAAGCGTACACGGAGTTGGGCGACTAGGGGAAAGACCGGATAATGGTAATTGTTGTTATTGAAGATTACGCTATTGCAAGCGATAGGGAAATGGAATACCTTGTAGAAAGTCTGCCGCTTTTCCGCAAAAAATATGTGCTTCAATACAAGCGTAGAAATGTCCGTTTGTCCCGCGCCATTGCCTATCATATATTACGGAATGCTCTAGGCTTTGAGCCGCTTTTCGCTTATTCCGCGCAAGGCAAACCGTACTTAGTAGATGCCGTGGAAAAACACCAACTCAAAAATTCAGTAATAAAAGATTTCGCGTTCATAAAATTCAATATTTCCCACTCAAAGAACGCCGTGTGCGCCGCCATCTCTTCCGAAGGCATAGAAACAGGCATCGATGTGGAAGACCGCTTAACCGAAAGCCGCGCCCGCGCCGTACGCAAAATTCTGACCGAAGGTGAGGCGGACAAACGCGACCATTACACAAAATTCTGGACGCTAAAAGAAGCGTACCTAAAACGCATTGGCACAGGGTTTGCAGGCGGCTTCAGTTCTAATATGGATTTTTCCGCTTACGCGAAAGCCGAAACATTTGCGTTGGACGGATTTTGGTTCTTCTCCCGCGATTTTGGCTCTTTTCATCTTTCTCTTTGCGCCTCGGAACCGCCGGATTCACTGTCGCTGTACCACAGAAAAGGTTTTCAAACTACGCCAAGCGCCTTCTCAAGGTCGTCTATCAGAATATCGGGGGCGGATGCGCCGGCGGATATGCCTACAACACCATAAGTAAAAATTTCCGGCGGAATGGATGCCGCATCCTCTACAAGCCAAGCCGGACGGAGTTCGCGCGCCATTGATAAAAGACGGCGCGTATTTGCAGAGCGGCTGTCGCCCGCAACCAAAATTGCATCAACTCCGGCGCAAAGTTCTGTAAGCGCATCCTGACGCGCCTGTGTTGCGGCGCAAACTGTGTCTTCAACTCGTACATCTGGAAAGTAATGTCCAATAACGGCGGCTATGTTCCGGTACTCTCCGGCACTCATCGTCGTCTGCCCCAGAAGCGCCGTCCTAAATGAGGCATTATTCTTTGTTTGCATCGAAAAAAGTGAACGCGCCGCCTCTTCCGCATCGCCGGCGTTTTCCACAACAATGCAAAACGGCGCGTACCCAAGAATACCGGCAATCTCGCCATGGTTCTTTTCGCCCGCCAGAAACACCGTCCAGCCTGACGCGGAGAGTTCCCGCGCTGTTAGTTGATTTTTCTTTACTTTGGGACAGGTAGCGTCAAAAATCTCCGCGCCTTGCGCCTTCAATTCCGCCTCTTTTTGCGGCGCTACCCCATGCGCCCGGATAATGACTTTTGCCCCCGCGTCAATCCCGCCGCCTTCGTCTAAAACAAAAATCCCGCGCCGCTCAAGGTCGTCAAGCACAATCCTGTTATGAATAAGCGGTCCGTAAGTGTAAACAGCCCCTTCCGCGCCTGTACGCACTTTAAGCGCCATTTCCACAGCGCGGCGCACCCCCATACAGTACCCCAATACCTTTGCCTTGATAACCTTCATTGCGTTTTTACTTTCCAACTTGCGCTGTCCGCCCCCGCCTGCGCAAACACTTTGAGCGCGGCGCTCTCAAAAGGTACAGAAAACCGGAATTCCTCTGTGTCCTCGCCTGTAAAAACAATTTGCCGCTTTGCCGTCCGCTCCACGTCCTCATTTTCCGGGTAAACAGAAATATCCACAATGCCGGCATAAACAGGCGCTTTGTTTTTTGGAATGATAGTTTTCTTAATAACGATGAATGTAGCGCCCCCGTACCGCAGAGCGCTTATTTCGAGCGCGGCATTTCCAAGCGTCTTCTGCCTACTTTCCGGCATAAGATATGTCATAAACAGAATCATAAGGCACATTACTACAATAGTGGTAAAAAGCAGCGCCTTGGGCTTGCTGTCTGTAAGCGACCGGAACAGCCCAAAACGATGCCTCGGCTGCTGCTCGTAAAGGGCTCGCACTTCGGGCGGCGCTTTGGCAAGCCGTCTTTCCCGCGAGTAATAAAAATGAAGTTCCTCCGTCCGCGCCGCCTTTTCGTCAATAGGCAGCGTCTCAACAATGTTTTCGTTTTTTTTTATTTCTCGCATTATTCAATCCTCCCTCTCCAAACCGCCGCCCATCCTATATTTTATATCATAGTTGATGATAAAATCCAGTTCTTCCCCGATAAAGCCGTAATGCTTGGCAAACGCTTTGTCGATTTTATGTTAATAACTCCAATATCAACGATGTGAGATTTTCAATTCTCTAATTGGATGATGGTTGTTGTTTTGATATTATTCAGGCGGACATTGAAGCGGAAGGCTTACCCCCTGACGGCAAATTGCCGGCTTATGACATTAGACAGCACACCGACCGTTATATCTTTGACGAAACCGGCAAGGACGGAGGCGGGGCTGACGGCACGAGGGCTATGTACATTGGGCGAGAGCGTGTGCGTGCGTTCGCTAAGTTGCAGCTTGATGCCGATGGCATACAGTTACTTTATCTACGGCTGCAAAGTCGCTCACGCCCGCACACGCTCTCGCCCAGCGGACGCTATCCTCGTGCCGACAGCCCTGTGTATCAAGTTTAAGTACTCGCCACCAGCCACTCACTGGGACGGGGGGACTGTGGCGGTGGTGATAGCGGGGTTCGGGCTTGTTTTGGTTGTCGGTGTTTTGAGTGGGTAGTGAACGGTTGCCGGTTTCCGGTTATCGGTTGTTCGGGACGGTATATCTTGCCTAACACAGATAGCGCCGTTAGAAGTGATATATCGGACAAAACACTACCCACTACCCAATAAAACTGCAATACCGGACAAAAATCTGTCCACTGTTCACTAAAACCGCCCCCGTGCCTTGCGACAGGCGTTGGGGGCGGCGTGCTGCCGCGCCGTCTATGTTTCTATGGCGTTGATGATGTTCACGAGGAGGACGGCGTTGCGGCAATAGGCGCTGGCGGCTGCCGGGCTGGGGTCGCCGCCGGAATGGGCGGTGTCGTTCCGAATCTGGCGCAATTTGTTCAGGGTTTCAAAGACGGGCATGCCGATTTTGTTGAGTTTGAACAGGTGGCGGGGCAGGTTGTTCACCAGAAACAGGTTGACGGCGGGGTCGATGAGCCGCATTTTTTCCTTTATTGCCAGTTCGATTTTGGAATAGGCGTAGGGAATGGCGGCGGCGGGGTTGAGCGCGGCGAGTTGTTCCAGTTCGGCGGCAAGGGGGGAAGCGGAAATCTGGGGCGTTTTGAGGCCGGAGTTTCCGGCGAGGGTATCAAAGATGTCGTTGAGGCGGGTTTCCAGTTCAAAGCCGCCTATCCTGATTTTTGCCACCGCGCCGAGCAGCGCGCCGACAGGTTTCCTGAACAGCAGCGCCACGGCAAGGGCGCAGAGGGGCCAGGCGATACTGCCGATAACGCTT
>JAIROZ010000035.1 GCA_031257255.1 Spirochaetaceae bacterium | reverse complement strand
AGAAAAAGACTGGGCAAACATGAAACGCGAATTACGGAATACCGCTCCACTCGAAAAATTGTTGGAGACCGCTATCTATAATTATTGGTGTTGACCCTTATAAAGGGGCGTTACTATAGTATAAAGCCAACTGTAAAAAAAAGTCAAGTACCCGTCGTGAAATTGCCATCCTTGGTAAACTAAAGAAATCTGTTATACTACAAATAACAATGGAGGAAGATATGCCTGCAACTAAAATGAAGGCAAAGAAGCCTATCAAAACCGTCAAATCCGTTCGCAGACCGGCAAAGAAGGTAACGCTGGACGATGTATGGGCAACCATTGACAGAATAGGCAAGGCTCATGAGGAACTCGAAAAAGCCCAGCGGGAAGCAGCAGAGGCAATAAAAGAGACTCAGGAAGCCATGAAAGAGACTCGAATGGCAATGAAAGAGACTCAGGAAGCCATGAAAGAGACTCAGGAAGCTATGAAAGAGACTCAAGAAGCCATGAAAGGGACGCAAATGGCAATAAAAGAGACTCAAGAAGCCATGAAAGAGACTCAAAAGGCAATAAAGGAGGGTGAGGAAGCCCAACGGAAAGCTCGCGAGGAGCGCGAGGAAGACATGAAAGAGACTCAAAAGGCGCGCAAGGAGGGTGAGGATGCCATGAAAGAAATTCGAATGGCAATAAAAGAGACTCAAGAAGCCATGAAAGAGACTCAAAAGGCGCGCAAGGAGGGTGAGGAAGACATGAAAGAAATTCGAAAAGCAATAAAAGAAAATCAAGAAGCCCAACGGAAGGCGCGTGAGGAGCGCGAGGAAGCCCAACGGAAAGCTCGCGAGGAGCGCGAGGAAGACATGAAAGAGATTCGAAAGGCAATAAAAGAAAATCAAAAGGCAATAAAGGAGACTCAACGGCATATCAGCGGCATAAGCAATACGCTGGGTTCTCTTGTTGAGCACATCATGACGCCGGGGTTGCCCGATAAGTTCAAACAATTCGGCTTTACATTCGACAGGGTAACCACCGTAAAATGGGCAGCCGAAGGCAGTATCTACGCGCAAATAGACGGTCTTCTGGAAAATGGCGAGCAGGCTATGGTAGTGGAAGTAAAAACTACTCTCCGCCGGGATGACATAGATGAGCATCTGGCGCGTATGGACAAAGTACGCCAATATGCCGATGAACGCGGCGATAACCGTAAATTTCTCGGCGCTATCGCCGCCACAATAACCGACAAAAGCAACAAACAATATGCGTTATCAAAAGGCTTTTTTGTCATCGAGCCGTCAGGCGAAGATGTAATAGTAACTAAGCCTATTTCCGAACCGGGAATTTGGTAATGGACGCTTCACTTGCGGACATCCAGCCATAATGTTAGACTGATAACCGGTGAACGCTTTTAATCATTTTGATGCCGCCGGAAATGCCGTTATGGTCGATGTTTCCGCAAAGGATATAACCGTGCGTGAAGCCTGCGCAAGCGGGTTTATCTCGCTAAAAACCGAAACGCTTGCCCTCATAAAATCGGGGACGGCGGCAAAAGGCGATGTGCTGGGCGCTGCTCGTATTGCCGGCATTATGGCGGCAAAAAAAACTTCCAGCCTTATCCCGCTCTGCCATACTCTAGCCCTCGATAAATGTTCCATAGATTTTGAATTGCAAGACGGCGGAAACGGCGCTAAAGCAGGCACGGCTGCCGTCAAAGCGTTCTGCCGCGTCAAAACAACCGGCAAAACCGGCGCGGAAATGGAAGCGCTTACCGGCGTTACTGTTGCCTTGCTTACAGTTTACGATATGTGCAAAGCCGTAGACCGCGCAATGACGCTTTCGGAAATTCAACTTGAAGAAAAATCCGGCGGAAAAAGCGGCATTTGGAAAAGAGGGTAGGGCAATGCCGCGCCGGCGCAAAGTCGATACTCACATATAGGAGAAAATTATGAAACTTGAACTAAAAGAATTACAAACAAGAAGGGGCAAATTCATCGAGGCTATGAACCGCGCCTTTCCGCAATGGGATGCCGCGCTCTTTTGCGACACGGCAAATCAGTACTATTTTGCAGGCACTATTCAGGATGCTCTCTGTTTCCTGTTCAAAGATGGAAGATGCCTTTATGCCGTCCGGCGCAGCGCGGACAGAGCCAAAATGGAGTCTCCTCTGCCGCCGGAAGAACTTTTGCCGATAGCAAGTTACCGCGACATAGCCGCGCATCTTTCCTCCGGCAAGGAGTCTGCCCCGCTTGGCAACTTGTATATCGAGGCGGACACGATGAGCATTGCCGCCATGGAACGGCTAAAAAAGTACTTCAGCATATCTAAAATCGGCTATCTTGACGGTGTTATCAGGAATGTACGGGGTGTAAAGTCTGAGTATGAACTTTACTGGACGCGGCGCTGCGGCGAATTGCACCGCATTCTTCTGGAAGAGCGCGTTCCCGCTCTGCTCCGTGAAGGCATAACGGAAGCGGAATTCATGGGGGAACTTTGCCGCGAATTATATGCGTTGGGGTATCAGGGGCTTACGCGCTTTCACGGCGTTCAAACGGAAATCAGTGTGGGGCAAATCGGCTTTGGCACAAACTCTATTTACCCTACGCGCTTCGACGGACCGGGCGGCACCAAAGGTTATGGACCTGCCGTGCCGTTATCCGCTTGTACAAAAACTAAACTCAAAAAAGGGGACATTGTTTTTGTCGATACGCCGTTTGGCATAGAGGGTTATCACACGGACAAAACTCAGGTTTATGTTTTTGGCGGCGAGCCGCCGGAAGAATTTTTACGCGCACATAAACTCTGTATGGAAATTGAGCAGTATGCAGCGTCCCGCCTAAAACCGGGTGAAATTCCCTCAAAAATATATGAAGAGGCGCTTGCCCTTCCGCAAGCCCGCGCTCTGCAATGTTTTATGGGTGTAGATTCCCGGCATATCGTTAAATTTTTAGGACACGGCGTAGGGCTCAACATTGACGATTTCCCCGTCCTTGCCAAAGGTTTTGACGCTCCGCTGGAAGCAAATATGGTTCTGGCGCTCGAACCCAAATGCGGCATTGCGGGCATTGGCATGGCCGGCGTGGAAGATACATACATAGTTACTCCGCAAGGCGGCGAGTGTGTAACAGGCGGCGGACGGGAAATTATCCGCGTGTAATGGGAGAGTATTGAAGAAAAATTAACAGGGCATCAACAAGCGGCTCAACAATTCCGATACTGTTACATAAAGACCGGCAGTTTTGATTATACCGAATGGCAGGAAGTTTCTACTTTCCTGCCGCGCTTTTTACTTCTTTATTGGAAAGGCGTACGCCGGCGGCTTTTATGCCTTTTACCGTATAACTGCCGGCTTTGAATGTTTCTTCCAGTACTTTTATGCGGGGTTTGGGGATATACTTCAATGTAAACTCGAATTTATCGCGTGTATCAATTAAGAGGACATCAGCGCCTTCGGGGGCAAGCGTATATTCCTTGTTCATTATCCAGCCTTCGATGACGCACCGCTTAATACACCCGCAGCCGGATTTTGCGTCCTTGTAAATTACCGTAAACACTTTTTTTGCAAGTGTTTCTTTATCGGCAATACCTATATACCAGGCATTCTCTCCGGCAAATTCTTTTTCGTGTACATCTTTTACAATCCATGTACCATTTTTACGGACAATAAGAACGCGGTCAAACTGAGACATAGCGCACACAACCTCGCCGGAAACAGCCGTTCCCAAATAGCCTGTTGCCTTATCGTATTTTAGTTCAATATCCTGACGGGCAACTTCTTTTATGTTAATTTTTTCAAACGCGCCCATTTTTGTCCGGCGGATGCCGCCGCCGCCTGCTTCCGGGTTTGCCTTTATTTTGGCGATGATGCCGTCTAAAAATGACAACGAATAGCCTGTAATGTCTTTTAAGTGCGCGTTAATTTGTTTGATACGCGCCTTTATTTCTTCCATTTCGGCGCGGGCGCGGTTTATATCATAAAGTGATATACGGCGTATCGGAATTTTTAACAGGTATTCAACATCATCATCCGAAATTCCGCGCGCGCCTATCTCCTTTGCAAACGGTGTAAACCCTTTAATTACGGCATTTTGTACCGATTCTGCCGTCTTCTGAGTTTCGATGCCTTTGTATATGCGTTCTTCAATAAATATGCGTTCAAGAGTACGCAAATGAATTTTTTCGAGCAGTGTTTTCTTTTCAAGTTCGAGTTCTTTAGTAAGAATGGAAGATAGTTGTTTTGCGTGATATTTGATGATGGCGGTAACCGTCATTATTTCCGGGTAATTATCTTTTATTACAAGAAGATTTACAGAAATTGACTGCTCACATTCCGTCCACGCATAGAGCGCATCTACAGTTTCTTCGGAATATACGCCGCGCGCAAGTTTAATTTCTATTTCTACATTCTCCGCCGTGTAATCATTTATCGACTGAATTTTAAGCCGCCCCGCCTTTACCGCGGTTTCTATGCTGGCAATTACGCTCTCCGTTGTCGAGCCAAAGGGAAGTTCCCGTATTACAATACGTTTTGGGTCGCTTGTATCGAATTTAGCCCGCGTTACAATCTTGCCGTTGCCGTCATTGTATGCGGACACATCCATAAGCCCGCCTGTGGGAAAGTCCGGGTAGAGCGCAAACTTCTTGCCGGTAAGCGCAGCCTTCTCCGCTTCCAGTACTTCGATAATGTTATGCGGCAGAATTTTTGTAGACATACCAACGGCTATGCCCTCAGCGCCCATTACTAACACCGCCGGAATTTTCGCGGGGAACAGCACCGGTTCCTTGTTACGCCCATCGTAGGAGGGGGCATATTCGGTTAGTTTGGGGTTGTAAAAAATATCTTTTGCCAGAGGCGTTATTCTACATTCGATATAGCGCGGCGCGGACGCGCCGTCTCCTGTAAAAAGGTTGCCGAAGTTTCCCTGTCTTTCGATAAAGTATTCTTTGTTAGCAAGGACGACAAGCGCGTCTCCTATCGAGGCATCGCCGTGCGGATGGTACTTCATGCAATGCCCGACAACATTTGCTACCTTGTGGAACTTGCCGTCATCCATTTCAAATAATGAATGAAGTATGCGCCGCTGTACGGGTTTTAGCCCGTCTTCGAGGTCGGGAATGGCGCGGTCGCGGATAACATAGGAGGCATACTCCAGAAAATTCTTGTCGAATAAATTTTTGATAAAAGCCATTGGTGTTACTGGAATTCTACCGGAATACGGACTGAGTTGGAAGGTATCTTATTGCCCGGCAGCCTGCTTAAAACATCCTTGATTGATGAGGTTTGCCTGATAACCTGCGCCAAAGCCGTTGTCGATATTTACGACCGATACGCCGGGGGCGCAGGATGTGAGCATACCGAGTAGGGCGGAAAGTCCGCCGAAGGATGCGCCATAACCCACGCTTGTGGGCAGCGCGATGACCGGCACGGAGACTAATCCGGCAAGCACACCCGCGAGCGCGCCTTCCATGCCGGCAACGGCGACTATAGCCCGCGCCCGCCGTATTTCGTCGAGTTTGCCAAAGAGCCGGTGTATGCCGGCAACGCCTATATCTGTAATGAGTTTTGTATTGCTGCCAAAAAATTCCGCCGTTACCGCCGCTTCTTTTGCCGCGCCAAGGTCGGATGTGCCGGCGGCGGCGACCACTACAAGTCCGCGCCCTTCCGCCGTACTTTTGCCCAGCGTTAGTGTTTTGGCGTCTATATCGTAGACGGCGGGAATCCCTGAGCCGGTCAAGCGTTCGGCAAGGGAAGGACGCGCCTTAGTGCCGAGTACGGGTATACCTTTTTGGTACATTTCACGGATGATAGCCGCCGCCTGTTCGTCGGTTTTGCCGGCGCAAAAAATCACTTCTGGGAAGCCCGTGCGTTCATGGCGGCGTAGGTCTATTGCGGCAAAGCCCAAATCGCCCGTGTACAATGCCGATATTTCCGCCTCTCCTTCCGCAATGGATAATGCGCCGTTCTTTATTTTTTCCAGCACAGATTGAATTGAATTTTGCGGGTAGGCATTTTTCATACATTGACTTCCGGGTGTCCGGCGCATTGGGGGTTTCCGTCAAGCCGCGCCAAAAAGCCGCCATCCAGAACCGCCCGCGCTTCTCGTAACGAAATTTGTTTTTCGCGGGCAAGGCGGGCGGCATCCTCGTATTCAATTTTTGAGCGTTCCCCGCCGGGGAATGATGCTATTTTTTTTGATGCCGCTATGCCGGCAAGCGGCGCGGCGCGTTCCGTCCGCCGTCTGAGCGCGCTTCGCTGTATATTAAAAATTTTTATGCCGAGGGCGGTCGATTTTTCAAAGATACATTTTTTTAGCGCGTGTAAATTTTGCTGAGTGCTCAAAGCCGATACGCAAGTGGCGGGGCGGTTTTTTTTCATTATGCAGGGTGTAAAGGTAACATCGAGAGCGCCCGCGTCAAAAAGGTTTTCCATAAGAAATCCTAGTTCTTCGCCTGTCATATCGTCTAAGTTTGTTTCCAGCACGGCAAGGCTTTCTTCATCCCAACAGTCCGGGGCGGAGTTCCCTGCTGAGCCGCTTTCCCGCCACGAAACACGGAGTGCATTCGGCTTATCAAAAATCCGGTTGCCTATGCCGTAGGCTGTTTTTACCGGTGTAAAAGCGGCGGTTTGGATAAATTCGTCAACGCAGGCGGCAAGGATTCCCGCGCCTGTCGGGGTTGTCATTTCGGCGGGGAAGCCGCCTGTGGTAACCGGCATACCGGCGCACAATTTGAGTACGGCGGGTGCCGGCACCGGCAGAATTCCATGGGCGCAATGGACAAAGCCGCCGCCCAATTCCACAGACGAGCAGGTTATATGCTCAGGGGCTAGTATATCGAGGCAGACCGCCGCCCCTACAATATCAATGATGGAATCGACAGCGCCTACCTCGTGGAAGCAAACCTCATCGGTGGAAACCCCGTGAACTTCGCCTTCGGCTTTTGCGATAAGTTCAAAAATACGCAAGGCAATTTTTTTAGCCCCCGGACGCACCGCCGAATTTTGGATGAGTTCCCTTATCTCTTTCCACGAAGTATGCCCCGCATGTTCATGATGATGTTCGTGTTCGTGTCCTTCTCCATGCTTGTGGTTATGTTTACTACCACCTGTCCCCTGTCCCCTGTCCCCTATATTTACTATCGCTTGCGTTCCGTAAATTCCGCATCGTTCGGCGCGTTCAAAATCAAGATGCCAGCCTGTAAGAGGGAGTTTTTTTAGTTCGGCAAGGAGTTCGCGGGGGTCAACGCCCAAGTCAACAAGAGCGCCCAGCGTCATATCGCCGGAAATACCGGAAAAACAATCAAAATGAAGCGTTTTCATTGCTGCGGTTATAGGCTGCGTCCGGTAATTGGTCCCGCTACGACTGTGCCCCCGGAACCGGTTACGGTAAGGATAGAAGAATTAACATCCTTTAACGCAGGACCGCCGGTCTTAATGCCGATGATGCCGCCGACAATATTGCCGCCGTTGCTTGTCCTTGTAACCTTTAGTCTGGTACCTGTGGCTCTTATATTCTCTATTGTACAACCCCGCGCGGAACCTACTAAAAGTCCTGTGGCAATATCATCGCCGTCAAATGCCGCGTTATTTGACCCATTGTCGGTAATTTGCAAGTCTTCTTCTTCTATGGTCAGGCGCAGGTTACGAAAAGTTGCGCTATTGGCAAATCCAAAAAGCCCCGTATAGTTATGAACACCCGCGCCTTTTGTAAGCCCTCCATAAAAGGCTACATTATAGCCCGCGCCGTCAAAAATGCCGGAAAACGCCGAATAGCCCGCGCCTGTGGTGGTAAGAGGGTCGCGCCCTATAGGATGCCATTCAATAGTATTTTCTATGTAGTAATTTCTGTTTGTAAGTATGTACATCTCGCCTAGGTCTTCGTAAGGAGTGCCTTTGCGTTCATTATCGGATTTGGAGAGCACTGTAAGAACCGCTACATCATTAAGCGGTATGCCCGCAAACATAGGTCTTAACGGCGGGTCTAAAACGCCGCCTTTTTCGGGCGTCTGTCCGTCCTGATAGTAAACCCTAAGTCCGCTTGCGTCATTATTGCGCATAAAAAATACCCAGAACCGGCAGCCCATCTCCGCCAGATATTCATCCTGGTGGTAATCATCCTTGTATATAAGCATATACCAGCCGGTGTCGGGGGATGCTATGCCAATAATTTCGTCTTCGTTTACAGGGGGCGACTTAGTAAAATTGAGTTTTAGGCTTGCGTTGGTGCCATCGCTTTCTTTGGCTAGGGCGACCGCATAGAGGGGGGTATAGCCGGAATTTAGCAGCGCCTCGATGCCGGGGTCGTCCCACTGAACCGCAAGGTCAAAAAAATCAGGCATATTTGGAATTTCCGATGGGGAAAGTCCGCCAAAACTATGCCCCACACGGAGCGCCGATACCGGAAGGGCTAAAGAAACGGTCTCGCCTGCCTGCGGAAACGGCTTTTCTAAACGAACATACCGCGAATTTAAATATTCACGCGCCATAGGTTTGTTGGATATGAGTTTGAGTTCCTGTGGATATAAGGTATTCAATTCTATAAGAAAGTTGAGATTTTCCGCCGTATAGTCTGGGGGCGGTACAATCTTGTATTTGCCTTCAAAAGGTCCGGTTGCCGAGGCAAGTTGAGCGCCTTCACCATCAATAACGGCAACCCGTATAATTGAATAGGCGGTACGGGTCTCTTTTTGGTCTATTTCTACCCAAAAATAATTTTCGGCATTAATCTCTTCGAGGGAATCGACATAGACGCAGGATGCGGCGGTAGCGGCGATAATAGAAGCAATGACCAAAAAAACGGCAATGGAAAAAGCCGGAAAGGTACTGTTAAACAAGTTATATGCTTTAGTTTTCATATTAGAATGATAGTTAAATATACTCCCAAAATCAACGAAGCGCCACGCCGGGGAGCGGGCGGAAGGTCTTAAAACTAAGGTACTTGAACGGATGTATGTCGAGCGCATTGCCGAACCAGCCGTCTATTTCGCTTGTATCTATAATGTTGACAGCCAAACTATAGTAGATGGGCAAAACGGTGCCGCGGTCGAGCAGCAATTCTTCCGCCTTGGCGAGAGTCTGCCAGCGTTCCCGTCCTTCCTGCCTCATCGAATCATCTATCAATTTTTCGTAGTCGCTGTCATTATGGCGGGCATCGTTCAGGTTGGAGTCCTTACGCCACATTTGCAGAAAGGTGTATGGGTCGGCAAAATCGCCAATCCATGTTGACGAGGCTATGTCATAATCGTTCCCGCGCAGGGAGCCAAAGTATTTTTCGTAGGGCAGCACCTCAATCTTTACCTTTATACCTAGGTTTTCCTTCCATGACTTTGCCATAAGCGCTCCAATCCGCGCCGCCTCCTGAGACGGAGTAAGGCGCACTATTAAATCCGGCAATCCTTTGCCCTTTGCGTGTCCCGAATCTTTGAGCAATTTTTGCGCTTCCGTTATGTTGGTTTCGTCCATACCCCCGATTTTGGGGTAGCCGGGCAGGGGGAATATCAGCGTTTTTGCGGGGAGTATATATTCCTTGCGTAATTCTTCCCAGGGGATAGAAATAGCGAGGGCGCGGCGCAGCCGCCAGTCGTTCCAAGGCTTGCGGGCGGAACGGATAAAGTAGTAGTGGGTAGCAAACATTGGGTTTACTTCTATGCCGGAGCGGTCGGTAAGCGCCTCGACATTTACTTCGCCTGCTATCCACCGCGCCTCGCCGGAATTCCAGAGCGCCGCCGCCTCGTCTCCGTCTTCAGGATACTTTATGGTAATTTTCTTGAGCGGCACATTTTCCACATCCCAGTAATTTTCGTTACGCTCAAAAACCACCGAATGTTTTTCGGCGTTAAAATTATTTTCGGCTATGGCAAAAGGTCCGTTGGAAACCAGCGGTATTTTTGACCAGTCTTTTTTTGCCAGCATTGAAGGATGTATGGGCGAGAATGAATGATGGCAGAGTATTCTTCTAAAGAAGGATGCGGGCGATACGAGTTTGACTTTGAGAGTACGGTCATCCGGCGCTTCTATGCCGATTTTGGCGCGGTCGTTGTGTATGCCGAGCCTGTAATCCCGCGCCCCTTCGATAATGTCGAGCAGAGAAGAATAGGGCGAAGCATCGCCCATTTCAAGCGATGAAATCCACGCGGCGCGGAAGTCGGCGGCTTTTACCGGGTCGCCGTTGTTGTAGCGGGCATCTTCGCGCAGCGTAAATGTCCACTGCTTTTTATCTTCGGATAAATCCCACGAACTAGCGGCGGCGGGAATAGGCTCCATTGAGGAAGGATGGTACGAAAAAAGCCCTTCGTAGAGAGCGGTGTACACCTGCGCTTCGCTGGCTAAGTAGGATTTGCGAAAGTCCAGTTCCAGTTCCATGCCGGAGAGCAGCACGGTCAATTCCTCCAGATTTGCGGCGGCTGGGCGCGTTTCGGCAATGCCGCCGGGAGGAACGCCATCTGTAGAAGGCGTGTCCCGTAATTCACCGTCTTGCGGAAATGCCGCAAAAAACGGCAAACAAACGAGCGTAAAATAAACCAATTTTTTTTTCATCATATACCTCCGCTATATAAGTTCAGTTTGAACGCCGAGTTTTTTATACTGCTCGGACATTTCTCTTTCTGTACCATAATCAATAAGTTTTCTGTTTGCCTGAGAGTGCGCCGCTTTTATTTCGGACAATTCCGGCTTAATTCCCTTTATTTTTGAGCGCATATCTTTAACGGCATTATTTTTGAAGTAATCGTCCAATCCGGTAAGGATTTTGTGCAAATTCAGCACATCACGCATATTCTTTTTTAGAAAGAGGACGAGTTGCCCTTCGTCCATCGACTCGATTTTTGCCGCCCCGGAACCTTTTGGCGCCATTGCCGCCAGAATACGGCTTTTTTTTTCGGTTTCCGATACAAAACTGTTAAAATTGATTTCTATCTTTTGCGCGGCATTCTTGGCGGGGTCAAAAACATCAAACGAGTACATTGCGCCCGCGCCGTCCTTGTTTGTTATGTGCGCAAAAAGATGCGCTATCATATAAAAAAAGCCCTTTTTCCGCGCCTGAAAAAGGTCGTTGTTTTCCTGCAACTTGCGGATAATTTCGTCCAGCGCGGCGCTTGATGCGCCAAGCGCGTTAAGTCCTTGTATAAGCACCGGTTTAAGCGCGACCTTATTCTTTGGGGCGCTCTCTTTTTCTTCTTCCACTTTTAACTTTACAAAGAGCGCCGAGCGCAAAGCATTTGCCTCCGCGCTAGTGTCTTCCCTGATGATTTCTTCCGCCAGTTCCTTGTAGAAAGGCTGTCCCTTAAGAACACTGTCGAATTTTGCTTTAATGGCGTTCAGTGTTTTTTCGTTGGGAGACATTCCCTCGGTTATATTTTTACGGATTTCCAGTTTGTAGCGCTCGCGTCCAAAATCACTTATGGTTTTTAGATGGCGGATAATTTTTTCGCTGCCGCATTCTAAAAATTGGAGGGCTTCGTTTATTTTGGCGGCAAACACGGCATCCTTAGAGGACTTTCGCGCCGTATTTATCATATCTGCTACGGCGGCTGTCATGGGGGAATCGGAAGTGGCGGAAATGCGGTTCCATTCGATATAGTTTACCAGCGCCAGTATTTGTTTGATGGTCTCCTGATTGATGCTTGCCGTACTGAGCGGGAAAAAATTACAGAGCATATCGAATTGGTTATCAAGTTGAGATAGTCTGCGCCCCATTTGGTCGCGGCGGTTATTCTCCTGCACCGGCGTATTTTCCGGCACTTCGATTTTGTCCACTTTTAAGTCATTTTTGTAGGGGTCTTCGGTAATATAGCCTTTTGCGGCAAGCAAGGAAAAAATTACGGCAAGCCCCTGACGGAAGATTTTTAAGTCTTCTTTGAGCGCCGGTATCTCTGTTTTTTCGAGGTATGCCTCGCGGCGTTCTACCGCCTCCGCAAGGCGTTCCAAAAATTGCCGTCCGTCTGTTTGCGCGGCTGCATTTGCCATAGGGTAAGTATGCGCTAAAAATATGCCTTAGACAAGAGCGTATGCTATTATTACATTTTGAATTCCGAGCCAAGGTATACATTGCGGACGGTTTCGTTATTCAGTATGAGTTCTTTGGGACCGCGGGCTACTATAACTCCCTGATTTATGATAAAGGCATCATTGGTTATTTCGAGTGTGTCCCGTACATTGTGGTCGGTTATCAGTATGCCTATGCCTTCGGATGCCAGGCGTTTGATGATTTGTTTGATTTCGTAAACGGCAATGGGGTCTATGCCGGCAAACGGCTCATCGAGCAGCAGGAATTTTGGTTCTATGGCGAGGGCGCGGGCAATTTCGGTGCGCCGGCGTTCTCCGCCGGAAAGCGTATAGCCGGGCTGATTTCTTATGCGGTCTATGCCAAAGTCGTTAATCAATTTTTCCATGTGCTCTTTTTTTTCGGCTTTTGTTATATCGCTGCGGCTTTCTAAAATTGCCCAAATATTCTGTTCCACAGTGAGTTTTCTAAAAATTGACGCTTCCTGCGGCAGATAGGCAACGCCCTTACGCGCCCTTTTGAACATAGGGTCGCCGGTAATGAGTTCGCCGCTCAATTTTATTTCGCCCGCTGTTGGTTTTAGAAATCCTACTATCATGTAGAATATTGTTGTTTTGCCGGCGCCGTTTGGTCCCAAAAGCCCGGCAATGTTGCCGCCCCGTAACGAAAAACCCACTCCCCGGACAACCTCTTTCTTGCCGAAATTCTTTCGTAAATTCTGAATGGTAAGCGTACTAAAACCGGCGGAATAGCGTGTAATGCGCCGGCGGTCATTTTTACGGCGCTGCGCCCGCCTGTCCTGGTATTCATTGAGTTTGCTTTTTATTCCGGCAATGCGCAAAGAAAAAGCGCCGTGATGTTCTTCGACACGGTTTATGCGTTCTTCGGATGTCCACAAATCAGGATTGTCCGCTTTGGTTTCGGAATTTTCCTTTATCCGGGCGGCTTTTTCTAACAGCCCCATTTTTTAGTCCTTTATAGCGCCGGTAACATCACCTTGCATGGTAACATCGTCGGTGTCTAAGTCTACGCGGATGCGGTCTGCGTGAAATTCGTCATTCTTTTTGTAGACAACGGGAAAACCCGAAAGGTCGAGGAGTTTTTGCGGACGCCTGTAAAGCGCGTAATCGGAACGGCAAATCATATTATTTTTGATAATCCTTACCTGAATTTGGAGTATCGCTATCTCTGCCTTATCATCATAATCTATTAAGCGTCCCCGCGCAACAACCTCATTCTTTTTATCTTCCAGTGATGAATTTCCCTCTAACCGCGCTTTTTTGCTCTTACGGTCGTAGTTCATAGTGTCGGCGCGGAACAGAATTTCCTTTTCTTCTTCCAGCCCCCAGACATTCCCCGTACATTGAACGAGTTGATTGTCCTTGCCGTATATTTCGATGCGCTCCGCCTTTAGCGTAAGTTTGTCTGACCTGACCTCCGCGTTGCCTGTTAGTATTGTTACCTCTTTGCCGGTAGCCCGCCCGCCGCTCATCTTATCCGCCCTAAAGGTGAAGGTGTCGGCATTTGCCGCTATTGCGAGGAAAGTAAAAAACCAAAAAGCACATGCATTCTTCATTTTAAGTTCTTCATTTTAATTCGGTTAATCCGAGGGAGTTTCCTCCTCTTGATTTGAGGGGGTTTCCTCCGCCGTATTTTCTTTCACCGTATTTTCTTCCCCGGTATTTCCGGCGTCTTCTTCCTCAATATCTTCCAAATAATAATCGCCTTCCGCGCCGCCGTTAAAATGCCAGGTGCGCGAACGGACATCGGCGGAAAAACCATTCCCTTCAAAATTGGTGCCGCTTTCCTGCCCGACATGAACGGGAGTAGAATCCGCGCTGGTAAGCGTTTTTTCTTTATCGCGCCATTCCAGATTTTCGGCATCCAGCGACATATCCTCCGAATTCACATTGATAACAATGTTTTCGGTCATTCGCATGTTGCCGTTTTCCAGTTCGACACGCGCCTTGCCGCCCGAACCTGTGGAATCTACCTCGCCGCTCGACATATCATACTGCTCAAAGGTATAGTTGCGCAATTCCATTATGTGGGTTTTTTCGTAGCGGTCGGCTATTGCCGCCTCAAGCCGCGCCTGCGCCTTGCCGCCCCGCATTCGCGTCCAATCGACATTTTCCATTGTGATGTCCGGTATCGAATCATCCACTATGGTCTCGGTGTCGTAAACAAATGTACAAGAAGTGTAAAAAAGCGCAAAAACTATTGCCGCCGTCCGTAAAACAATGCTCATATTGCCATTATCGGAATTTGAAACGGCGCGCTAAAAATAAGCCCCCGCCCTTACACGCGCCGCTTTTTTGGCATATACTTCAACTTATGCGAATCATTTCGTGGAATGTAAACGGCATCCGCGCCGTAGAAAAACGGGGCTTTGCCGAATGGCTTGCCGCCGAAAATCCCGATGTCCTATGCGTTCAGGAAACCAAAGCAACGCCGGAACAACTTGCCCCTTCCCTTGTATCGCCGCCGGACAAAGACGGCAAACCTTACAAATCCTATTGGGCATCGGCAAAAAAGAAAGGCTATAGCGGCACGGCAATTTATACAAAAGAAGAGCCAAAGAATACCGGCTTTTTAGATGATGAGCGTTTTGACGGCGAGGGGCGCGTCTTGTACGCCGAATTCCCAAATGTTACCGTTATTTCGGCATATTTCCCGAACTCGCAGGATGCCGGGGCGCGGCTTGGCTACAAACTCGACTTTTGCGCCGCAATGCTCGACTACTGCAAAAAACTCGTCAAACAAAAAAAGAATTTTGTGCTATGCGGGGATTACAACATAGCGCATACGCCGATAGACCTTGCCCGTCCCAAAGATAACGAAGGGAATGCGGGCTATCTGCCGGAAGAGCGGGCATGGATGGACAAGTGGACATCAAGCGGCTTTTGCGACACCTTCCGGCATTTTCATCCGGGGGAAGCGGGGCATTACAGTTGGTGGTCTTACAGGATGAAAGCACGCGAGCGGAACATAGGCTGGCGTATCGACTATCATTGCGTCAACGAAGACTTTATGCCCGCCGTTAAGTCATCGGTTATACGCTCCGAAGTTATGGGCTCCGACCACTGCCCCATACAACTGGATTTAGATATTGGACTTGTTCTGTAACCAGAACAAGTCTCCGCAAAATGCTGTGCATTTTGCATTCTTGCTATGGTTGTTGTTCGTAAACTAAAGTTTCCGAACAACTCTATTAAACAATAACGGCAATGCCGTTTTGGAGGATATATGAAAATTAAGTACAACGCGCCGGTGCTGCTTTCGTTTGTGTTTGCCTGCGCCATCGTTCTTTTGCTGGCAAATGTGCTCGGCGGCGGGTCTGTGTCGAAGGGGCAGCCGCTCTCAAATGGAATGCAGTTCCTCATCAACTGGTTTGCCGTGCCGGGTAAAGGCGGCTTTGACAAAACAAATTTCCGTAACTGGGTCAACCTAGTTTCCCATGTTCTGGGGCACGAAGGGCTTGACCACCTTACAGGCAACCTTCTAATGATACTCGTTGTGGGACCAATGCTCGAAGAAATTTACGGCTCGCTCTCCCTGCTCCTTATGATACTGATAACGGCGCTTACCACCGGCGTAATGAACATATTTTTTGGACCGGGCTATCTTTTGGGCGCGTCCGGCGTTGTCTTTATGATGATACTGCTTGCCTCGTTCACCAACTTTCGTGAGGGCGAAATTCCGCTTACATTCATCCTTGTAATGATATTCTATCTTGGAAACGAACTCGTGCAGGGTATAAGCCGTTCAGGGGGCGCTAAAACAGATAACATCTCACACTTTACCCACATACTGGGCGGTATCTGCGGCAGCCTCTTCGGTTTTTTCCGCAAAGGCAAAAAACCGCTCGTTGCTAAAGAAGTGTCTATCAATTAGAGGTATAGAGGTATAGAGGTATATATGAAGGAAAACGCGCCGTTCCGCTCTCCGGCGGAAGTATTTGACTGGCTTGGACGCTTTGTAAATCTTGAGCAGGGTGTTATGCCGCCGAGTATGCGCCCTGAGCGCATGGAAATTATCGCCCGCGCATCGGGCAATCCCGAAAGATGCGCCCCGGCGGTGCATATTGCCGGTTCCAAAGGCAAAGGCTCGATAACGGCAATGGCGGGGGCAATTCTGGAAGAAGCGGGTTTTCGTGTGGGGCGCTATATGTCCCCTCATGTTGAGGACTACCGCGAGCGCATTACGCTGGGCGGGCGCTATTTTGAGGACGCGATATACATTAGCGCCGGTGAAAAATTGCGCGAAATTGAGGCGCTGCTTGCCGACCGCGCCGGCAAAGAATACAAGGACTTGCTCGAAGTTTCTGACGGCGGCGCGGCGGAACCGACTTTTTTTGAACTGCTAACGCTTTATTTTTTCCTTTGCGCCGAAGAAGCGCGCTGCAACGCGCTTGTCGTGGAGACCGGCATGGGCGGCAGGCTCGACCCCACAAACATTAGCAATAGCGCCGTCTGCATAATTACCTGCATAGAACTTGAACATACCGATATGCTGGGCGATACAATAGAAAAAATCGCGCTGCAAAAGGCAGGCATCATCAAACAGAACACGCCTGTATTCATTGCGCGGCAAAAGCACAAAGACGGCGCGGACGCATTGCGCGTCTTCCGCCAAACAGCCGCGCAAAAAAACGCGCCGCTATTCTACCTGCCCGAATATGCCGGCATTTCTTCAGTTTCGGTTTCGCGCGCCGGCACCGCTTGGAATGCCGCTATTAACGGAAAAAATGAAATGGCATTGCACAGTCCCATACCGGGCGAAGTTCAGGCGGAAAATGGGACTATTGCGGCGCTTGCCGCGCTTTTTGCCTTTCCGCAGGTAAAGGTTGAGCATGCCCGCGCCGGTTTGGAACGGGTAACATTGCCGGCGCGTTTTGAAGTCCTCCGCCGTGAACCGGACATCATTGTTGACGGGGCGCACACGCCGCTCAGCATTGAATTGGGGCTTCAGACTTGGACGGAATTGTACGGTAAAGATGCCGTCCCCGGTATTCTGATTTTTGGCTGCGCGATGGGCAAAGATGTCGAAGCAATGGCGCGGCTTTTGATAGGGCATTTTTCCCATATCATAATTACGCGCCCCGGCACCTACAAAATTAGCGAACCGGAAAAAATACACGAGGTTTTTACGCGGATAGCAAAAGAGAC
>JAIROZ010000020.1 GCA_031257255.1 Spirochaetaceae bacterium | reverse complement strand
CATACCCGTACATCTTCGGATTCGCCTTCCTTTACAATGCCTTCGCCGAATTTACTGTGATTTGTTGTATCAAGTTCGAGTACATTACTCAGTATAACGCCATTCCCGATAATATAATGAGAAATATACGGGCAGTTATTTATGGCGGCATTATCGCCCACATCGCACGAAATAAGTACGCTGTTATGTATTCCGGTTCGTTGTACATAATCGTGATATTTGAGCGTCCCACTTTCCATATTTCCTATGCGCACACGCCCGGCAAAAAATGAATTTTGTACCAGCGCCGGATAAAATGTATCAGAAACAAATACATCATCCCAGTTTGCCGAATGGTTACCGTTCTGTACAAGCGCTTCAATTTCGCTGTCGCTTAAACGGCGGTAACTTTCCGGCGTACGCCCCAGCAGCCGTTTTAATTGCGTATCGCGGAGGTAGTACTCATCGCGTCCGGGCGGCAGATAATCCCCCGCGATAAAATGATAGCCCAGCCCGTCTAAAGTTCTTGTAAATATTGTGTTCATATTTTTACCGCAAAAAGTCTAGCAAGGTGGGCGGCAGTATGCGGGCGGCGGTTTGCAGCGCGGCTTTGTGCGCCATATCCATCATTCCCAGTTCCATCGCGGCGCTTGCAAGGTCAATCCCCGCCTCGCGGTCAAGCGAAGCGGTAACATTGGGTATCTCTTCGTTGAGCCGCCGCCATGCCGCATCGACTCGTTCAGTCCGCGCCCCGATGCCGGTAAGACGCGCCTGCAAATTTGCCATGCCTTCGTCTATGCCACCCAGCCCCTGACCGCCCGCATAATTATGGTCGCCCCGCAGGAATGCGTCCCGCAAGCCTACTACCACATCAAAAATTGAGCCGCCGGTTACTGTAGCATTGGGATTCCACGCGGTAAGTCCCGCCTCGCCCGCGCCTGTAACAAGCCCAAGGTCGCGGAGTGTTGTGCCGCCTACACCGTCTTCCATCCGTATCAGGTGGGCATCGGTGCCTTGCAGCGCTATGCCATTAGTTTCCGGGTCAATGTGCGCCCGCACAGGCGCTCCCGAATCGTTAATCTTGGCGGCTATCGCGGCGGCACTGTCCCCGGCATTCACAAAAATTTGCGTCCCATCAACAAAGAACGATGCCGCGCCGGGTGCCCGGTATGCCGATGCGTCATAGTTAGAAAATACCTGCATCTTTTCCGCCCAAAAAACATCGCTTCCGGCAACATCTAGCGTTGCAAAAGCATTATCGGAAATTTCAGTTTTTCGCGCCGCGCCCGCGCCCCGGTATTCCACGCGGATAATGTCCGACGCGCCAAGCCCCTCCACAGTCCCTTCTACAATACGAAACGGAAGCGTAAAAGCCTTGTCGCCCGCAAACAACTGTTTGCCGTCCTTGCCTGTCGCATTTGCTATGCTCACCAGTTCTTTAAGAAGTTCATTTACCTCAATACCCATTTTGGATGTATCTTCTTTAGTATACACCCCGTTAGCCCCGGTAACGGCTAGTTCACGGACGCGCTGCATAATATCGTTTGCTTGACGCAGATAGCCGTCTACAAGATTGTAGTGTTCCTTTGCGTCCAGTGTATTGGTTTCAAAACGATTTAAACGCGCAAGATACGAGTGATAGCGTACCGCATGACTCGCCGCAAGCGGGTCATCGCGCAGTTCGTGTATGCGCGTCTGCTCCGCTATCTTTGATTGCATAGCGGAAAGTTCACTTTCCTTTCTTCGCAGCCGGAATTGAATATCATCATTCGGCATATTTGTAGAAACTCTAAACATAGTCCCCTCCTATATATTTAATCATTATATCCATAGATATAAGCATTAAGCGCAGTCATTGAACGCGCCGGCACTTTCAAAAATTGAATGTGAAGCACCGAGCCCTGCGTATTTTTATTTACACGAAGAACATTGCCCAGCGCGGCGACAGATGCGCGTCCCGCTTTGAATTCTAATTTCATTTTCCCGCCCGGTTTTATATTCTCTGATGTTGATAATGCGCATCCCCCGCATGATACATTCAAAAGAATTCCTTTATGCTTTTCGTTGTTTACCGTAAGTTTTATCACGGTTTTTAATCCGTTTTTTACTTTAGTGGTAATTACAGGATAAAAAACACATTCTGCCCCGGATTCTTTTCGTATATATTTTCTGGGAAGATGATTTTTTGACCCCCGCGATGCGATCGCAAGCGAATTTTTATATTCAACCGCGTTGCGTATCGAAAAAAAAGACATGGTATTTTTTAAGTCTGCGTTCTCATCCTGATTTTCCCGCTTTAGAACACGGTAGGCGGCGGCAAAGTTTTCGTTTATTTTATCTTTTGCGCGAAACGCTTCTGTAGGACGAATGTCCGCAATCTTGAACAGGTATTCCAAAAATGCCGCTTCGGTATGCGAAAGTCCGTATTCGCGGCATATACGCATAAAAGCGGCGCTTACACGCGGCAGAACCTTGGATATGTCTACCTTGCCGGTCCGTACCGCATTGCTGTTCTGTACTTTTTGGGAAGCATTCAGATAAATAAAACCGGCTGCTATACATCCAAAAATTCCAAATGTTACAGCGGCAGTAACAGGATTCGACGTTATTTTAAATTCCCGAAGTGACTGCAAAATAAATATATTCACTTGATGCTCTCCAGTACGGCATTGTACAAAGCGGAAAAGCGTACAGAAAGTTCATATTCAGCAAGGTCGCCGGAAAGTACAATATCCCTGTTTTCGCAGGCTGCAAGAAATTCCGATAATATCGAATTAAATTCTTTCATCGTTTCGCTGTTCAACACTCCGGTAAATGACTGCCCGTAAAACTGAGAGAGCAGTACAATCCTAAAGAATTTACGCATAATTTGAGTACATTCTTCTACAGTACGCGCCGCCTTTGCGTCATTCCCTGTCTGTATATCAAGCGGATACGATGTAAGTTTTTCGCATACATCTTTAACTTTGTCCGCTAAACCGCGCAGACAGCAGACCGGTTCGGCAAGTTCGGTTTTTCTTTCTTCAATTATATTTTCAAGTTCATCTAACAGCAGTTTATATTCATGTTTTTCAAGTTTATCAAAAATAATGCTATATAATGCCGTTTCTTTTTCTTTTAAAAATTCAAGCGCGGCATTTATAGAATCAAAATTGGAAACTTCTTCGCCCGCCTCCTCCTCCGCCCGCGCAAAATTCTGTATATCTATCAGCGCATCCGCCGCCATCTCTGCCGCCGTCCGCGTCTTTATATTGAGCGCGGCAACCTCGCCGATACTTTTCCCTGACAACTCATCTATGCCGCTGCCGTAAACCGGCGCTCCATCAACTTCTACGGCAGAGGCGCAGAACCCCGCGCTCTCCAGATAGCGCGAAATTCCGGCAAGCACTTCTACAAGCGTCTTCTCGCCGTCCAGCGTTATATCGGCATTTTTCCCGTCAATAAAGATGTCCATTACCTTAATTGTCGGTTTTTTGACAGAAGGGCTAAAGAAATCAAGGCTAAGATA
>JAIROZ010000107.1 GCA_031257255.1 Spirochaetaceae bacterium | reverse complement strand
AAATCCAGTAACCGCAAAAAGCGAACCGTTAGACGCAAGCGTTATCGTCCGCAGGGTACTATCGCTTTTTAAGGTAATACACACATTCGCAAGATTGAAGTTTGTTACAACATTTAATGTTTGCGGGGCTATGGTTTCGTCTTGCGCCGCAGTTACCGTATAGTTTTTTGCCGGCATACCGTTTGCCTTTATCCAATCAAGTTGCGCGACTATGCCCGCGCTAAGCGCGGGCGCTCCCGGCGCGGCGCTCACATCTACTTCGTCCCACGCGCAGGGGTCAAAATCAATCCGCAATGTTACCGCAGTTGCGGTTGCGGGTGCCGTAAGCGTCAATACCGCTCCCGGATAACTATATGTAAAACTTTCCGCTGTAACTCCTTCAAAACTGTAGCCGCTTAACGCCGTAAGTGTTACTGTTGCGCGGTATGCGATGCCGGCTTCAAAGTTGCCCGAAAAAGTTGCTCCGGTGCCTGTTCTCCATGTTACACCGCCCGCCGTCCACTGTGTCGAAATCTGCCCTGCCATAGTGGAGGGTGTTCCGCCGGGGGTGGGCGGGGTTATCAGCCAGAGTATATCCGTATCGGTTGCCGCGACAACAAGCGCGGCGTTCTTTCCGCTGACATCCACCGTAGTAACCGGAAACGAAGAAATCGTTACCGTAGCGTACGAAGATTTGCTTACTTCGATAGTATAACTTCCTCCCGCGACCCCGTTTATCGTGTACATTCCGTCCGCGCCGCTTACTGCGGGAGTCAGGTAATTTGCGCCGCCAGCCTTTAACTGCACAAACGCATCCGCACAGTTGATGCCGCCTGCGGTTATGCGCCCG
Source organism: Spirochaetaceae bacterium (assembly GCA_031257255.1). Taxonomy (GTDB): domain Bacteria; phylum Spirochaetota; class Spirochaetia; order Treponematales; family Breznakiellaceae; genus JAIROZ01. Next base: position 4,551 of record JAIROZ010000107.1, on the reverse strand, counting down.
CTTATGCTTACGCTTGCAGTTACCGGAAACGCAATGGTAATAACGCCCGCTCTGCCGTCTACAGACGGTGTAAATTGTATGCCGCCCGCTGCCGCCCCTGTATGGGTAAAGTTTGCCGCCTGTAAACCGGCAAATGTAAATCCGTCTTTTGTGCCAATAGTGAGCGCCGCTGTATACTCCGTTCCCGCCAGAAAAATCCCGGTATGCGGCGTTCCATCCGGCTTTTGCCACGCAATGGCGATGCTTTCAAATTCAGTGTGCGAAGGAGGCGGCGTTGTTACCGCGTTTTGTCCTTTTACCGGCGTGGTAACAAGGGTTGTCAGGTCGAGCGCCGTTACCTGTATCGAGGGTGTGGTGTTTAGGGCGCTGTTGGCGCTGTACTCCCCGCTTGAATACAGAGCGCGTATGCGGACGGTATAAATCGTACCGTTGCTAAGTCCTGTTACTTGATAGTTTTGCGCGGGGCTTTGGCATGTAAGCGGCGTTGCAAGCGAGCCTGCCGCCGGTTCCAAACTCAGTTCTACTCCCGTAAAATCCGCGTCCGTTGGATTTACCCAATTAACATTTATAACTGTATTCCCGGCGCGGACGCTTACACTGCTCACATTGCTTCTGCCGGTTTCGCTTATGGTAACAAAGCAACTTGCCGTTTTGCCGCCGTCCCTTGTTATTGCCGTTATTAGTGTTGAGCCTGCCCCCCGCGCCGTTACAAGCCCGTTACTGTCTACCGCCGCCACGGCATTGTTCATTGACACCCATAAGACCTCCCGGTTTACGGCATTAGGCGGCTGTACAATCGCCGTAAGTTGCTGCGATGCCCCCGCCCCTCCGTCAAGCGCCAGCGCCGCCTCAATCATATTGAGTGTTATGCCGGTTACAGCCGTCCCGGTTGACGGCGTATCCGCGCTTACAATAACCGCGCAATTTGCAATTTTGCCGCCGTCCTGCGTTACCGCCCTTATCTCTGTTGAACCCTCGCCCCGCGCCGTTACCAGTCCGGTATCGTCTACCTCCGCCACCGCATTGTTCAACGATGTCCAAGTAACGGTTTTATCCGCCGCATTATCGGGCAGCACTGTTGCGGTAAGTTGCAAAGTACTCCCCCCCCCCCCCCCTAACAGAAAGAAATGCCACAGATTTATCCAGCGTTATGCCGGTTACAGCAACTTCGTTAGTATTTTTATTCCCAGGTGTCTCCTCGTCAAAAAGCACATCCTGACAAGCCGCAAAAACAAACGCGGCGCACACCGCCGCCAACAACACTGATAATTTCTTCATAGTAACCGTAGTATACCGCAATTTGTAAAATGAGGGAAGTTCCCGCGTTGCCGGAAGGCGGCGAATGGGGTATAATAGAGGGAAGGAGTATTACTATGGCAAAAGCATTACCGGCATATCCCAGAGGACTTGATTTTGAGCAGGTCTGGGCATCCATACAAGCCATTGGCGAAAAAATCGACCGTTTCGCTGAGGAGAGCAGGGAACGAATTCGGGAAACCGACCGGCAACTAAAAGAAAACGATGAGCAATTTAGGAAGCGGATGGCGGAAACTGACCGCAAACTACAGGAAAACGATGAACGGTTTAGGAAACAAATGAAGGAAACTGATGAACAACTTAGAAAACAGATGAAGGAAACTGACAAAAGAATCAGCGAACTTGGCAGCAGATTCGGCGAAGCCATTGAGTATATGATAAAGCCTAATCTAGTGGCAAAATTCAACGAACTGGGCTTTGACTTTACTAAGATATATCCCGAAACAGAAATTAAAGATAAAGCCAACAATATTTTTGCCGAGGTTGACCTTACACTTGAGGACGGCGACAAAGTAATGTTTGTCGAGGTAAAATCCAAACCATCTATTAAAGATGTAAAAGACCATATAGACAGGATGCAAAAATTACGGCTTCACGCGGATTTACATGGAAGCAAACGAAAGCATCTAGGGGCAGTCGCAGGAATGGTCGTCAAGGACAATGTGCGGGATTTTGCCCTGAAGAACGGTTTTTATGTGATTGAACCCGCAGGCGATACCTTCAACATTATTAAGCCGGAGGGCAAGTACAAATCCCGCGAATGGTAAAAAATAATTAAGCAAGCGTAAAAACTCAAAAAAGATTTTTCAGTTTTGCTAGAGGCGAAGAGCCGCCGAATTTTTGCCATTTGCGGGTGTCTGTTTGCTTTTGATTTTCCATAGTTTTAAGGATAAAAGCGGCAAAATCGTCTGCTTCTACAGCGCCTTCAAGCGAACGCGCCCCCAAAAACCCTATGCACTTTTCATCTTGCGCCTTCAAAAGCACCTCACCCGCAAATGAGTAGAATGCCTGAGTTATCAGGCTGCTTAAAGGTCCGCCAAATGCGCCCCCTTCGGCGCAGACAAATGCAAGCGTCCCGCCGTGTTTTCTAAAATAGGCGCGGAGTTCACGGGCAAGAAAAAGATAACTTTTAACATACCGGTCGATAGCGGCGCTGATTTCCCCGCAGTCCGGGTCGGCAGGGAAGATGCGGGACGGCGCGGCGCAGACAAGCAAGGCGGCATCAAAAATGCCGAGCCTGTTTTCGGCGGCAATAACGAGGGCGCGGGCGGAAAGCGGGCTTTGCGGCAACCAGTCGAGTATGTGCCGTTCCTCGGCGCGGGTTTCCCGCCGTTTTGCCGCAGGCGGCATCCCCTCATCAGACGCAAGCGCCAGCGCATAAGGAACCGCGCCCTGCGCAAGCCGCCGCGCAAGAGCGGTTAGCAGCAAGTTTTCGGTTCCTGCCATCAAAATTCCACAAGCCATAATGCAGTATGCCCCAAATGCGGAAAAATCTCTATAATGAGACAATGCCTTTGTTTATAGACCAGGTTAAACTATTAGGAGCGGCGCTGCTCAATGTAGAAAAACCAGCGCGTTATACCGGCGGCGAATATGGACGCCTCGCCAAAAGGGATGCTGCCCTCTATACCGCAATTTGCTTCCCGGACTTGTACGAAATAGGGATGTCGAATCATGCGCTAAAAATTATTTACAAAAGAATGAACGCCCTAGACGGCATAATGTGCGACCGCGCATTCGCCCCGGCACCGGATTTTGAAACACTGCTTGCAAAAAAAAATATACCACTATACGGACTTGATACCGGAATACCATTGCGCTCTGTTGATGTGCTTATGTTCACGCTTGGCTACGAACTAGGAATTACAGCGCTGCTTGCCATGCTGCAAAGCGCATCTATACCAATTCATAACGAAGAGCGTTGTATATCAAAATATGATACATCAGAAATCAGTGTATTAAAAGATGATAAATACGAGAACGGAGGACATTCTGAATTTCCAATTGTAATGATGGGCGGAGTATGCGCGTCAAATCCTCTTCCGTATTCAAAATTCATTGACGCTTTTTGGATAGGCGAGGCGGAAGCGGAATTCGATAATTTAATGGAAGAAGTACGGGATGCCAGACAAAAAGGCGCTTCGCGTTCAGATTTGCTTAAAATTATCAGGGCGCATCCTTGCGTGTGGTATGCGGGAAAGCCCGTAAACGAACGCGGATTTGCCGCTGAACGGGCAGTGTATACGGATTTTGGAACGGAAGCGGGCGCGGCGGTTTTTCCGGTGCCGTCTTTGCGGGTTGTACAGCAGCACGGCTATGTGGAAATTATGCGCGGATGTCCCGGCGGCTGCCGTTTTTGTCATGCGGGAATTTGGTACCGTCCGGCTAGGCAGAAAGATGCCGCGCATATTTATACTGATGTTGAAGAATATGTACACAAAGGCGGCTTTAGGGAAATTAGTTTATCATCTCTTTCCAGCGCCGATTACAATGGTATAGATTCACTTATATATCAATTAAATGATATATATAAAAATCAATACATATCTTTTCAACTGCCGTCTCTTCATGTTTCTACATTTTCGCTTCCGCTGCTGGAACAAATAGCAAAAGTCCGCAAGAGCGGGCTTACATTTGCCGTTGAGACGCCGCTGGAGCACCGCCAGTTTGCTCTGAATAAAACGGCGGCGCTGGAAAACATTGCCGCCATATTAACCGAAAGCAAAAAACGCGGCTGGAAAGGCGCTAAACTTTATTTTATGGTTGGGCTGCCCGCTGCGGCGGACGGCGCAGATTATGACGAGGCGGCAGAAATTGTCAATTTTGTAAAGGAATTGGCAAGGCGTACCCGAATGAAGTTTGTGGTAAATGTAGGCATCTTTGTTCCAAAGCCGCACACTCCCTTTGAGCGTGAAGGGCAGCCTGAGGAAAGCGGCGGCGCGGTAAAAAGCATAGCGGCGGCGCTCCGTCCTCTGGGGCACAAAGTAAACTGCGCCAATGCCCTTGTGTCGCGGGTGGAAGGCTTGCTTTCACGCGGCGGCGCGGAAGTTGGCGATGTTATTGAGGCGGCGTTCCGTGCCGGTTCAAGACTGGACGCATGGAGCGACCAGTTCCGTTTTGATATTTGGGAAGGCTTAGAGAATGAGTACGCCCCGCTCTTTGCCGCAACGCTTGGGGCGAAAACTGCGGACGCGCCGCTGCCCTGGGATGTAATAGATTCCGGCGTCCATCCTT
>JAIROZ010000102.1 GCA_031257255.1 Spirochaetaceae bacterium | reverse complement strand
CGTTTAAGCGGCATATCGCATACCTGTAGTCATTTTCAAACGTTTCCCAAGCCGTACAAAGACATCATAGACCTTTATAGCGTAAAAATTGAACAAATATTCGGCATTTTATCCGCGGCATCCGCAACAGTCGTTGCAAAAACTCAACCCGCTAAAAAAGAGAGCGATTTGATAGATAATGAAACGAATACCGCGCCTGAAGCACAAACCATGCTTCCGACGGACAGCGATCGGTATTATATCAGTAAGGATTTTCAGCAAAGCGGCCCGTTCGGCAGAGATAAGCTGATAACGATGCTGAATGACGGGCTAGTTTCGTACGATTTCTATGTCAGCCTGAACGGAATCTCCGACTGGAAACCTATCGGGGATGTGGTGCCGGCGCAGGCTGCAATGCCTGAAACAATATCTGATAAAAAGGAAGTCGATTCTGTCTGGAATCGGCACTACAAAACCGGAATTGCCTGCGCGCATCTTACGCCGGAACGCGCTGTTGTTGAATTAACAAAAGCGATACAGTTAAATCCCAATAACGCAGAACAATACTATTTCCGCGGTATTGCGTATCAAAAAACAAATAAGTTTACCGCCGCGTTACAGGATTTTGAAAAGGCTCATAAATTAAGCCCTAATACAGATAAATATAGTAACGCTCTTGAAAAAGCCAGAAAGGATAATAAACAAAAATGAATACTAATTTGCTTGCCGTATTGAAAGTAAAAATAATGTCCAACGGCGAAGAAGTTCTAAACGATGCCGCAGTGATGGGGCAGTTCCTTGCGGAACAGTGCGCGGAGGAACCTAAGCCTGAAGTCCTGGCGTTAATAGTCTGTTTGGCGGCTGGTTATCATAAAGAACTCCGCGCCGCATTCGAAACAGAACGGGCGCGGGTAAAACAGACTCTTGCCATGCGGCTGCATAGTGATGAAGGCCTGGATCTGGCGTTGTGCAACGCCACACTGGACCTGCTCTGCGCGGCGCTTTTTGGTGAAGGCGTAGTGCCGGAAACACCGCCGGTAACCGGGCTTGCGGACGCGGAAAAAGAAATCAAAAGACTAAAAAATATTATTGCGGAAAGAGACAAGGAGCTGATGACGGAAACCCAAAAAGCCGCTCAATCTTCCGAAAATATTGAAAAAATAAAGAAGACTGCGGCAAAGCGCAAAGGCTGGCTTATCGTGGTGGCGCTGGCTCTCGGAGGGGTTTGGATTTTTGGTATGACCAAAAATGACGAATTACAAGCGGCAAAGAACGAATTATATTTGAATTCGACTCAAATCGGCGCCTTGACCAAAAATTACGAAAACTCAAAAAAAGTCTGGGTAATGAATGTAACGGATATGAAAGTGGGAAACGCCACTCAAAACAATCAATGGATAACCAAACCGGGCGTGTCATTAAAAGCATCTGATGTACGCTATCTTAAGCCGGTATTTATCTACAGTTCCCCGATTACAAGTTGGATGACATTTTATGTAAAAATTATAGAACCTTCTGGAAATATTGTGAGCGGTGCTGAATCTCCGGCGGGATTCTCGTACTCGACAGGATTTCAAGTAAAACAGGGAAAAACGTTAAGTTTTGACCCAAACGGCTTTGGTTCTTCATCTGGTGGATCGTATTCTTCCGGTACATACACCATCGAATTATGGTGCGAAGGATTTTGCCTGTATTCGGGAGAAGTAACACTCAATTAAAATGCCGCATTACCACTTGCCTTCTTTAATCAGTGTAAATTTTTTGCGTATTTTTTCAATATTCAGCGGACCAATTCCGTGCCGTACCGCAAGTTCTTCGGTATAATCCGCAAGTGGAATTACGCGGAAACCCTTGTCGTTTTTTTCGTAATGGGTAACAAGCGGAATTAATTCATATAACACTGTTCGTGTTGACGTTTCATTTTTTTCAATAATGACATGCGCCATTCCACCGAGCATAGTTTCAGGATTTTTTTGCGCGGAAATAAAATTGCCGAGTGAAAAATAAACAGGCATATAACTATTATCAGGACGCTTAATTAAGCGGACTTCTTCTAAAACATGCGGGTGATGACCTAGAACAAGGTCAACATTTTGTTCGGCAAGGAATTGCGCGAGTTTTTCCTGTGATACATTTGGAATAGTTCTGTATTCTTCTCCCCAATGCATTGATACAACAAGATAATCACAGAGCGGACGCAAGGCCGCAATTTCGCGTTTCATTACTTTTGTATCAATAAGCGAGACAAGATACGGCGAATTATCCGGTAAAGCCTCATTGTTTGTACCATAAGTATAACTTAAAAATCCGAATGTGATGTTGTTTTTTTCTATTATGACAGGCGTAGAACGTTTTTTTTCGCTGGAGAAAGCACCAATACAAATTGTTTTTTTGGATTCCCAAAACGCAAGCATTTTTCGAAGCGCCGCTTCGCCTTTATCCAGGCTATGATTGGTTGCCTGGTTAATAACATTGAAACCAACATCAAGAACAGCATCACCAAGTTCAATGGGCGCGTTAAATTTAGGATAACCGGAAATTCCAAACTCCACCCCAGCACTTATGGTTTCCATATTAATAAAAGCGATATCCGCATTTTTGATTTGTGGTTTTATATATGTATAAAGCGGCGAAAAATCAAAACCGCCGTTTTCAGTCCGGCTGTCGTTTATGATTTCAATATGGATAAGATTATCACCGACCGCGCAAAGTGTAACTCTGTTTACCGGCGGCGCAGACGGTATACATTCAGTCTCTATTTGAATTACCTTTGGACCATTCGCGCAGGAAAAAAACAAGATCAAACCAGCGGCGCAGTACATCAATATTTTCGATTGTATATTCAAAGGTAATGCCATAGGATAAATTTACCATAAAATGGTCAAAGGAACAAGTTAATTCCGGGTTTAGAAAAAGTTCGGAAGACTTCCAGCCTTGCTTGACATGTTGATTATTTTGTCGAATGATGGTTATGTACAAATAGCTTTTCAAAGGAGCGGTATGTGCGGATTATTGACGGCGCGGAATTTGACGCATATTGGAAAAACGCCGCGGCGCGGAATGAAGACGCGGCGGTTGAGTCCGCGGTACGGAAGATTATCGCCGATGTGCGGAGCGGGGGGGACGCGGCGGTGCGGCGGTACGCGGCGCGGTTTGACAAAAGTTCCCCTGAGCGGTTTGAGGTTCCCCTGTCC
>JAIROZ010000148.1 GCA_031257255.1 Spirochaetaceae bacterium | reverse complement strand
GTGGACAGCGCCCATTCAGGAAGCAAACCAAATTCTAACGCAGAAAGCATTGCTAGTACTGATAGAACCGACAAAACTCTGTCCACTGTTCACTGTCCACTGTCCACTCTTGATATGCTACAACAATACTTCCGTCCTGAATTCCTAAACCGTATTGATGAAATCATCACATTCAAGCAACTGGGCGCGGGGGAACTGGAAAAAATCCTCGACATACAACTGGCGCGGCTGGCGGAGCGCCTTGCGGAACGGAAGATTACGCTCAAATTGACGGACGCCGCCCGCCGGTTCCTTATCGAGCGCGGCACCGATGTACAATTCGGGGCGCGCCCGCTCAAACGCGCCATTCAGACCGAACTGGAAAACCCGCTCGCCCGCGCCATCCTCGCCGGCACCGGCGCCGCGCAAGGCGAGGTTGCCGTTGATGTCCAAGACGGAAAGTTGGCGTTTGGGAGATAGCCGAGTAATGAGCGGCCTGATAGCGGAACAATAGTGAAGTTGTCCAAACAGACTATCAGGCGGCTTGTAAAGTATATTCGTCCTTTATCGCCAGAATCGCCTGTTTTTTGATAGCGGCAGGCAGAGTTTCGTCAAAAGCAGAAACTCAATATTATGGTATTCTTTTAGAGATGTATAAGATGAGTATTGACCTCTTTAAGCGCTTCATATTGGGCAAGGCAGATTTTTTCCTTGATTTCGGCAATAAAGTCCGCTTGGGTATAATTAAGAGTCATAGGCCGCTCCATGCTTGCAGATTCGTTCATTATCCAAGTTGCCCAGCTCTTGTAATCAGATTTTTAGTCTGGAACGGTATAATGCAATGAACGGAATAAAAAATATGTTACGCCGATTTTAACTCTTGTTCTTCGGTGTAGACTTCCGGAGACTTCATTTTTTCGACTGAATCTTTGGTTACAACAACGCGCTTTTGACCGCGTACAGACGGGAGTTCAAACATTATGTTCGTCATCATTCGTTCCATAATGGCGCGGAGACCACGAGCGCCGGTCTTCTGCTTTATAGCGGTGCCGGCTATCGCGTCTATCGCCTCGCCTGTAAATTGCAGTTCAACATCGTCAAATGCCATCGATGCCTGATACTGTTTGACTATCGCGTTGCGCGGCTCGGTTATGATACGTTTTAGGTCTTCTAACTGCAATTCCTCCAGACACACAGTTATCGGCAGCCGCCCTATGAATTCAGGTATCATCCCATAATGGATAAGGTCGTCCGGGTGGAGGTGGTCAAACAATTCTTTTGACGAAAGCGTCCGCGTCTCGCCGGTATCGCTTTCAAAGCCTAGCGGACGTTGTACAACACGGCGTTCGATAAATTTGTCAAGCCCGACAAAAGCGCCGCCGCAAATAAACAAAATGTTTGTGGTATCTATCCGTATCAATTCCTGATTCGGATGTTTGCGCCCGCCCTGCGGCGGCACGGACGCGATAGAACCTTCGATAATTTTTAGCAGCGCCTGCTGAACACCCTCGCCTGAGACATCGCGGGTTATCGAAACATTTTCACCCTTGCGCCCTATCTTGTCGATTTCGTCTATGTAAACAATGCCGCGCTCGGCATTGGCTATGTTGCCGCCGGCATTCTGTATCAATTTGAGGAGTATGTTTTCTACATCCTCGCCGACATAACCCGCTTCGGTAAGAGTGGTCGCGTCAACAATGGCAAACGGCACCTTGAGTTTTTTGGCAAGTGTCTTGGCAAGGAGAGTCTTACCGGTTCCGGTAGGACCTATAAGCAGCACATTGGATTTTTCTATCTCGACATCATTTTGAGCGCCAGCAGGCTGAGAAATGCGTTTGTAGTGGTTGTATACCGCCACGGAGAGCGCCTTTTTCGCGTAATCCTGCCCGATGATGTACTGGTCAAGGTACGCTTTTATCTCTGTAGGACGCGGAACCTCGGCGGAAAATGCCAAACTCAAATCTACATCGCCGTCAGAGAGGATTTTTGAGCACATCTCAACGCACTCATCACAAATGAATAAATCGCCCGGTCCCGCTATGAGCCTGCGCGTCATATCCTGACTTTTACCACAGAACGAACAAACCCGTTCCGCCTCTTTTGTATTACGAAGTCTTGCCATCTTTTTCTTTATCCCTTACTAGAATTTTATCGACTATTCCGTACGCAAGCGCGTCATCCGCAGACATAAAAAAATCGCGTTCCATGTCGGCGGCAATCTGCTCTATAGTTTTGCCGGTATGCCGGGCAAAACAGTCTATCGTTATCCTTTTTAGCCTGAGAATTTCCCGCGCCTGTATGCCTATGTCCATAGCCTGACCCTGCGCCCCGCCCCATGGCTGATGAATCAACACACGGGAAGAAGGAAGCGCGGTGCGTTTGCCCGGCGAACCTGCCGCCAGTATCAGCGCCGCCATGCTTGCCGCCTGCCCTATGCAGATAGTATGTACATCGCTTTTTAGGTACTGCATCGTGTCGTATATCGCAAGCCCGGCGGTAACTGAGCCGCCCGGCGAGTTTATGTAAAGGTTTACATCCTTTTCGCTGTCCTGCCCATCCAGAAAGAGCAGTTGCGCCACCGTTAAATCGGCATTAAGGTCGTTTATTTCGCCGTCCAAAAAGACGATGCGGTCTTTTAACAGCCGTGAATAAATGTCATATATGCGCTCGCCGCTGCCCGATTGTTCTATAATGTTAGGTACATAAGCGCTCATTCTTTCCTGCATTCTACTACCTTCTTGTTACCCCTAATTTACAAATTTTAGGGGGCAATTTCCAGAAACGAAACCTTATTGCCGTCTTTTACCGTATTTTTGGCAAGAACAATCTCGTTCAACTTTCTATTTTTGATAGCGGCGGTAAGTTCGGCGCGGGGGGCTTCTTCGGCATGATAGCGCTTAACCTCGTCCACAGATGAATTGATGCGCTCGGCAAGCAATTCTATCTCTTTTTCGATTTCTTCCTCGTCGACCGTTACCGGGAAATCGGCGCTTACTTTTTGCATGATGAGCGCTTTTTTGATATTCAGTTCGATTTCCGGACGCATCCGTTTTACAAAATCGCTCTCGCTGTCGATAAGCGCGGCGGCTTCCCTCATATCCGGCACAAACTGCGATATCCGCATATAGAGTTCCGTGCGTATCATAGATTCCGGCACATCGAAGGGATTTGCCTCGCAGACTGCATCCAGCAGCGCCGATATTTTCTTTCCGCGCATGGTATCTTCAAGTTCGGCGGTAAGTTTCTTCTTTATACCGGCCTTTAGGTCGTCCAGCGTGTTGTATTTTTCGTCAACATCCTGAGCGAGTTCATCGTCTAGTTCCGGGAGTTTCTTTTCTTTTATGGACTTAATTTTGACCTTGAATTTGATGGTATTTCCTTCGTTTTCATTGTCGGTAAGGTGTTTCGGCATCGTCTTGTCAAAAATTTTTTCTTCGCCTGTCTTTAGCCCTAAAACATCTTCGTCAAATTTGTAGTATGTCGCCTCTGAACCGGCGGTAAAGGTAAAATCCTCGCGTTTGGTATTGGATTTTTCGCTGCCGTCCGCGTCCAGTTCGCAAAAGTCTAGAGTAACAATATCGCCTTTTTGAACGGGGCTGCTTTCGTCCCGGTCTATCACTATCGAGTTGCGGTCGCGCACCTCTTCCAGTTCGCGTTCTATGTCCTCGTCCGTTATTTCGGCATAGTCAACGGTTACCTCTAAGCCTTCGTACTTGATGTTTTCAAGTTGAGGGGCGACATCGTAGGTAATCGCAAAATGCAAATCCGTTTCGAGGTCGATTTTCGGCTCGCCTTCAATCTGAGGGTCCATATAGTTGAGCGGGGCGGCATCTTTGGGAAAGTCCTCGGCATTGATGAGGTCAATGATGGTCTTACTGATGAGTTCGTTGGTGATTTGCTCGCGCAGAACGCTCCTGAACTTCTGCTCAATCAGACTTTTGGGCGCTTTGCCCTTCCTAAAACCTTTGATTTGAATGTCGCGGGCTACTTCCTCCAGGGATTTATCGTAGAAGGCGCACACTTCATCTTTAGGCACAATAACACTTAGTTTAACCGCGGATTTTTCCAGCCTGGTGATTTCTTTGGTAATTGACACTTCCTTCCTCTTTTGGGGTGATAAGCGGGAAACGGGAGTCGGACCCGCGACATCCACCTTGGCAAGGTGGCGCTCTACCACTGAGCTATTCCCGCATTAGGCGGGCTTCCAAACGAAAGCCCGCTCCTCAAATGCTAGATAAACTATAGCAATGTTGAAAAAAAAGCGCAAGAGGGGTAAACAGTGCGGAAGGGTAAAAACTCACCGTAAATTATCTGTCCCTGTAGTTCGGTCAACAACAACATCCCTGTAACGGCAGACCAAATTCCCGATTATAGCATTGCCGTCAGCCCTTCCAACGCGACCGTCCTGAACTCCGGCATTGATATTGACTGGGGGCTTTGACTGTAACGCTGTTCTTGCGTTTGTCGTGATTGCGTCCCCTTTGCGGACAGAGCATCTGCCGTTATACTGGTTATTGTCCGCATGAAGCGGCGCATAAAGGGACGAATCCCTGTCATTTTCTCAGGAATTCCGCATATATGCGGAGAGGAGTTGCTATGAGAAGGATAGCCTTTTATGCGGTGTGCTTTGTGT
>JAIROZ010000131.1 GCA_031257255.1 Spirochaetaceae bacterium | reverse complement strand
GTCCTCCCCGCAAGCCGCAAGGACAAGGCTCGAAACCAGCGCGAGGACGCTAAATCCCCACACTGCCGTTCTGGGAAGCAAAATGCCTCCAAATTTTAGTTTACTCATGGTAAACTCCTTGTTGGTTTTCGGTTGCCAGTTTCCGGATCCCGGTAAATTCCATCCGGTATATCAATTCAAACGTAGTCAGCGTTCTTTAACTTGATATACCTGACAAAAAACCAATAGCCGGCAAACAACAACTGAAAACCGCTTTTTATAGTCCGCGTTCCGTACGGAGCGCGCCCAAAACCCGGCAAATGCCGGAATTGTTGGCTATGAGACCGCCTAATAAACAACGGTATCAGAGTGAATTATAAGAGATAAAATGAATTTTGTCAACTGTATTAAAGTGAATTAACTGGAATAGAGTGTATATTAGAGAGGGGGTAAGCCGGTATTTACAGGTATGACATATTTCCAGCGGCTTTTTACCCGGAATTTAAGGATTTTCCGCAAATTGCGCGGGTATAGCCAGTTGCAACTATCGGAATTGGTCAACATTTCGCCCAATTACCTTAACGCCGTAGAAAACGGCAAAAATTTCCCGTCCCCGGATGTTATCCAAAAATTGCTTGACGCCCTCGAAATTACACCTTTTGAATTGTTTTCTGAATATTCCGCGCCGCCCTCCGCAGAAAATACCCCTGCCGCAAAAAACCGCTTTATTCTTCATGAATTGAACCTTATAAAGGAAGAAATGCTTGCCGCTTTTGACGAGCGTATCCAGAAGTACCGGCAGTAGAGGCAGCCGCCTCACCGCCCTATACTTAAACCCTCAAAAAATTTACAATGCGCTAGGAGACCTGCATTGAATGCCGCCAGAAAAATAGCGTTAAGTTTGCTTTGTACCGTCATTTTATCGGCGGGTTTCGCGCTTATTGCCTTTACCGGATTTTTTGACTTTATTCAACTGCAATTTTACGACCCGGCGCTCATATCGGCAAAAAGACAGGAATTAAACGAAACAGGACGCGCCATTGCCCGTAGTTTTGACGAACTAGACGCGGAATTCGCCGCCGTTTTATCAAATCAGGCGGTAAAGCGCAGTTTTTCGCTCAGGCAAAACGAAGAGGATATAGCAGAGCGCGTCCGCATACTGGGAGAATTGCTTGTTTCTGTTCCCGGACTTTTGCGCGTCCGTTTTGTAGACGAACGCGGACTACGCATTCACTATTCAACAGAAGAAGAGGACATACTTAGCCGCGAAGAAGGGCGCATTGCGTACAAAAATTATTACGAAACAGAAGATTTTATTCCTTTTGTGGCAGAAACGGGCAGTAAGGAAATAGAACGGCAAATTCAATTTGAAGGCGAAAAGGAACGCGCCGTCTTTTATTTTCCATTTTACGATGCGCTTTATGTTTACAGAGGGGCGGCAATTTTTACAGTTTCTATACACTCAGTTATCGAAAGTTTGACGGCGGCTGGGGCAAAGGGCGCGGTTTCCGTCATCTCAGAGCCCAAAGGGATAGTAATGGGGCAGCGTGATGTCCGCGCCGGAGAATTAAAAACGAGTATAGCGGGATTATGGCGCGAAGAAAATACATCATTAAAAACGAATTCTTTTATGATGAATGCGCTAACGGACAGTCTGGGGAATTCATACCTCATCCTAACTTTGATGACATATAAAAATTTTTACATTGCGGGAATTTACAATGCGGCGCTTTTTGAATTTTCAAATATCATGAAGATAATAATGCTTACCGGTACGGCGCTAACGCTTTTTATACTTTTCTTTTTTGTTTTCAATTTGAAGCATGACCCTGTCATCCTCGTTCAGAACCGCATAAAATCGCTGCAAGTAAGCCTTATCGAAGAATACTACAATGCCAAAGAGACGCTGGACTGGAAAAAATGGCGGTGGGAACTTGAGCAGCGGCGCGAAGAAATCCGGCGGGAACTAAAGCGGGGCATCAAGGTAAAGCCCGAAAGCGATGCGGCGCGTTATATTGATTCTTTTTTTGAGAAGTCGTGGGACGATTTGCTTACCGCGATAGGAAAGCGCGGCGCTGAAACTCTAAAAGAAGATGAGCGGCTGGAAAACATATTAAAACGTATACTCGAAGCGGCGGCGAGTCTTGGCGCAACGGCGGGCGGGCACACGCCATATTTACAAACAGGCGGAATAAATACTACCGAAAATTTATTTATGAGTGAGATACGGGCGCGGCGCGAAACAGAGAAGGCTTATGACGCTTACGCCAATACGCCGGAACTTCTGGAGGACGACCCGCTGGAAGACGGAACACAAACCGGCGGCAGTATGCCAAAGATTCCAAAACCGGAAGATGATGCCGAGCCGGTTGAATACGGCGAATTGGAAGCGCTGCCCGCAGCAGAACCCGCGCCGGAAGCGCCGGAAGCGCTGGAAGAACTTGAAGAGATAGAAGAAGCGGATGAACTGGAGCCTGTAGACGAGGCGGAACTTGGTTTTGGACGCATGGAATACGGCAGTTTTTCCAATAGCAGCGGCAGCAATTCTTTGCCGGCAGATGGCGCAAATGATGATTTCGATGTCGAGGAATTTGAAGATGCAAGCGAAGAAGAAGCAGGGGCAATATCCGCGCAAACAGGTACGCTCAATGAGGATTTTGAGATGGACATTACATCGCCTGTTGATTATATATTTGCAAAAGATGTTGTCGAGTCAAAAGACGCGGTTAAATCTGAATTACATCCTAAGAAAACTCCTGATACAGAAGATAAAATCATCAAAGAAAAAGATGGTATTCATTACATAGACACTTCACTTTTTGGCAGCGAGGCGCAAATGCCTGTAGACTCAAAATTCAAAAATATTGTGGACGGCGTTCTTAACTAAGCGTCTTATTTTGACATACACTAAAATATGGCGCGGCAGGAATATGGCGTAACGGCATGGGGCAAGTGGTTTGTCGATGTGCTGGACAGTTACCGAATGGGTGAGCGCATAAACCGGGGGCGCAGTTACGCGAACACGGGCAAGGTGCAGGAATTCCGCATTGAGGGACGCAAGGCAATTGCCAAAGTAAAGGGACGTTCTTCCCCGTTTTACAAGGTCGAGGTCGAATTTCCGCCGCTTGCGGAAAGCGAACAGGAAAAACTCACTACGCTGCTTACGGACGACCCTATGCTCATTTCCGAAATTGCGTCGGGGCTTTTGAGCGATGACTTTCTTGCGGCGCTAAAAAAACACAAGATTGAATTGATACCCGAAAAATGGGATGCTATGAAGCGCCGTTGTTCATGCCCGGACTGGGGCGACCCCTGCAAACATCAGGCGGCTGTGTACTTTGTGCTTGCCCGTCAAATCGACAGCGACCCGCAAATCCTCTTTACCCTGCGCGGAATAGACCTAGCCAAGTTTGCCTCCGCCTATAAAGGAACACTCACAAATGAAATACCGGAAGCGTTTGTGGTAGTGAGTAGTGGACAGTGTGTAGTGAACAGTGTCCGTTCGGGGCAAAAACAAAGTACTAACGTAGATAACTTCGTTAGCACAGAAATATCGGATAAAAACCTACCCACTACCCACTACTCACCACCCACTAAAACTCTGTCCACTGTCCACTGTCCACTGTCCACTAACATCCCTTGCTGCAGCGGGTTGCTCACTTCGATAATGCCGCCGAAAACGGCATTTTTGGAAAGGCGTGATTTTCGGATGATTTTGACGGAACTGTACCACGCCATGGAAAGACGGCACAGTTGGGAAGAAGCCCCATGCGATACTTTTGACGAACACCGCGCCTCGCGTTCTACATGGACAGCCGTTGCGTCAATAAAAGCCGGCGCGGCGGGCGTGGATGCCGCCGCGCTTGCGCTGGACAAAAATGCCCTCACCCTGCTGGAAACAACAGTAACCGGCAGCAAGTATACTCACAATATATATGATGCCTTTGTAATGTTCGCTTCGTTTGGCGGCAGCGAGGGCACGGAAAGTTTTTTGTTCCTGCACAGATTGTTTATGTTTGTCCATCAGGTGATAGATGCCGGCGCGTTTGTGCCGCATCCGGTTGTCCGCGCCGAAAAATTGCGCATCCTCTGGCTTGTCTACGATAAAATTCCGGCAATACAGGAATGTAAAGAAGATTTAGCAAAAAGAATTGAGCAATTTTTGCCGCTAAATAAAAATATATACGCGGACGGCATAAGCGCGGTGAATATACTCAGCGCTTATATATTAACGCGGCGCATACATTCAATTCATTTTATGCCGGGCGATGCCTCGGCGCGGGAACGCGAAATTCTTAGTGTATTCTTTTCTGATACATATATTCCGGTAAATACTCCGGCAGCGCGGAGTCTGCCTCTCGCGGTTTGGCGGACGCTTTCGGTATTCAGCATCAATTTTGAACAGTACAAATACCGCATAACCCTAAAAGAACCACGCAAAAAACAGGAAGAAGAAATCGAAAAGAATGTTGTCTTTAAATTATATATGGAATTGATAACGGAAGACGGCGCGGTTCCGCTTAAAGATGCGGCGCGAAAAACCGGAAGCATGGATGCGCTCAAAATTCCCACTGCGCTTTCGGCATATCTCCCGGAAATACGCGCGCTTTCTCAAAAAAATTACATTGAACTGCGCGAAGAACGCCTTGCTCTCTTTCTGGAAGAGGCTGCCCCGCTCCTTTCAAAACTTGGACTTGATGTTGTGCTGCCAAAATCAATACACAAGATACTCAAGCCGCGCCTTGTCCTAAAAACAGACGCAAAGAAAAAATCAGTTGGCAGCAGTTACCTCAACCTGCCCGCGCTGCTTGACTGGAACTGGCAGGTAGCGGTAGGAGACACGATATTAAGCGCGGAGGATTACAAAAATTTACTGGCAAAGAAAAAATCTATCGTGCGCTTCAAAGACACATACATAAGCATTGACGGAGATGAACTGGCGCGTCTTCTTAAATTTGCAAACGAAAAGAAAAACACCGCCGCATCGCCGCAGGATTTTCTTAAAACATATCTTGCAGGAGACGCGCAACTTTCTTTTGATGCCGAAAGAATTATCGAAAAATTGTTTACCCCGCGTGATGACGCGCCTTCCGCCGCGCTTAACGCCTCGCTCCGCCCCTATCAGTTGGCGGGCTTCCGCTGGATTTTATCGCTCTTAAATGCCGGTTTCGGCTGTATTCTCGCGGATGACATGGGCTTAGGCAAAACGGTGCAGGCAATAGCGGCGGCGCTCAAACTGCGCGATGAGGGGCTCCTTTCGGACGGCTGCCTTGTCGTCTGCCCCGCCGCACTTATGGAAAACTGGCGGCGCGAGTTGGAAAAGTTCGCGCCTTCTATGCGCGTTTTGATATATCACGGCAAAGGACGCAAATTAAATTCTGAATATGATTGTTTTGTTACAACATATCAAACGGCGGTTATGGACAAAGACAAAATAATTGAACGCGGATTTTCCCTCCTTGTAGCGGACGAAGCGCATTTGCTCAAAAATGCCGCGACTAAGGCAAGCCGTACGCTAAAGGAACTGCGCTCAAATTACCGCTTGGCGCTTTCCGGTACTCCTGTGGAAAACCGCCTTGAAGATATGCGGAGTTTGTTCGACTTTGCGCTCCCCGGCTACCTCGGTACTCAGGATGAATTTGCAAAACAATTTCAGCGCCCCATCGAGGTGCTAAAAGACCGGCAAAAAGCGGATGTACTAAAAAAAATTACATCTCCGTTTTTGTTGCGGCGTCTTAAAACCGATAAATCCATAATTCAGGACTTGCCGGATAAAATTACTAAAAATGAATATGCTTCTCTTACGCCGGAACAGGCGGCGCTGTACGAAAATATCATCGAATTGAATATGAAAAAAATTGAGGACGCATATAACGATGACAACCCGGTGCCGCGGCTAGGCATTATTTTTTCTATGCTTACCGCCCTTAAACAAATCTGCGGACACCCGCGGGTTTATGATAAAGAAAGCCCGGCGGCATCAAGTCTTTCGGGAAAGGCGGCGCTGCTGCTTACATTGCTTGACGAGGCGCTGGAATCGGGCGGGAAGGTGCTCATTTTTAGCCAATATGTTGAGGCGCTTGAATGTCTGCGCGATATTATTACAAAAGAATTAGGCGAAGCGTGCCTGTTGTATCATGGCGGCATGAGCGGCGCAAAACGGGACGCGGCGGTAAATGTATTTCAGAATGATACAAATGCGCGTATATTGCTTGTAAGCCTAAAGGCGGGCGGACTGGGACTCAACCTTACGGCGGCAAACCGCGTGATACATTACGATTTATGGTACAACCCCGCTGTGGAGGCACAGGCTACAGACCGCGCTTTCCGCATAGGGCAAAAGCAAACGGTGTTTGTCCACCGCTTAATAACAAAAAATAGTTTTGAAGAAAAAATTGACGCGATGATAGCCGCCAAACGTGAACTCGCCGAAATGACCGTCAGCACCGGCGAAGCGTGGCTTTCGCGCCTTGACATAAGCGAACTGCGCTCGCTGTTTGAACGGTAGCAGAAGAAACAGCGCTTACTTACGGAACAAATGTTACCGCTTTGGTTACAGAATAGGATGCTATCGAATTTGTAAAAATAATTGTTATTGTAGCGTAACTTGGAAAGGTAATGCCGGCAAAAACACCGGAGGGAATGGTAAATGTTTGAGTTGCCGTAAGAGGACTGCTCGTAATTGTTTGTGAATGTATATCTCCAGCCAAGGCAATTCGCATACTCCAAGATATATTGTTTGTGTTGAGAGTGCCTGATGACGAGGCGGCAACTTCAAAAGTACTGCCGTGTTTAATAATGTCGGCACCGTCGCTCCATGAAGAAAATGTAAAAGTTATATTTTCTATGCCGCCGACATTGATGGAGTTTGAACCGCCGCCAACCCAAAGCCTGCCGTAATTGGCGGTATCTGCCGGAATACACCCGGTGCTGCCGGCGAGTTTCCACACCCAGCCGCCGGTACTCCACGAAGGCGGCGTTGTGGTTTGCGTTACCGCCAGTTTGTTGAGGTTGGCGGTTGAAAGGTAGCCACCACCACCACCACCAAGGCTAGTTACAAGGAGGCGGTTGTTTGGCGGAGCGCCGGTGTCGTCGTAGTTCACGGCTGTGGGATATGTTTGGGTGTAGATAGGCTTGCCTTCATTAGTGTTAGGTCGGGGAAGGTTGTCGCAACCCGGTGTTATCGTGGCAACGGGCGCAGTGCCTGTAAGATTGCCTGTAATGGTTATCATTGCGGTGCTTGCCAAATAGACATCGTTATCCGGCGCTACAACGGCGGAACCTGACATATTAAACCTACCATCGCTCGATACATAGATGCCTTTTCCTTTGTAGTAATCGGAATCGCTACCGGCCGGTATCGTGTTGCCCGCTATTATCCCGCCTTCCATATTGAATGTGCCTTGGGGATGAATAAAAACGCCGCCGCCGCCCCTGCCTTCATGATTGACTGCCCCAGATTCGTTTAGTACTTCGTTTCCGGTTATTTCCCCGCCCATCATACTAAACATAGCGGAGCCGCCGCCTATCGAAACACCGCCGCCCTGCCCTCTCCATCCATTTCCCTTGACCGCCTTATTGTTTATTATTTTCCCGCCGTGCATAAGAAATACGCCGTAGGTATTGACACCGCCGCCTGTGTATCCTCTGTTGTTTTTTATTTCGCCGCCGTACATTCTAAATTCGCCGCCGGCACCGACACCAATGGCACCGCCCCAGGCATTTATATCTGTATTTTGATTCCCGCTTATCTCGCCTCCGTTCATATAAAAATTCCCGCCTACCTCAACAGCTCTGTGGTTTGCGTTATGGTTTTTTATTGCCGAGTTATTTTCCATAGTCAAGGAACCGCCAGCTTCAATTTTTATAAGCGATTCCGTATAAGATGACCTCGGTAGTTGATTGTTGCCGTCAATAATAAGCATTCCGCCCCCGCCGCTTGAGCCAAGTGTAACGGCTGCTCCGGAGGGAACGGTAAATAAAGCCTTGTTATGAATGTTAAAATAGCGCCGCCTCTTTATTGTTCTTTCCCCCCGCGCCAGCAATGTTATATTTTTGGCGGGGAATGTTATTGCCTCTTCGTCCGTAATTGCCTCCGGAGTCCCGCTCTCTTCCATTATATAAAAGTCTTTTATTATCCAGATTGTATCGGCTGGAAGCGCCGCATCCAGCGCTTCGTACAAATGATTATACAAAAACAGCCTGTCGTTCTCTATGCGCATTGCCACAGAATTGCCTGCCGTTACATTCACGGTAAAACTTGTGCTCAAGCCCCGCGCCGTTACAATTACTGTTTGCGTACCCGCTTCTACAAAATTCCAGCCGTTACCGAGCAATTCCGCGCCGCCAACGCTGGCGTCCGCTTCGCCTGTAAGGTCAATATCGCTGCCGTCTGTTTTTCTGCCTTTTACGCATATTCCCGTGCCGTCAAAAATTTCACCAAACGCATAGTCCAATTTAACCGGCTTGCTTGCGCCGGATATTGTATTTCCATCCACAGTAATAAACAAAATATCTATAAACTCAAGAGAGAGCGCTATGTTGTATGCGGGCATGCTAAAGTTTCCGCGCTTTTCGCCGGTTTGCAGGTCTTCCGTAAAGTTGACATATACGGCAACTCCATTCGCATTTGTAAAAACAAACCCTTTGAGCAGCCAGTTAAGGTCAAGCGAACGCGCCGTAACCGTTATGTTGTCGCCTATATGCGCCTTATTATCCGATTCTTCCGCCGGTCTGCCATTTACAAGAATTTCCGTTATCTCTCCATAAGCCGCGCCTTCTTCCGGGAAAGGCGCAGGCAGAACATCCGGGCTTATCGACCATGTTGATTCGCCGCCTTCGTATACATTGTAGTAGAGCAGCATGGTCTGCGCGGAATCCAAAGAAGCCGTTATGCTGATAACTTCGCCTTCGTTCTTGAACTTCCAGTTATACTCGTCCGGTAGTTCGGGAACGCTTACGGGATTTATGTTTATGTCTACCAGCGTAAGCGTAAGAGCGCATTGAACGCCTAAATTTGCGCTGTTAAAACCGTCCTGTTTTAATGTAATGGTCGAGTCGTCCGCAGCGCTAAGTGTTACTATAGAGGTTTCTTCGTTGTAGGAATTAAAGTAGAATAATTTTTGCGAGCCGCCGCCGCGTTTTAACGCTAGGCTAAGCCCTTTGCCGTTTTCGCCGGGCAGCCATTTTTCGTTCTTTATGTAGTTTATTTTTAGCGGACCGGAAACTATCGAAAGCCCTGCCGCCGAAAAATTCATAAGTTCATTTTTCCTAAAATTAGAAAGTATGAATTTATTAGCGTCAGAATTTACAGCATCTTTACAACTTGTACAGGATGCCGCCGCGACAAGGCAAAAAACCGCAAAAGCAAAACGCCCGGATTTCATAAGTAAATAATACAGTTTTTTTCAATAAAAAGGTATTACCGGCTACAACACCTTTAGTATCGCGTCATCATGAAAGGTCTTTTTATTTCTATTTATGCGTTTGTCGTGAACCCCCATTATCTTCCGTGCAAGACTTCCGCAGGCTGTAGGCGGAGCAGCAGGCGGATGGCGGGAATACTACCGGCAAGCGTTACCAGCAGCACGAGCGCGGCGGCAAGCGGGATAACCTGCGGCTTTATGTTTATCGCGGCGGAAAAAACCGTTGTTCCGATAAGGCGGGCAAAACCTATGCCGGGAAAGTAGCCTGCGGCACCGCCCGCGATGCCGGTAAGCATTATCTCCGCGAGTACCAAAAGCGATACGGGGGCATCCATAGCGCCTACAGCCTTTAGCAAGCCGATTTCGGCGGCGCGTTCCATTACCGCAGCCGTTACCAGATTGGAGATGCCCAGCGCGGAACCGGCAAGGCTGAGTATAGTGATGAGCAGCATAAGAAGGCGGGTTTTTTCGAGGATAGCCCCTTCGCCTTCCGCTACCTGCCGTATTGGTTTGGAAACCGCGCCGTTTATCACTTCGTCAATCTGATAGCAGATGGCGCTGACATAAGCGGTGCAGTACCATGTTTCCCATTCTTTTATAGAGAGAGTTTGCGGGTCTTGCGCCGCACGGCGGGAAAGTTCGTTGTCCGGCGTGGTAAGGGCGCTAACTTCTACCCGGTGTACGCGCCCGTCAAGTCCCGCGAGTTCCTGTGCCGCCGCGAGCGGTATATAGAATTCCGCGTCTTCGCCGCCGCCTGATTGGAAAATGCCCTTAACGGTAAAATCGCGGCGGCGGTCTCCAACGCGCAGCGCCAGCGTACCGCCCACGCTAAGTTTATAGCGGGCTGCCGCTTCGCTGCCTGCCATTATCGCGGCAGAGTCATCATCTTGCGCCCATTCCCCGGAAACATCCCACCATGTCTTCATGTTCTTCATACCGGTTTGGACAGACTCGCCTGTAGGGAGTTCCACTGTTTTATCAAACCAAGTTCCAATGGCTTTTATCTGCGCCTTATTTTCCATACAGCAGGGCTCGGCGCGGATGGTCAGGTAAGGGGCAAAATCCACGATATTAAAAGCCCAAAAAATGGTTTTTATCTTGGGAAGGTCGCCTTCGTTTAGGTACTTGTCCGAAACTCCCGCCCCCTCATTTATTCCATAGCGGTCTTCCATGAGGGATGCGCCGCGTGGTATCACATTGATATTAGCGCCGTAGGTCTTCAATTCCTGATTTACCTTGTCGCCCACATCGAGCATAACATTCAACATTGCAACGGCAAGGGAAGTGCCGAGCGCTATGGTGAACGCTACCATGAGCATCTTGCCCTTCTGCCGAAAGGCGCTTTTTCGTATCATACGCCAAAACATCATTTGAACCTCCCTTTTTCCGCTTCCAAATCGCTTAAGCGGACTATCATTGCCCCTTCCCGCACTGTGTAGGCGAGGGGGACGGGGTTGCAGCCGCCCTTAAAGCCTATGGTAGATTTGTTCATAACTACATCGCAAAGGCGGCAAATTATCCCATCGCGGCGTTCATAGTAGCCGGTGTTGCCGCAGATGTCGCAGGCATCAAGCCCGACGCCCCATGCGGACGCGCTTTTTTTGACCACGATAAACCTGACTTCGGTGTTATCGGAAGCATTCCACGCAAAGCGGTGCAGATGTCCGTCTTCTATTTGGGTAACGGGAATGATAATTTCCTCTCCGGTTAGAGTAAAAGGTTCCGCCGGAGAAAGAACCACCGCCCGCTCGCTTAATGCTTTAAGTCCGGTGAGCGCAAAAACCGGAAAAGCGAGCAGCAGAAGCGCCGCCGTATTCCGTCTGCGGTTCCGGCGGCCGGCGGCTTTTTGTTTTCTTATGACGGCGGGATTTGGCGGGATGGCAGAGCCCGCCGTTTTACACTGAACAAGCGCCGGTGTACGGTGTTCGCGGGAAAAAATGCCTGTAAGCAAGAGCAGGGGCGGCATTGCGGCGATGATAGTTACGGCGAATGTAAAAAAATTCTGATGATTTAATGCCGGCATGATGATTTTGAACAGCGTCCTGTTTAGAGGGATAATGCGCCGCGCCATAAGAAATTGAAGGGCATTTGCCGCTTGATTTGCCATATTGACGGCTAGGGCGGCGCTCAAAATAATCTTGAATGGTAATGGGGAAACTTCCGCCATTTGCTTACCGGCATAGAAGACCATAAGTCCGGCAAGAAAGGCTATTGCCGTTCCTGTGAGCGCTCCTGTTAAATTGACAAGAAATTCTGTACTAAAAACGCTCTGCCCTGCCATAACAAAATCGGCGGGCAGGAGAAAGAGAAAGGGCAGAGCGTAAAAAAGGAGCGCCCCGGCAAGCACGGAGGAGGAAAGACAACACAATTCCCGCGTAAGCCGGGATGCTCCATTGTCCCGCCAAAGCAGGACGGCAAAAACGATACCAAAGACAATTGCCGCACAGAGTATCCATGTATTTACCATGCCTCTGTTGATGGCGGTCGTCCGGCGTAAAACCGTTAAAACCGCTGCGGCAAAGGTTCCGGCGGCGCAGCAGATGGCAAAAAGTTTTTTTTGCATCGCAAAATGCGCCGTTTTTTGCGCCGTAAAATGCGGCGCTTTCCCGGAAAAAACTGCCGCCTGAACCATTGCCAGCAAAACGGCTGTTATTAGCGAACTCTGAATTGCCAAAATACAATAGCGAATCATGCGGTAGTTTCCTTTGTGTTACACTAGACCAATGCCTCTTACCACGAGGGACCTGGGTAAGTAAAAGTCCATTCGGCGACCAGCGGCTGGTCCCAGAACCTGCCGTCTACGCCGGTGGTTTTGTCCACATGCAGAACATAGCCTTGCGCTTCGGGATTCTGAATGAGGAAGCGGACTTTGTACTCGCCCACTCCGTTGAGTTTCAGGTTTGCCCCGTAGTGCGGACCATCGCTGGCGCTCATCGGCATAAAGGTTCCTTCGCTTTTCCAGCCATTGGCTTGAGACAGTTCGTACTTAACCGTTAGGTTGGGAACAAAATCTCCCGCGCCGTAGCCCAGGTTGTTGTTTTCCAAGGCGGAAATGTCCGCCTCCATGTGGACATCCGACTGAGAGGCGGGAAGCCCCATCGATGTCGGAACCATGTCCACAGGCTGGAAGTACACGCCTGCTACATTCAGCGGTCCAAGTTCAATGTCGTCCCCTATCGGGAATTCATCAAAGCCCGCCTCCTCCGCAGGCGCTGCCGCTTCGGCGGGTTTTTGCGCAACCGCCGTCTGATTTGACTTCTGCTTGCAGCCTGTAAATACGGCGGCGGCGCAGAATCCGGTTAATGTGAGTACCAAAATTCTCCTAATGTTCATGGTACTACCTCCTAACTATAAAAATTCCCAGCCATTAAAGACCGGGTGATTACCAATTTATGCGGCTTTTGCCGCAAGTTCCTTTCCCTTCCTAATCTGAAAAATCGAGACGGCAACAGTTACCGCCAGCAAGATGATTTGCGGTATCAGAGTTTGCAGGGTCGGGTATATCCCCAAAATGTCTATCGTGATGAACTTGAAGGGCAGCATTGTAACGGGAACTATGTTTCCTTCCTGCAATTCCTTAACGCCGGAGCCGGTAAAGGCAATGCACATCACAAAAAGGAGGATGCTCGTCCCCATAAAAAATGGCTTGAGCGGCAATTTGACACTTAGTACACGGATAAGTATGTAGACAACGACAAGCGCCGCCGCCCCCACAGCCAGCCCCAGCCAAACCATATCAACACGGGAACTGTTGCCCGCCAAAAGCGCCTGATAGAACAGTATCGTCTCCGCGCCTTCGCGGAATACCGCGAGGAACGCCGCAAATGTGAGCGAAAATGCGCTCCCCTTACTAAGCGAACTCTCTACTTTTCCTTTGATATAACCCTGCCAGGCATCCGCTTCCGCTTTGGAAATCATCCAGTTGCTAACATAGAACAGCACCGCCACGGCAATGAGCATCGTTACACCTTCGATAACTTCCTGCCCCTGCCCTTGCACGGACGATATGATGGCGTTAAGAAGCCATGCCAGCAGGATGCTCAACCCCAGCGCGATAAGGCAGCCCCAGTAGACGGCGCGGACATTTTTTTTGTCCCCCCGTTTTAGCAGATAGGCGATAATTGCCCCCACGATGAGGATAGCCTCAAAGCCTTCCCTTAGTATGATGAGCAGTGAACCCAGAAACGCCCCCCAGGGGCTATCGCCCGACTTGTCCAGCGCTGCGGCATCTTCGGCAAGATAAGCCGAAAGAGTATCGAGGCTTTTCCGCACGGCATCCGCCGGAGCGCCGCGTGTCATCTCTTTTTTTACCGTGCTAAACTGGTATTCCACAGCGCTTGCCCGTTCCCCAGAAATCCGCGCCATTACTATTTTTTCAAAGCCGAGTTTTTCGTAATGCTGAAAATATGCCGCATCCACCTGCCCTTTAGCCCCGGCGGCATCTCCTTTGCTGTACAATTCGTAGGCACGGTTAAAAAGCGCCGCCATATCTCCGGCTACCTTTGTCCAGTTCCTTCCGGCGGCAACGGGTTCTTCGTGCCCGTCCAGACGCCGCGCCGTAATATTGAGGAGGCGGTTCAGTTGGTTAAAGTCCTCCCGCGCCTCTTTTTGCGTTTTGCCTTCGGCGAGAGATTGTCTTATGTAGACAAACCATTCGTCAATGTTTGCCGCCCGCGCTTCGGAAATTTTGGCTTTTACTTCGTTTTCAAAGATGCCTTTATAGCCCTGATACGCCTTGTTCACATAGTCCTTTGCGCCGGCAATGTCCCCAGATACAAAGCGGTAGTACGCCTCGCTTAGCACAAGGCGCATCTCCCGTTCAGCCGACTCCCAAGGTCCGGCATCGGCAAAAACCTCGCTGCCTGCCAAAAGGCAGAAGACGCAAAAAACAGCGGATAGAAATAACTTTTTAGACATTTCAGCCTCCTTCGCTAATACAAAAACAGCCGCAAACCAAATTTTACGCCTGTTTCGCAATCAGTTAGAATTTTCTAACAATGATAGAGCAGGCTAACTTTATTGTCAAGTAGGGGGCGGGGCTTGAATAGCGGTAAAAAAAAGGCAATTATACAGAGGCTGATGCAAAACTTCAGTTTTGCACAGGCTCACAGAGAGGCTTAAGTGGAAAAACGGCAAATTGACGCGGGCTTTATCCTGCTGCTTACGATATTGGTTTTATTTTGCGGTGCCACAGCCTTTGCTTTTTACATATTTGGACCAGGCAGGCTGGAAAATGAAATAGCCGCCGACCGTCCTATCAATACCCTGTTTGTATTCGAAAACGAAAAAAAGCCGCTCTGCACATTCGTGCTTTTGTACTATCCGGCAACAAAGAGGAGCGCGATATTCGATATAGCGGGAGAAACCGGACTCCTCCTTCGCAGAATAAACCGGGTTGACCGCATTGACAGCGTGTACGACCCGCGCAGTCTGTCGATATACGAAACAGAAATTGAGCGTTTTCTTGATTTGGAAATAAATTACAACATTGTATTTGAATTAAAAAATTTAGGCGCGGCTGTTGATTTATTGGAAGGTGTAACAATTTTTGTACCATCCTCTACCGAGGTATATTCCGGCGCTGATTCATTTATCTTTGAGTCTGGATATAACACGCTGGACGGCGGCAGAACGCGCATTTATTTAACACGGCA
Source organism: Spirochaetaceae bacterium (assembly GCA_031257255.1). Taxonomy (GTDB): domain Bacteria; phylum Spirochaetota; class Spirochaetia; order Treponematales; family Breznakiellaceae; genus JAIROZ01. Next base: position 7,579 of record JAIROZ010000131.1, on the reverse strand, counting down.
GGACGAACAAGATGACTTTGAACCGCAGCGCCTGCGGCAGGAACGGTTTTTTGCCGGCTTTGTAAAACGTTTAGGCGAAAAAAATAAGGCGCTTAAAAATAAAAAAACAGCGGCGATATTTTCCGGTTTGATTAAAACAAATATGAATTCGCGCACCCGCGCCGCGCTTTTTGATGAATGGGCAAAGATAGACGCAAACCGGATAAATGTTCAAATTGCAAGCGGAAATTACCGCGATGTGTCCGGGCAGCGCCTGCTTATTCCTTATTATGACGGCAATCTGATAAAAGACATAGTGCGCCAGACCTTGAGCGCAATGACGCGCACAGGTCCGGGAACCGGCGAGCGCATATTTACGGTGGAAGTACTGAACGGCACGAGTACCGCGGGGCTTGCGGCGCGTACCGCCGAATTGATACGCGGGTTTGGCTACGATGTTATTGAAGTTGACAACGCAGCCCGCACAGATTATGAAAAAACCGAAATACACGACCGCAGCGGTATTGCTAACGAGGCGGCGGTATTTGCAAGCATTATCAATTGTTCGAATATCATAACAGAAAAAACACCAAACGATGAATTTGTATTTGTAAATGATACTGAATATAAAGCGGATTTTACATTGATTATCGGAAGGGATTTTAACGGACGCTATACAAGGTAAGCGTATCTGTAAATTGGAGGCATATATGGAAAAAAGTAATGTTGAAATAGTTTTAGCGCTTACGGAAACGCTGAGCGGGCATAAGGCGCAAAATGCCGTAGCGCTGGATTTTCGCGCTCTTGAAATGTGGACTGATTTTTTTGTAATTGGAACGGTAACGAGCGCCGCCCATCTTTCCGGCTTGCTGCGCCATATAAAGGATTTTGCAAACGATAAAAACCTTACATTCCGTCATTCAAGCGCCGGCAAATCCACTGCCGCCGGCATTGCCGCCGTTAGTATAACAGATAACATAATTTGGGATATATGCGAGTTAGGCGGATTTTGCGTTGTACATTTAATGTCGGAGCAGGCGCGGGATTTCTACGAACTTGAACGCTTATGGAGCAGCGCGGAACGGCTGCTGGGTTAAGGCTGCGGATATTCCGCGCCAAAGAAATATTTGTACTGGTATTTTGCCTGACGAATCAGCATATCATAGCCGTTCAACACGGGGCATCCGGCGGCAGCGGCGCGGGCAAGAAGCGCCGTTTGTTCCGGCACATATATCAAATCCATTACAACTTCAGTTCCCTGGAATTTGTACATAAAAAGAGGGTCGTCTTTGCAGCCTATACCCATGCCCACGCTTGTTGTGTTGATAATCAAGCGTGAAAATTTTTTTATTGTCCGCGTTGAATTTTCATCCAGACCGCCTGCCATAAAGCCGTAGCGGTCGGCAAGTTCTTCAGCCCTGCTTCTGCTCCGGTTTACCACAAATGCCTTGCCTCCGCCTCTCCAAATTTGATACACCACGGCGCGAGCCGCTCCGCCTGCTCCTATAACGGTTGCCTTTATACCTCTAAAACTTTTGCGCTTCATAAAATTCAATATGGAATCTGAGAAACCTAGTATGTCGGTATTGTGTCCGTCCCAGCCTGCTTCGGTGCGAATCATTGTATTGCATGCTCCTAAATTTTTTACATTGGCGCTCATGCCGGCAAGGTACGGCATTACGGATTGTTTATGCGGCACCGTTACGGAAACGCCTTTTATATTCAGCGCGTCCGCAAGCCGGAAAAACGCGGCGGCATCTTCGGAGGGGAACGGCAAATAGACGGCATTCATTTTTTCCCGCGAAAATATCGGATTAAAAAACGGCGGGCTTGCCGTTACCTTGAGCGGAAAGCCCAGTATTCCGTACACATCTGTATTTATGTTTATATCCCGAAACCGGTACAATTTGCAAAGTGTTTCCGGGTCAAGTTGACCGGGAGAAACCGGCGCGTCTTTTGCCGAAGCGAATGTCCACAGTGAACCGAATTTACACGCAAGAATCCGCGTACACATTCCCGCGCTCCCCATAGAAATGAGCAATTTGTCTATGCCGCGTAATTCGCTTGCCGCGTTGAACATAGCCGCAACATCATTCAGATTATGCGCCGGTGCCGCTAACTTTATAATTTCATCTCCAAAATGCAAAAGCGATTTTGCCTTTGCTATAATTGCGCTTGGGTCTTCCGGCGTACTTTCCGCATGAATCGAGCGGATTATCCGCGTGCCAAATGCCCGCGCCGCCTCTTCAATGCTCGGAACTTCTATATCTTCTTCAATATCAATATATGCAAAATTCATTCTGCGGTCGGCTTCCGCATAGGATATTGCGTTGGCTATCAGCACCAAACGGGCGCTCTCTTCGCCTTCAAATACGCCGCCGTCTCTTTTGCGGCGCACCGTCAAAATAACAGGCATCCCAGCCAGAGCCGGAAAACGGCGTATCAAAAAGCGTTCATCCGGCAGCAGTTTGTCTACGCGCAGTTCAGCCAAATCAATATATCTGCGGTATTTTTCCAGAGTCCGCAAATTCGCGTCTAAAGTTTCTTCGCCTAGACATAAACAAATTTTTGCCATATTAAATCCTTTATATTTTTCCGAATTTTATCAGGGGCCAGTACCGGAACAGCGCCTTTGCGTTGATATACTTGGCGGGAATCTGCCCCCAGGTACGCGAATCATTTGTATTTGCGCGGTCATCAGATAGTACAAAGTACGAGCCGCTTCCAAGCGTCATCGGTTCCATATTGCCGGAAAATGGAATTTTTTCGTCCCAGAGCGGGGGCGTTTCCGGTATGGTTATTGGATATAAATCTTTTGAGAGTTCAAATTCAGTATAAGTATACATATCGTCTGCCGGCTTTACGCGCATAACAAATTTTGTCATAGACACTTCATCGCCCGGCAGCGCGATAACCCGTTTAAGAAAATGCCGCTCGCTGCTTTTTCCAAATCCTGCCATGCCAAGCGTTACAAAACGGCAGATTTTTTCGGCAAACCGCGCAAATATATTCCGTCCGGGTTCATCCTTGATAGTAATTAGCACTACATCGCCGCGTTTTACCGGCAAAGTGCGCAGCAGCGGAAATTCCGGGAACAATTCTTTTAAGCCAAACGAAAGAAAGAGTATGCGTTCACCGGGCGAGATGGCGGGCTGCATCGAAGCATTGCGCATCTCCCGCGTGGTAACAATAAAACTTGTAAGCAGCAGATGGGCAATAAAAAAAGCGCTTATCCAAAGGAGTATCACAAGTTTTTTGATATTTTCCATGCGCTGTTCAGCATAGGAATACTTTAGTCTTTTATCGAACATAACTTGTCCTTGTCATTTGATAGACCCCATCCTTCGCGGGGGCCAGTATTTTAACAGCGCCTTGCCTAGTACCTTTGTTTTTTTTACCGGACCGAAGTACCTGCCGTCATGCGAATTGTCGCGGTTGTCGCCCAGAGGAAGTACTCGCCCCTGCGGTACATACCAGCCCGCAGTCCTCTTTGCGTAGACTGCTGTGTAACGCCCATCGTGAGGGTACGCGCCGCGTAGCACTTCGTTCCATGTTGTATCAAAAGTTATATCATTTACAAACCGGGGCCATCGCCCCCGCTCCATAGCGGAAAGTAATTCCGCAGGCGGCTCAACCCCGATATAAGAGTACGCGCTTGCCCTTGCCGCCGCCTTTAATGCCGGATAGTCCCCCGGCTGTATCAATCTTGAAATATGATGATTCCAGCCCCGCGCCGCGTTGTATTCCCGCTCGGAAACAAAGCGTGTCTCTCCGGCAAACTTAATGTACATTTCTCCGTCTTGGTTGATAAAACGGTCGCCTCCCATACCGGCGGCGCGTTTTATTAAAAAGTGCGCTTTGGGTCTGCCGTTTTCGTCCCGGTCAATATCGACAATGCTTATTGTGAGCATATAGATGATGCGCTGCGCTATGTCGAAGGCAGCACCGTTAGAAATGTATGCTGGGTTATCAAATATGATTACATCGTTGCGGGACGGCTTCCAAATGCTCGGCAATTTTCCTACGCCGGGCAGCGCTTCCGGTCCGTAAACTAGTTTATTTACAAAAATATGGTCGCCTATTTCGAGCGTGTCTATCATCGAACCGGATGGAATCTGATATGCCTGCACCGCATACTGATTTGCCAGCAGCACCATACCCGCCGCCCAAACAAAAGCCTCTATCCAGTCGATGATAGGATGTTTCTTTCGCAGTTTTTCTTTATGAAGCCGTTTGCGCCGCGCCCTCCGCGTAAGCGCTCTTTCGGTTATCCGCTGCACAGTGTCAAAAAAGTTGAAGGCGGCGGCATCCGAAAAGCCGGTTACTTGTTTGCTTGCCATTGAGGATAGTATAGCGCTTTTAGCCTATGGTTTACAGAGGGAGGATGGGCTAAATTTTTCCTTCGTCCCTATAAAATCCACCGCTTCCAAAAACGCGGACGGCGGCGGACATATTACAGTTTCGGCAGCGCCGGCATCAGCCGCAGCAAGGTCTCCGGCAGGCGGATTTTTGCTCAAACCTAAAATTGAAGCCGGCAGTTCCAGCGCCATAGCGTGGAGGAAGAAGCCGCCCCGTCCATTTACGCCGCCCGCCGCTCCGGCATTGCCGCCGTATTTAACATCGCCATAAAGCGGATGCCCATGAGCGGCGGCATGGGCGCGTATCTGATGTGTGCGCCCAGTGCCGGGACGGACAATCACGAGTGAAAGGTTTTTTGCGGACGCAAGCGGACGCGCAACGGTACGCGCCGGCTTACCGCCGGTTCCCGCGCCCGCGATAGTTTTTTGGAGGTTCCTGTCGCGCAGCAGGGCATCTTCCCATACTTCGGTTTTGCCGGCGGCAAAAGTTCCTTCCATAATAGCAATGTAAGTTTTGGCAATCATTCCTTTTTGCAGAGCGCCGGAAAAAGAACGCGCTCCGGCAAGGCTTTTGGAAAAAACAATAAGCCCGCTTGTCTCTTTGTCAAGGCGGTGAAGCGGACCGGGCGTAAATGAGAGAGATGCCGGTATTTTTCCGCGCAGGTATGAGCGCGCAAGTCCATTAAGCGAGACGCCGCCCCCGTGAACAGCAAGCCCCGCCGGTTTGTTCAGTATCAATAAATCCGGTGTTTCTAAGACTATCCGCAAAAGACGCCCGGTATTTTCCGGCGAGGCGCTGCCTGATAGGGGGGCGGCAGCCATCGCGGGTTTTTCTCTCTCACCATAATGGAGGACAATTTCATCGCCTTCATGCACCCGGCAGTTTGCGCCGGCGTTTCGTCCATTCAGAATAACGCGCTTTTCACGGAAAAGGCGGTGTATTAACGAAAGCGGCAGGTCTGGCCGCGCCTTGCGGACTATGCGGTCGAGCCTTCTGCCGTCATCATCGCGGGCGGCAGTCATAACCTTTCGAGTTCTATGCCTGCCTCATCAAAACGCCGCAGGACTTCGAGGTTCACCGCGTTTATCGTCTCCCAATAATCCGCGCCTTTTGCTATAAAGTAAATAAAACTAATCTTGAACACATGAATCCCCACATGGCTTAGGGCGGCAATAGATTTGCCGTCAAGCGCGATAAGCGGCGCGTCCGCAGCGCTATCCGTCCTGTTAAAACTGATGGTTTTTAGTATCTCAACAGCTTTTTGAGTTTTTTCGAGCCCGTTCCGCGCTCTTATACTGATAACCTGAAAAATCTTGGTATTCGGCTCGCTCGACACATTCTCTATCGGAGTATTCTGAAAGACGCTGTTCGGTATGGTAACGATGCGGTTTTCCAGCGTTCTGATTTGGCTTGTCCGTATGCGCATATCCACGACAAACCCGTCGTAGTCCGCAACTTTTATGCGGTCGCCGAGTTTGAACGACTTGTCTATGAACACAGATGCCGCGCCGAAAAAACTTGAGAGCAGGTCTTTGGACGCGAGGGCAAGCGCCGCGCCGCCTATTCCCAAACCCGCCATTATGCCGCTGATATTATAGCCGAGTATGCGGAGGATTATGCTTAGCGGAATTAGAATTAGCAGGAACGAAAAAAATTTCCGCAGGAAGGGTTGTAGTTCTATGAGGATGAGCGGAATACGCGATGAATTTGAAGCGGCCGCATCTGTCTTTCCTTCGGTTAGATGAACGATGAGAGCGTCTATTAGTTTTGCAATACTCCAGCAGATAAGGACGGTAAAGAGCGCATCCAGAGCGCGGGTTTCCCATTGTTCCCAAAAGTCCGAAAAAACAAGTTTGATAAGCGCGAGCCGGCAGCCGCCGTAAACTACAAAAAGGGCGATGGGGCGTTTTATCAGTTTGTAAATGGCGTGTAAATCTTCTTTTTTTGAGAGTAGCGCTCGTACAAGCAGAGCCCCCAGGTTGCTTACAAGGATGCCGCAGGCTATACCCCCGCCGGCAAACAACGCCGCGTATATCCAGTTTGTAAGCGGATTACCCAAAAAAATGAAGTCGCCAACCAAATTCACAGGCATAAGTATAACGAGAAGCACAGGACGCGGTAATCGAGTAGGGCTATACCGTTACAATTTTTTTAAATCTTTTGCCAAATTTTGGAGTACAAGCAATTTTTGCCGTTCCATACCTTCGATTTCGGCAATGAGAGTGCGGAATTCAGGTGTGATATATGAAAAACCGCCGCCGTCAGGATTTTCCGCGCCTAGCACGAGGTATTCTACCGACACTCCCAGCGCGGCGGCAATCTTGACGGCGGCATCGGCGGAAGGCATAGTAGACCGCGCTCCCAGATAACAGTCGAGAGACGCCACCGGAATGCCTGTTTTTTCGCTTAATTCCTTAACCTTGATAGACTGAAAATCGAGTTCCGCCCGCAAATTTTCCCTAAAGGTGCTTGCCATCATAACAAAAAATTTAATGAAATATCAAAGACTGCTGCTTGACTTCTTTGAAATATCCTTATATTATGAAATAACCTTTGAAATATCAAAGATAATTTTACGGAAACACTGATTTTTCGCGTCATCTGGAAGGAGTTTTTATGAATACCAAGAGAAGGATTGCATTTTTTGCGGCGGCAGGACTCGCGTTTGCCGGCGCTATGGTTCTTGCGATGAGCGGCTGTCAAACACCGATAGACAACCCGACAGGCGGCAACCCGGATGCAAATGCCGCGCCGGACGGGCTTACCGTTACGGACGAAACGGTTGATTCGATAAGCCTTGAATGGAGCGTCTCTGCCGGGGCTGCCGGTTACAAGGTCTACCATGCGGCAACCGAGGACGGGGAATTTGCCGAAGCGGGGGCAATCGAAGGCAATGCCTTTACTGTTTCCGGCTTGCCGCCCGATACCAGTTTTTGGTATAAGGTGTCCGCGATAAAAGGCACTGCCGAGACCGAACAATCTGAGGCTGTAACCGGCACGACCAAAAGCGCCGCCAGCGGCGGCGGCGGAAGCGGAAGCGGCGAAGATGTCGATATTACCGCCCCAACGGGGCTTTTGTTTTCCGGCGCAAGCGCGAGCGAGATAACTCTTTCGTGGGATGCTGTTAGCGGCGCGGCAGGGTACAAGGTTTACCGTTCCGGCACCGCCAATGGGGTGTATACTTACACGGCGACTAGCGATGTCAATTCTTACACAGATTCCGGGTTAGCGCCCAATTCTA
>JAIROZ010000124.1 GCA_031257255.1 Spirochaetaceae bacterium | reverse complement strand
CCCATCGACACCTACGCGCTCAACACCCGCGCCGTAAAATACGCGATACTCTTTTTGATTGTGCCGTTTTTAACGCTCTTTCTGCTGGAAATCTTTGCCAAAACGCGGATTCACCCCGTTCCCTACATGCTCTCCGGCATAGGGAACGCCGTTTTCTACCTGCTACTGCTTTCGCTTTCCGAGCAGATGCCGTTTTACACCGCCTACATTGCCGCCGCCTGCGCCGTTACCGCGATGATGGCGCTCTATTCCCGCGCGCTCCTCCCGTCCTGGCGCAAGTGCTGGTATATGGGCTTTGTGGTTACGCTCAGTTACATTCTGCTTTACGCGGTGCTGAACGCGCAGTCGTACGCGCTTATCATCGGCTCGATAGGAACTTTCGTGGTTATCGCCCTTGTGATGTTCCTTACACGCAAACTGGATTGGTACGGAAACGAAACATAGAGCATTGGTTCAGTGTCTTGCGCAGGCGCTCTTGTCTAACACCTCAGTAAACGGACGCATAGCCGCGCTCAATTTTGAGTGGACGGGAACGCCCCCCCGCGCAGGGCAATTTTTTATGCTAAAGCCTTGCCGCGCATCCTGCTTTCTTGCCCGCCCTATTTCCGTTGCGGGCTGGGGAGAAGGCTATGTTGAATTCCTGATTGAACGGCGCGGGCGCGGTACGGCGGAACTAGCGGACTTGCGTCCCGGAGAAAAGGCATTGCTTACAGGTCCGCTCGGAACAAGTTGGACTGATTGTCTGCCTGACCCCATCCGCAATGGAACTGAACGCATCGCTCTTGTTTCCGGCGGACTCGGCATAGCGCCGCTTCGCGCCTTGCTTTTGGAAGCGCCGGAACTGCAAGCCGATTTTTTTGCCGGCTTTAGAACTCCATTTACAACAGAAGAAGAACACCGCCGGACGCTGGGCTTGGTTGACGGGTACCGTGCCGGACGGCTTGTGCTTGCGGCGGAAAATGCGCCGCCTATTGGCGGCGTCCTGCCTACAAAAGGCGCGGCTGGTGAATGGCGGCAGGGGCTTGTTACGGATTTTTTTGAGGCGCGGAATTACGGCGCTGTTTGTGCCTGCGGACCGGAGGCGATGCTCAAAACGGCGGCGGCAAAATGCGCGGCGGCTGGCGTTTTATGTTTTGTTAGTATGGAACGGCGCATGGCTTGCGGGGTTGGCGCGTGTCTGGGCTGCGTTGTGGGAGCCAAAACAGACGGCGGCGGCATTTACAAACGCTGCTGTACGGATGGTCCTGTTTTTATGGCTAAGGAGGTCATTTTTGACTGACCTTTCCGTTACATTGGCGGGCATCCGCCTAAAAAATCCGGTTATAGCGGCATCGGGAACCTTCGGCTATGGTTGTACGGCTTTTTGGGGCGTTGATATTCCCGGCGGCATCTGCACAAAGGCGCTTACATTAAAGCCCCGCGCCGGCAATGGGGGCATCCGGCTCTGGGAAACTCCGGCGGGGCTGCTCAATTCCATAGGGCTGCAAAATCCGGGTATAGAAGCATTTTTGACGGACGAATTGCCGCGTCTCCGCTCTCTTGAGGCGGTCATTATAGCAAATCTATCCGGCGGCAGTATTGAAGAATACGAACGCGGCGCTGCGCTGCTCAACAATGCGGACATTGATATTGTAGAACTCAACATTTCCTGCCCCAATGTAAAAGAAGGCGGCATGACCTTTGGGCTGGAACCGGAAGCCGCCGCCCCCGTTGTGAGAGCGGCGCGTAAGGCTCTTAGCGCCAAGCCGCTTGTTGTAAAACTTTCGCCAAATGCGCCGGATATTGCCGCCATAGCACGCGCCTGCATAGACAAAGGCGCGGACGCGCTCTCGCTCGTAAATACATTTAAGGGCATGGCTATAGATGTAAAAAAACGGCGCGTGGTATTCAACAACATATTTGCCGGGCTCTCCGGTCCGGCAATAAAGCCGCTTGCCTTGCGTATGGTATGGGAACTATGCCGCCAGTTTCCCACCGTTCCCATAGTTGGGATGGGAGGCATAGCCAATACCGAAGACGCCCTTGAATTCCTTATGGCAGGCGCGGCGGCTGTGGAAGTAGGCTCGGCATCGTTTGCAAACCCATACGCCATCCCGGACATAGTACAAGGTTTGCGCGGGTATATGGAACGCGAAGGGCTTAGCGGCATTGCGGATTTAGCACTGGGCTAAAGCCCTAATTTTTCGCGCAAACTCCGTCCAGACTTTGCCTTTTTCTTAACATTTCGTTTACAGATACATCCGGGTGGCGGTAGCGCGGCGTGTCTGGTTTAAGGCGTATGTAACCTATAGCCTTGGCGGGACACCAATTTAGACAGGCTTGGCAGTGTTCACACCGGGAAGAAAATTCCGGCATACCGGACTGAATGGTAATTGCCGCAGCAGGACAAATTTCGGCGCATAGTCCGCAGCCGGTACACTGTGAGTGTACTTTATAGCCTTTTACAAAATGCTTTTTTCCCATCTGGAAAAGCGCGGAAACAAACCCCGAAAAAGGACGGAAAAGCCATAGACGGTTGCGTTGTCCCTTAGAGACTGCCTGAGCCGCCGCCTCTACTCCGGCGTTCTGCAATGCAAGGCGTTTTTGCTGTACCTCTTTAGAAGGAGTACCAAAAATCGGGATATAGTTCTCTACGCTGGGAATGCCACCGGCAAAGGCAAGCGCCGCGCCGTGTTTTTTTAGGGTGAGGTATATCTCGGCAAGAGCGCCGCCCGGTTCTGTACCGTATGTAACAAATGCCGCAATATACGGCGACACTATACGAAAGGTTGACGCAAAGCGTTTTACCAAATTCGGCGCTCCGTAAGCATAAGCGGGAAATAAAATCACTACGCGCTCCGCGGTAATAACGGCATTTTCCGTCTGACCGCACATAAGCGCGCCGATATTGTATATTTCCCCATCAAGAAGCGTTCCAAGCCGTTTTGCCGCCGCCAGTGTGTTTCCGGTGCCGGAAAAATAATATATCTTCGTCATATATTTACCTATTCAATATTTTGGGTTTGTATACCTTGAAATAAAATTCAACTTGTTCCCGTACCGCTTCTTCTATTGAACGCGGCGAGTAACCGGTAAGGGCGCTAATCTTCTCGTGAGAAAAATTGCAGTTGTCGCCCAGAACTTTTATCGCGTAAGGCGTGAACATCAGTGTACGCCGGAAAAGCAGACTGAACCATTCCGCTGGATACGAAAATAGTTTTACTAACGGCAGAGGCATACACAGCGCCGGAGGCTTGCGTCCGGCGGCGCGGGCGGCATATTCAACAAGGTCTTTTACGCTTACTATATGCCCGGAAAGTATGTAACTCTCGCCGGCATCGCCCTTTTCCGCCAAATCCGCAAGAGCAGACGCGACATCCCGAACATCGACAAAATCGTAGCGCCCTTTCAGATACACCGGAAGCCGCCCTTCGGCAACATCCCGCACCATCTGCCCAAAGTTCGATGGTTTGAGTTCAAAACCGCCGACTATGCCGGAAGGCATTGCTATCACCGCGTTCAGCCCTTGCTCTTTTACCGCGTCAAGCACGAGATTTGAACCCGCCGCCTTTGAAACCGCGTAAGGTCCCTCAACTTTATGTTCGTTATATCGCGGTATTTCCCGGAGTACGCTGTCGGTGTCGTGAAAAGGAAGAGTATGCACCGTGCCGGTATGCACAAGCCGGGAAACTTTGTTTTTAATGCACGCATCGAGCATATTCCGTACGCCGCCGATATTTACATCCCGAATTTCGGCGGTCATCGCGCTTGCAATGGAAACAATTGCCGCCAAGTGGTACACAACCGACACGCCATTACACGCCGCGTCCATAGAAGCGGCATCGCGCACATCGCCGTAGACAAATTCATCTACATAGGGCTCAAGGAAGGGTTTGTATGCTTCCGCGCCGGGACGCAATAATGCCCGGATGTACCGCCCCCGCGATTTGAGTTCAGCGCAAAGCGCATAACCGGTACGCCCATTTGCCCCGGTAACAAAATGAATCTCGTGTTTTTGCATTGTAACAGTGTAATCCGCTTTTTTGATTGTGTCAAAAGATATGTCCGGTACTGGTGAAAAAGCAAAAAAAACACTTGACAGTACATTCACTCTAGCGTATAATAGCCCTATACCGAGTAAAAGGAGGGCGTTGTCCTCCACGGTAGAATAACTTAACCGGTATTTGCCGGAATACGCCCGCATATCGAGAAAGACCATAGCGGGCGGTTGTGGAGGTATTTATGGCAAGAATTGCCGACATACTCAAGAAGAAAATGACGGTGTCATTCGAGGTATTCCCCCCGAAAGAAGATGACGGTGTCCCCAAACTGCAGAAAGAAATAGACATCTGCAAGAAGTACAACCCTGATTTTATCAGTTGTACCTATGGTGCCGGCGGCACGAACAAAGGCAAAAGCGTAGAAGTTTGTTCCTATGTTCAGAAGCAGGGCATCAACTGCATGACGCACTACACATGTATCATGGAGACTGAGCAAACGATTGACGCGAACCTAAAAGAGTACGCATCGCACGGCGTAGAAAACATCCTCGCTCTCCGCGGCGACTACCGCATCGACCCGGCAACGGGCAAGCCCGATGTTAAGACAGGCGGCAGGTTCCATTATGCCAGCCAGTTGGTGGACTATGTTCATGTGAAGCATCCTAAGTACTGCATTGCTTGTGCCGGCGACCCGGAAATTCATACCGATGCGCGCAGCAAGTGGTCAGACATGGCGTTTATGCGGCTAAAACAGGACGCGGGCGCGGAATTCTGCCTTGCCCAGACCTGCCATGACATTGCCGCCTACGAAAAATGGATTAAGACGCTCCGCAAAGCCGGTTTCCACCTTCCGGTGGTACTCGGTGTAATGCCCGCTCTCAACGCAGGCAATGCCCCCGGACCGAACATTGCCGCTCTTACGATGAACCCCAATGAGTGCGCTATTCCGCGCAGCCTCGCCGCCATTATCGGCAAGTACACCGCTCCCCGCGGCGCTTCCCCCGAACTCACCAAGCAGTATGCGGATGACTTCAAAAAAGCCGGCAAGGAATGGACAGTAGACCAAATTCACAAACTTATGTGCTGCGATGTTCAGGGCATACACCTGTACACGCTCAACAAAGCGCCTGACGCGGTTGACATCGTAGAATGGTCGGGTCTCCGCCCGTCCCCGGAAGGCAAGGACACCGTCCACCGCCGCCCGGAAATTTTCTTGGGGAACTTTTAATTAGTGAACAGTGATTAGTGGGTAGTGGACAGTATTTCAAACTGGAATATGTTGCCGGACAAAGAAATCTAAGGAAGCAACATATACCGTTAAAAAACTGTCCACTGCTCACTGTCCACTGACCACTCGAAAACAACCTCTCATTTAGAGAGCAAATCATTTATTTATAGGAGAAACAAATGACAGGAGATGGAGTAAAAAGAGTACCGAATCCTTCGGACATTGACATTGCGCAGCAGGTATATCCAAAGTATACCGACAAAATTAGCGAAGTGGCTAAGCGCGCCGGCGTTCCAGAGCAGTATCTGGAGCCGTACGGCTTTTACAAAGCAAAGGTAGACTATAACTACCTTAACGAGCACAAGAACGACCCTGATGCCAAACTTATTCTGGTAACGGCAATTACGCCGACACCGGCTGGCGAAGGTAAAACCACAACCACAGTCGGCGTGTCCGATGGTCTTGCCAAAATTGGTAAAAAGGTCATCGTGGCGCTCCGCGAGCCCTCCCTTGGTCCGGTATTCGGCGTAAAGGGCGGCGCGGCAGGCGGCGGCTGGGCGCAGGTTATCCCGATGGAAGACATCAATCTGCACTTTACAGGCGACTTCCACGCTATCGGCGCGGCAAACAACCTGCTCGCGGCTATGATAGACAACCACATCTACCAGGGTAACAAACTGAATATCGACCCGCGCAAGATAATCTGGCGCCGCTGTGTCGACATGAACGACCGCCAACTGCGCTTTATCGTAGACGGACTCGGCGGCAAAGCCAACGGCGCTTCACGCGAAGACGGCTATGACATCACCGTTGCGTCCGAAGTTATGGCTATCCTCTGCCTTTCCTCCAGCATTGACGACCTCAAAGCGCGGCTCGGAAAAATCATTGTGGGCTACACTTATGGCAAGCAATCAGACGGCAGCGAAAAACCGGTTACCGCCGCGCAGATTAACGCGCAGGGCGCAATGGCTGCTCTTCTTAAAGACGCGCTCAAACCGAACCTCGTGCAGACTCTCGAAGGCACCCCGGCGTTCATACACGGCGGACCTTTTGCCAACATCGCGCACGGCTGTAACTCGATTATGGCTACCCGCCTTGCCCTCAAACTCGCGGGCAAAGACGGCTATGTCGTTACCGAAGGCGGCTTTGGCGGCGACCTTGGCGCGGAAAAATTCCTTGACATCAAAGCGCGTTTTGCCGGTCTCAAACCGAACTGCGTAATCATCGTTGCAACCGTCCGGGCGCTCAAGCACCACGGCGGCGTAGCAAAAGCCGACCTTGGAAAAGAAAACCTCAAAGCGCTTGAAGCAGGTCTTCCGAACCTCCTCCAGCACATCGAAAACATGGACAAAGTATTCGGTCTCAAATCAGTCGTAGCCATCAATGCGTTCCCGACCGACACCAAAGCCGAACTCGACCTCGTTGAAAAAATGTGCAAAGAGAAAGGCGCGAATGTCCGGCTCTCCGAAGTTTGGGGCAAAGGCGGCGAAGGCGGCAAGGCGCTTGCCGAAGAAGTAGTCCGCGTTTGCGAACAGCCGAACAATTTCCACCATGCCTATGATGTCAACGAAAGCATCAAAGACAAAATCGAGAAGATTGCGAAAAACATCTACCATGCGGAATCGGTCAATATACTTCCGAATGCGCAGAAGCAGATTCAGCAACTCGAAAAACTCGGACTGGACAAAGTGCCGGTTTGCATGGCAAAGACTCAATACAGTTTCTCCGATGACCCGGCGCTCCGTGGGGCACCCCGTAATTGGACGCTGACTGTACGCAATGTCAAGATTTCCGCAGGCGCGGGCTTTATTGTCGCGCTTACCGGCGAAAT
>JAIROZ010000011.1 GCA_031257255.1 Spirochaetaceae bacterium | reverse complement strand
GGTTGGCCGGGCGGGGCGTGGCGGGGGGTGCGGGGGGCGGGGGGCGCCGCCCCAGTACTAAAATAAAAGGAAACTCCATAGGTTTACATTGTCCAGAAAAAGACCGGTTTGCGCAAGAGAGCAGTTTTTACTTAGCGTTCAAGACTGTTCCGCCAGCCTATGATATTAGAAAAGAATACCGCTGCCAAAATTATGCCGCCGCCTAAAAAAGCGGCGGGTGCCGGTTTTTCGCCTATAACGAGAAATACCCAGAGCGGGTTAAAAACCGGCTCTATAGAGGCGATGAGCATTGCCGAGACTGCGCTTACTTTTTTTATGCCGTATGCGTAGAGGGCGGCGGCAAGTCCTACCTGTAAGACGCCCATATATACAACAGAAAGCGCGGACGGCAGTGTAACTAACGGTTTATAGATAAATACAAATGGCAGGCAGAAGACGACCGTGATAATATGAGAGAGCGTCATTCCGTCCTGCGGGGATGCGTCTTTTTGAGCGCGGAGCAGCACGGATGCCAGCCCGAATACCACGCCCGAAAGGACGGCGAGCGCGTCTCCCAAAATTCCGCCGCCGGCAAATCCGTCTTTTAGCAGGATGAATAAGCCGGCAAAAATCAGAATCAGACTTACGCCGTGTTCCCACTTTGGTTTTTCGCGGATGATAAATGACGCAAAGAGCGCCGCCCACACCGGGGCGCTATACTGAAGAACAATTACATTGGCGCTTGCCGTAAGTTTATTTGCCACAACAAAAAGCACCATTGTGGCGGAATAACTTAAACCGGCAAGCCATGCAAAGGGGCTGCGGATGCCTGCAAGAAAAGGACGTCCCGGCGGCAATGTCAGCCTTTGAAGCGCGAGTAAAAAAAGCGCCGCAAAAAAACTGCGGCAGCCGGCAATAACAAAGGGATTCCACGCAATAATTTTAACAAACAGCCCCGATGTACTCCAAAGCATTGCGCAGAGCGCGATGGAAAACCGGGGCGGAAGCCGTATATGCGGATGCGGACTAATAGACGGGAAGCGTCTCATAGCCGGCGGTTTTTAGTTTGATTATAGTTTGATTTAAGTCTGAACCGGCGGGAACAGTTACCGCCCAGTAGTCATAGCCATTTGCCTGACGGACGCTTACTGCGGCGCTAAAGCCTTTTTCGCTCAAAGCGCTCTGTTGGGCAAGCGCATTGTCCCTTGCGGTAAAGAGTCCTGTTTGGATGGCGGGCGGCATTGCGGTTTCCAGCGTAAATTGGGGCGATTGAATTACATTGCTTACCGTTAAAGGATGAGGCGAGGCGGGCAGCAGCCACATAGCCCCCGGAAAAATGCTTACGCCTGTAATCAGTCCGGCATCGACAAGAAGCGCCTTAGTTTCCGGGCTTTCGGGATATTCAATAACTAGGCGGTTTTTGTATTCTTCCGCGCCCGTTATCTTCCAAAGCGTGTAAAAAATCATTGCGCGTTCCTGAGCAAAGTCGGAATCGTCTAAATAACTGCCGATTATTACAGGATTGCTTCCACGGAATGCTTCAATTTGAGCGCCAAGGAATTTCGCTTTTATGTAAGACTTGCGGTCATCCCGTCCGGTAAGCAGCACGAGTTTGATGTTGGCGTCCGCCTTATCCCATTCACCCATAGCCATAAGGCAGGCTGTATTTTCAAGGAGAGCGGAATCATCGCGCTTTCCATTTTCCGCGTACGCAGCCTGCTCCCAAGTTGCCGCCGCGCCTTCTATGTCGCCTGTCAGCATTTGCACACGGGCAAGACGCACTAAGGCGTCATGGCGTTCCTTGCCGGTTATTTTTTCTTTAGCCAAAACCGCTCTTATGGAATTCAATTCGCTATCCAGTCGTACGGGCTGAACGGCTGCAACGGCGCTTGCCTGCGGTACGCCCGACTGGGCAAAAATACTTCCCGCGCAGAAGGAAAACAGCATAAAACCTAAGAAAAAACCACATTTTCTCATATAATACCTCTAATTCGATTATCGGAATCTGAATTTTTTTCTATAGAGAGGACGGGGCAAAGATTTAGGGGCTGCGGATGCAACATCACTCTATGATTAACCATCTATGTTAGACTTATACTATGAATATGACTTTTTCAGGCTTAAAAACAAAATTATTCTCTTTGGGGAAGAAATCGCAGGACACTAGTCCGGCAAAGAGTGATATGGGCATTTTAGACCATATCGAAAAAATCGTTGAAATATCGCAAAAGTACGGTATAGACAGATGCAGGAACAAGGGGAAATACCATTTTGAGTATGTTACTCAAAAACTCGGCATAAACCCTACTCAGGCATTGCTGTTTTCTCATTTTATTGAACGGAGCGACGACCACCGTATTCTTACTAGCGAAATTGCCGAGTCCATCCATTGCAGTAAAGTCAGAATAATCAAATACCTTAACGACTGCGATGAACTGGTAAAGAAAAGGCTGATTCGCTGCAGCAGGAGAGAAGACGGCATTTCGTTCAGGGTTCCCCGCGAGGTGCTGGACGGCTTGCGGAAAAACAATGAATTTCATCCCGAAAAAAACGAAAACATCTCTATTGATAAATTTTTCTCGCTTCTGGAACGTTTTTTTCAAGAGCGGGCTGATGATGAACTTGACTATGAAGAACTTAAAGTGGAACTGCTGGATTTGATAAAAACAAATATGCATCTTATGTTCTGCAAAAAAATAATAAGTTACAAACTGGACGAAGATGACATGCTGCTGCTTATCTGCTTTTGTCATCTGGCAGGCAACAACAACGATGATAATATTGGTCCTCATGATTTTGAATTCTTATACGAAGACAAAAGCCATATCAGTTATACCAACAGGGAATTATCAACCGGCGAGCATATTTTAATTCAGGGCAAATATATAACACATAACAACGAGGATGGGTTTGTAAATTCTGAATCATGGAAATTGTCAGATATGGCAAAAAAAGAACTGTTATCTGAATTGAGCGGTTTGGGAAAAAAGAACTTTAAGAAAAATCTGATAATGCACGATTCGATAAAAGTAAAAAATATGTTTTACAACATAAGGGAAACAAACGAAATTAAAAAACTTACATCTCTTTTGCGGGAAGAAAACTACAGCAAAATCCGGGACAGGCTTGACGGCAAAGGCATGAGGGCGGGTTTTGCCTGCTTATTTTCCGGCGGACCGGGAACCGGCAAAACCGAAACCGCATATCAAATTGCCCGCGAAACCGGACGCAATATCATGATGGTAAACATAGCCGACACAAAAAGCTGCTGGTATGGAGAAAGCGAAAAAAAGATAAAAGAAATTTTTGACACATACCGGACGGCGGTGGAAAATTCCGAAACCTTTCCCATCCTGCTTTTTAACGAAGCGGATGCTGTTATAGGCAAACGCAAATCCATAGGCGGCGCAAACCATTCAATAGACCAAACAGAAAACACCATTCAGAACATTATTTTACAGGAGATGGAAAATCTGTCAGGCATTATGATAGCCACTACCAATCTGAGTCAAAATATGGATACCGCTTTTGAACGGCGTTTTTTATATAAAATCAATTTTGACAAACCGGACCAAAAAAGCCGTGCCGGTATATGGAGTTCTCAACTGCCTGATTTGCCGGAAGACTGGATAGCCGAACTATCCAAACGTTTTGAATTATCAGGCGGTCAAATAGAAAACATTGCCCGTAAAACCGAAGTTGACGGCATTCTTTCCGGCAAAAAATTGTCTTTGGATAATTTAACGCAATACTGCAAGGATGAAACACAAAATGGTTTTACAGTTTCCACAAAAATTGGCTTTGCCAATGAATGACTGGAAATGAATTAGGGAATTCGGGCGGTTATTTTCCCAGTATTTTGTAAAGTTCAATAATTTGTTCTTTCCATTGGTCTACCAGTTGGTCTGGTTTAAGCGGTCTTGCGCCGCTGCCAAAGGAAAGCACCCAGGACAGTACTTTGTCGTACTGGGAACTGGTAAATTCAATAATTACTTTGTTGTTTTTGCTGTATATTTTCTGGTCTTTAGCCCAAAGTCTGTCCTGTATGTTATTTGCGGTATGGCGGTTAAACGCTATTTTGAAACTTTCTTTTTTTCCGGCAAATACGCCAAAGAAACTGTCGTCATTGCTGGCGCAGTAGTCAAATTCTTCCGGTAAAATAAAATGTTCATTGGTAATGGCGGCATTTTTAATATGGGTTAAAGAAAATATCCGTATTGCGGAGCGTTCCTCTGAATAGGCATATAAAAACCACGCTCCATTATCAAAAAGCAATTGATATGGGTGAACAATGCGCGTCTTAAAATCATCATCTATATATCCTTTATATTCAAAAGTAATTTTTTTGTTTTCTTTTATAGCGCCGGCAATTATGCTCCAAATTCCGGTATCTATATATGCCTGCGCGACAGGCGGCACAACAATTCTTTTTTCGTACCATGCTGTTTTACCGGCATCTTCGTTTTCTTCTGACAGCGGCGCGGTAATGCTGTTTAGCAGCCGCAGCGCCGGCTCGTACAACGGCGTATTCTTGTAGAGCGCAACCAGAGATTTTGCCATACCCAGCGTCAGCATATCATTGGCGGCGGCAAAACCCGCCGGCAGCCGGAAGGCTTTTTCTGTATAGTACCAGCCCCGGTTTTTGGCGCTGTATTCTATAGGCGCGTTGAGCATATACCGCATATATTCAATATCGCGGTATATGGTAGCCGTTCCAACTTCGTATTCTTTGGCTAAATCATGAACATTAGGGAATTTTCCGGCGGCAATTTCTCTGTCTATAAAATAAATCCGGGCAAGCACCGCCCTTGGTAAATGTTTTCTGGTTTCCATAGTCCTATTATACCCGTTTACTAAGTGCCGGTAAAATAGAGTTGTTTGGGTTGCCTGTAAAGTCAGTTATCCCCGCAAACGGCTGTTTCTGCTATCATTACACAATGCCGCCGTCCGCGTTCCGTGTAAAAATATGCCTTGCCCTTATTTGCCTGCTATTTGCGCCGCCGTTTGCGCCGCCGCTTTATGCCGATGACTTATTGCCGGCGGAGATGCTTGATAATACCGAAGTTGCCGCATGGCGGCGGGACAGCGGCGATGGCAACTTTGCGGCGCTGCTTTTGGGCGGGTATTGGAACTGGACGCTTACGGGCTCGCTCGGCTGGACGCGGACGTCATTGGGCTGGCAGAGCGCGTCCGTGCCGCCGCTCCTATTTGTTCAAGAGGCGGATGTGCGGCTGGAAGCGCGTTTTCTTGACCGGTGGTTTGTTGAGGGGCGTTTTGTCGAAGAAGCAAAATTGAACAGTTACCGCGCCGGCTATCGGGGCAAAAGCGGCGAATTCATCAAATACATAGGCGTAGGGAATACCGGTTTGGATTTTCCCTCGTTTCCGTACCTCAATCTGGGGGGGAATTCTCCGGCGTCCATAGGCGCATATACCCGTTTGGGGGGCGGCAATCTGCAACTGCACGCGCTTTTCCGCTACGATGACGCCGCCCGCGAAGAGCGCATCTTTGTGGGCGGGCGCGAGCGCTATCAAAGTTACAAAGAGGCGCGGGAATACTACCGGGGCATTTCTTTTGTGCTGCCGGAAGAGAACCTGAGCGCACAGCCTGAGGTCTATCTTGAGGACAAGGACGGCGCTTTGCGCGGCAGCGATGGCAGGCGCTACAGAAAGGCGGGCGCGTCTGAAGCGGCGGTTTCGGCGCGGTTCGGGCTTGTCGAATTGAGCAAGCCAAATGAGGGAAGGGTTGTTGTAGTAGTGGACGGTGGACAGGGGGTAGTGGACAGTTTAGGTGAGTATAACGGCAGCGGTTATTTGGCGAAGGCGCAGGCGTACTTTGGCGCCGGAGTGAATCTTGCGAGGTATCCTCAACCGGGAGGGGGGAACGGCAAGCCGGGGTTTATTCAGATTGAGGGAAGGGACGCGCTCGTCATTTATGAGAAGGGGGCTTTTTCGCCATTTGAGCGCCTGAGCCGCTACGAAGCGCCGTCCAACGACACGGCAAGCGCCTATCTTGTGGATGCCGCCACAGATGACCCGGCGGGCGGCTTTACCCTCGACCTCTACCGCGAAGAGGAGAGTATCGACATAACTGATGCCGAATTTGAGACGGCATTTGCCGGTCGTCTTTATGAATTGCGGCAAACAGGGCGCGGCGCGGATTTGCGCGCTCCGGCATCCCTCTGGCCTCTGGCGCAAACGGATGCCGCCATTTACCTGCCCGGCGGCGCGGATGCGGGCGCTTACCGGCTAAAGTTCATTTCGTTTGGGGCTGTCGGCGGCTACCGGATAGGGACGGATGTTATCGAAGATTCGGTACAGGTAACGCGGGGCGGGCTTGCCGACACTGCGTTCACATTCAGCGCGGCGGACGGCGTAGTGCGCCTTGAACGCCCCGCGATGTTCAACGAGACGATACGAATCAGTTATCTGCGCCTCTCTTCGGGACGCAAGGCGGGCAGCATAGCGGGCGGGGCGGGTTTTACCGGCGAATGGATTTTTGAGCGCGGGCGGAATTCAGATTTGGGCGCTCAAAATCCTGAGGCTGAAAACGAAGGCGGAATTGAAGAAATAGGCATTCTTACGGCAGGTGCCGGTCTTGGGGCGCGGTGGAATGTTGCCGAAGGGGCATATTCCGAAGGTGAGAGCCTTTCTCCGGGGCAGGCAGGCTTTGGCGGGACTGTCGCATGGGCGGGCAGGAATCTGAACGCGGCGCTCAGGCTGGGGGCGTCTTACGGAGCGGAAGATACGACAGGACTCTACCGCATTGCCGGAATGGAAGGGCGCGAGCAAGTCTTCAACATCGCAAACGCGGAAGCGGAAGCCTCGTCTGTGCCGGAGCATGAGGGTGCCGCCTCCGCTGAGAGCGCCGCCGCGCTGGGCGTTCTCAGCCTTGCAAACCGCGCCGAACTTACTTACCGCGACTATACCGGCAAGGACTTTTTGAACTCCGGCGAACTGCTGTCCATCGAAAATGACAAGCCTGTTGTCTCCGGCAAGAATGTCCCATATCCTGCGCGGGACGGGGCGCTCGGTTCCGCCGCGCTTGTTCTGGAAACCAAATTTGAGGACGGCAAGATATGGGCGGGCTGGACGGCGAAAATGCCGGAAGCGTTTTTGGACGGAGCGCGGGAAATCGAAATTCCATACCGGTTTTACCGGAACGAAGGTGAGGGCGCGGTTGCGCTGTACGCTCAGTTTGGCGAACTTGCCGTAAAAGACGGCGCAACGCTGGACAATGCGGCGCTTACCATTACCAAACGAATCTACCCGCCGGCAGACATTCCCGCAGGCGCTTCGTGGAAGGCAGAAGTTGACGCCAATATAACACTTAGTTATCAGGGGGGAATTTATCTTGCCTCGTGGAAGCCGGACGATGCCGAAAGACAGCGGCTCCGGGCTTCCGGCGCAATGCGCATTATCGCGGTAAAAACCGGCGGCAGCGCCGCAGGCGCTGCATCTGCCGCGCTGCCGCTTCGTCTGATAACAGCCCAGCCTGTTGTGCGGGGCGCGGCATTTGTTCCGCTTGCCGTGGCGGCGGAAGGCGGCATCCCAGCCGCGCCGGGCGGAATGTCCGGGACATCCGGCGTTGAAGTTACCGCTGTGGAAGTACCGGACGCAAGCCTGCAAAGACGGTACAACGAGATAGACCGCCTTCATCCAGACGGGACGCGGCAGCGTATTTTGACGGTTGAATGGAACACCGAAGGCGCTGCCCCGCCGCCTGTTGCCGCCGGTGCCGGCGGCAGATTAGGGGCGCTGCCTTTCTCGGCTTACAGGCGTTTCGGCTTTTTTTTGCGTATTCCCAATACGGCAAGCATTTCTCATTTTGAAATTACCCTTGCCACGGGGGCTGCCGGTTACGCGGACAATGCGCGGCGTTATTTCCGCGCCGCCATCCCCGCCGCCGAATTAGCGAATGCTGCGGATTGGGTAAAGGTCGAGGTTGTTTACGGCGCGTCAAAAGACGCGGATGAGGGTGTCTATGTTGAGGGGCGCAGGATAGGCGGTATTGAATGGGGCGGGCGCGGCATATATGCAAGGCAGACGCAAGAGACGGCGGAATACCCATACCTGATTTTTTTGGCGCGGCATGACGGCGGCGCGCTGCCCGTTAAAGGCGCTTTTAGTGTTGACGAGGTAATGTTGACCGAAAGTGATGACGCCTTTACCGGCAATCTGGGCTTTTCCGCCGCATGGCAAAAACCGGGTACTCTCATCGCGGCGAGGGGCTTTCCGCTGGTGGGCAATGTCCGCCTGCAAACAGACGGCGAACTTTTTATGGCGGCGCGCGGCTTGAACACCGGGGAAGTTTCCCGTCCGGCGGAAGGCGGCGCGGCTGCCTCGGCAAATGCCGGTGTGGAACTGGCGGGTTTTCAAATCAAGACAGAAGCATTTTTCGCGTCCTTCCCCGACCCCGGCAGCGAAAATTCATTTTCGTGGAAAGCGGGGCACAGCATATCGCGGTTTTTTGGTACAGCCGGGCTTGAAGAGCGGTTTTCGTTCGACCCGGAAAAAAATGAGTGGCTGCACGGCGCTTCGGTCTTCCTTAAAGGCAAGATTGCCGCAGAACTTATAGCCGAAAGCCGCGAGGAATCTGACTTTGTACGCGACTGGAAGGCAAAATTCGCCCTTTCCGGCGTACCGGCATTTTCTGCATTGGCGGGGCTTGTCTACACATCTCCTGCCGGCGGCGCGGGCGATGGCTCAAATTATGCTGTAAAGTGGGCGGACACATGGCGCTTCTTTGCGCCGGACTCAGGCGCGGATGCCGCAAAACGCCGCTTTAACATGGCGCTCGGTTTTAACCCGGAAAGGGCTGTATTTTGGAAGCCGAAAAAAGACGCCGGCTCCGGTACTGCCGGAGGCATCGGGCTTGCGCTTCTGCTGGACGGGTCATCGGATTATTCACAGGCGCTTGCGTCTTCCGCGCAGACAAACAACGCGGAACTTGCCGTCCCCTTCAACTTTTGGGGTAACCGGGCGGTATTCAGCATAAAACGCCGGTTTGAGCGTAATCTGAACCGCGAGACTACCGGTATAGGCGGCGATCTCGACCTGTTTGCCAAAGCGCTTGCAAGCGCCGCGCCGCTCTACGCGCAGGTTCCATTTTACGCGCTCTTTGACCCCAATGGCGCGGAACGCTTTACAGAGCGCCTCCTAAACGGCGCGGAAGACGGCGTTCTGGTAACAAACAGCCTTTTCCGTGATGAATACAATTTGGGCTTTCGTTTTGCTCCGGCGCATCCGCTCATTCCCCGCCAGACGGATGCCTACATCCGCCGCGACATTACCCGCAAACTGGAGACCACAGCGGGCAGCCTTGTTACAGGCGCGTCCGTGCGCCATAACGCCGTCAACATAGCGGGCGCTTTTAGCAGCCTCGCTCTTTTTCCGTTCTATCAGACTGACGAAATTGAATCGGAACTTAGCGCGGAGTTGACTGTCCCGGACGGCGGCGAGACAACCTGGCGCGTCAAATCGAGCCAATCGGTATTTTTTTACGGCTTTAGAGGGGCGGAACTCGAATTTGAAGATGCCCTCACATTCCGCGACAGCGGTTACTCGCTCTTCTTTGCGCTCTACTGGACAGCCCCAAACGAAAAGAGTCTTGCCGGCTTCCTCTACGAACTTGCTCTAAAGAGACTCGGCGGAGAAAACGCTTCGGTATGGACTGTATTCTCTATGCTAAGGCAGCGCCGCCACGAGCGCCTACGCCGCGAGAAGTTGGAGTTCACTTTGAGCGAAGCGGACAACTACCGCACACTCCAAGTGAGCGCCTATCACGAGTCGATAGTCCGCATAAGCGGGAGTTTTACCTTCAAACTTTTTGCCGGTTTCGATTTTTCTCATGCCGAAAAATCCGAAACTCTGAGCATAGTCCTCTCGCTGGGAACGGCGCTCAATGTGAGTTGGTAGGGCTTTGGGCTTGCATAGGGATAAACAATAAATGGCGGCGGCGCTATACTTTTTGTATGGCAAACATCATAGAACCCAAAGTGTTAAAAGGCTTCCGCGATTTTTTACCGGCGGAAGAGATTGAAAGGCGCGGACTAATTGCGCGTATAGAAAATGTCTACAAAAGTTACGGTTATGTACCAATAGATACGCCCGCGCTGGAATATGCCGAAATTCTTTTTGGCAAGGGGGGCGGGGAAACCGAAAAGCAGGTTTACCGTTTTACGGACTCAGGCGGAAGGGATGTGGCGCTCCGTTTTGACCTGACGGTGCCGCTTGCCCGTTTTACCGCCGCCCATTATGACGAACTTTCCATGCCTTTTAAGCGCTACCACATCGCAAAAGTATGGCGCGGGGAAAATACACAACGGGGGCGCTACCGGGAATTTACCCAATGCGATTGCGATTCTCTAGGTGAGGACAGCGCTCTTGCCGACTTTGAGATTCTCTGTATGATGAATGACGCTTTAACCGCTGCCACAGGCGGCACGGCTGTCTCGATTCATGTAAACCACCGGGGGCTATTTAACCGCTTTCTTGACAAACTCAATTTACAGGAAAAATCCGCCGAAATACTCCGCACAGTTGATAAAATCAAAAAGATAGGGCGCGAAGAAACCAAATCATTATTGGAAGAGACTGCCGGCAGCGGCGCGGCGGATAAAATACTCGAATATATAGAAAGCGCTGGAGACCGGCGCGGTACGCTGAAGGCGCTTACCGCGCTTGCCGGTGGGGACTGCCCTGAATCGGAGCGCCTGCAAAGCATATATGCGATGCTGGAAGACGCGGGAATTGCGGACAGATTTGTGCTTGACCCTTCGATAACTCGCGGGCTTGATTATTATACGGGCATAGTCTACGAGAGTTTTCTATCGGAATTGCCGGATATAGGCTCTGTTTGTTCAGGCGGACGCTATGGCAGCCTTGCCGGGCTCTATACCCGCCGGGTAATTTCGGGGGTTGGTACATCCATAGGGCTTGACAGGCTTATAGCGGCGCTTGCCGCGTTGGGGCGTAAAGAAAGCCGTGTGTCCTATGCGTGGCTTGCGATAGCCGTTACGGACGAAAAATCCGGCGGCGTTTGCCAGCGCATAGCCGCTAAATTCCGGGATGCGGGCGTTCCCTGCGAATTGCTGAACGCGGACATGAAAAAGGCGGGCGCTTTTTACGGCAGTGTGGAAAAACGCGGAATTCCTTATGTAGTGTTTACAAATGAAAAAGCGGAGGGCTTAACCCTCCGCATACTTTCGGAACGAAAAAATATTGAACGCTTGACTATTGAAGAAGTACTGAACACCATTTGCGGGTAACGCCGGTTATTCCGGCGTTATTCCCTTAACGGTCAACAAACCATCTGCCGTATGAATAGTAATAGGTTCCGCCTACCATCCCGTTTATACGGTAGAAATCGGCAAACAGACCGGGGAAACTGTCAATTTGCATAGGGACAGCCTCGCCAATGGTTATTTTCTGCAAGGGGTTGCCGTTAAATGCCTGATAGCCTATATATCTTACCGAATCTGGAATTACAACTTCGGTAAGGGTATTGCTGGAAAAGGCGCTGTCTTCGATACGGACTATAGTTTCAGGGATTTTTACGCCGACCAGATAACGGTTCCAATAGGCGAGTTTGCCGATAACGACCGGTGTAACATTGCCGACCTTTGTAGGCACTATAACATTCCGCGATGTGCCCAAATAATCCGCCAGTGTAATTACGCCTCTGTTATCTGTAGTAAGCCGGTATTCTTCGGTATTTACCGCCACCGCCGCCGGCACGGTTTCTGTAACGCCTACTTTAATATCTTTTTCTTCCTTGTCGGGAACAACCGCGCTGTACTTTGAATCCGTAGTGGGGAGAGGCGCCGGCGCTTTGGCATAACGCTGCGTATTCTGCGCGTCTCCGCCCGGCGGCAGCCGGGTAAGTTCTCCGCTCTGCTGAGTCGGCACACGACCGGATGTTCTGTTTCCGGGATTATCGGCGGGAATGATGCGCACTTCACCGGGGAATACGCGCTCTTCCTGCGGAAGAACTATCTCGCCGGGAAATGTATGGTCTGCCTCGTTGGGAACATCACGGTATTGATATGGGGGGTAATCATTTCTGTCGAAACGCTTACCGTTATGCGGCGGCGGCGGTTGGGGTGCGCTCTGGGCAAGAACGGGAGCCTGTTGCGCCGCTGCTTGCTGCGCCGCCGCCTGTTGCGCCTGCTGTTGAGTCGTTGCTTGCTGCGCCGCCGCCTGTTGAGCCGCTGCTTGCTGTGCTGCCTGTTGAGCCGCCGCTTGCTGCGCCGCCGCCTGTTGCGCCTGCTGCTCCGCCGCCGCTTGCTGCGCCGCCGCCTGCTGCGCCTGCTGTTGCGGGGCGGGCATAGTCTTAACGGAAGTACTCTGAATCGGAGCGGGCGCTAATTGAACGGCGACAGGCGCGGGCGTCTGTTTTTGACGCTGTTCTACCGGGTAAATGTTGGTTTGCGCCGCAGGTACCGGCGCGGCAGACTGCTGCTGCCGTTCAATAACAGCAATACGCAGGTTTATATCAAAAGCGTTATCACCGATTTCGCGTACACTTTCCGGGACGCTCACCGACCTGATGCTATTGCCAAAAAAAGCCTTCTTGCCTATCCGTACAACTGTGCGCGGAAGCACAACGCTTGTCAGATTGCTAAGCATAAAAGCCTGGTCGCCAATTTCCATAACGGGTATGCCGTTTATTGACGCGGGAATAACTACATCGGACGCATGTCCTTTGTAACCCATAATGACAACGCCTAGAACGCCGCCAAAACTCTTTGTACGGATGGTAAAATCGTTTGGGCTTTGGGCAAATACTTGCCCCACTATGAGTCCCGCCGCCATCACGAAAAGAATAGTTTTTTTCATTGTTTAACCCCTAAAAACAGTTTAATCGAAACGGACTTCCGCCGCAAGCGTAGTTACCGTTTTCCCCGCCCATACAAACTTGTTATCTAAAGTATCGGTATATGCAATTTACAACTTTAGGGAAGCAGGATTTATCCAATCGAGCATAAATCAGTCTTTTCTTAGAAATGACTGCGAAATGACTGCAAAATTTTTATTTTGCAGCCATTTTGCAGCCGCAGGCTATCCGCGTACAGCAAGCCCGTTTTTTTGCAGGTAATTTTTTATTTCGGGAATGTTTGTTTTTCCAAAATGAAGAAGCGAAGCAACAAGCGCGGCATCGGCGGCAGATGCCGCCTCGCGTATTTGCTCAAGACTGCCCGCCCCGCCCGACGCGATAACCGGCACCGGCGCGGCATCCATTACGGCGCGTATCAGTTCCAAATCGTAGCCTGAGCCCGTGCCGTCCGCGTCTATTGAATTGAGGAGGATTTCACCCGCGCCCAAAGCCGCCGCTTCTGCCGCCCATTCCACGGCATTTTTGCCGGTATCTATGCGCCCGCCTTTGGCAAAGGCATTCCAGCGGTTTTTGCCCGTCCGCTTTGCGTCTATCGAGAGAACTACGCATTGGCTGCCGTATGCGGCTGCCATCTCCGTAAGCAATGCCGGGCGTTCCAATGCGGCGGTGCACACCGATACCTTGTCCGCGCCCGCGTTCATAGCAAGGCGCATATCTTCCACAGAACGGATGCCGCCGCCGACACATAATGGAATAAACACTTCCGCCGCCGTTTTGCGTACCGCATCCAGCAGAGTCGCCCGGCTTTTGTACGAAGCGCCAATATCCAGAAAAATGAGTTCATCCGCTCCTTCCGCATTGTAACGCCGCGCCAATTCGACAGGGCATCCGGCATCGGCAATTTCCTTAAACTTGACGCCCTTAACAACCCGTCCGTCATCAACATCGAGGCAGGGGATAATGCGCTTTGTTAAACCTGAGCCTGATGTTTGATTTTTGGAAACCAATTCCGTTGCGCCGCCATTTGCCCAATTTTTTAACAGGGTTAAGCCGGCTTCGCCGGATTTTTCTGGATGAAACTGTACGGCGCAAAGATTGCCGCGCTCTACGGCGGAAGTGTAGGGCAGCCCGTAGCAGGCGGACGCGGCGGCATCCGCCTCGTTGTCCGGCAGGCAATAATATGAATGTATGTAATAAAAATGAGAGGAGAGGGTTCCCGCAAAAGCCGAATTTGCCTTGAATTGCGTCCAATTCCAGCCGATTTGCGGGATTTTCCTAACGGGGAATTTTTTTACTTTTCCTTTGATAATGCCGAGTCCGGGAACATCCGGCGCTTCTTCCGAAGTCTCAAAAAGAATTTGCATTCCAATACAGATACCAAGGAAGCGCCGCCCCGGCTCTATCCAGCGCCTAAGAGCGTCCGCATAGCCTGAGCGGTTCAGCATTTGCATTACCTGCCCAAAATGTCCGTCTCCGGGGAAAATGATTTTGTCGAAGGGAGACGCGGCGGGGGCAAGTTCATCTGGAGAACGGACAAACCGCGCCGGGATTTTCAGCCGTTCCAGCGCATTTACAACAGACGCAAGGTTGCCCGCTTCCGGGTCTATGATGCCTACCATAGGGAAATCATACTGCTTTGGGCTGGGTAATAATAAGAGCGCCGCTTAATGCCGAAAAAAGTTGCTGTTTTAGGCGTAAGCGGGAAGGGGTAAGCGCCGAACTGCCCGATTGCTGTCCGTCCGCCAAATAACAGCCGCCTATGCGGGCGGGGCGTCCCTTCATTACATAGATGCGCTTTGAAAGGATTAGCGCCTCGTCAATATCATGGGTAACGCAGAGCGTTGTAAGATGCAAAGAGCGCGAAATTTCCGCAAACCATTCCCGTATTTCGGCGCGTGTAATAAAGTCGAGCGCCGAAAAAGGCTCGTCAAGCAGCATTACAGGCTTTTCCAGCATACAGGCGCGAAGGAACGCCGCCCGCTGCCTCATTCCGCCGGATAATTGCGCCGGATATTTCCGGGCGCAGTCTTCAAGTCCAAAGCGCGAAAAAAACGAAAGAGCGTACTCCCGCGCTTCTTTTCGTTTTTTCTTTTGAATGATGAGGGGCAGGGTTATGTTATCGAGCACGGTTAGGTGTTCAAAGAGGAGGTCATTTTGCGGCATATAACTTACATGTCCGCATACCCCTGTAATGTCGCTTTCATTTAAGAATACGCGCCCCGCGTCCGCCTTTTCCACGCCGGCAAGTATATTAAAGAGCGTGGTCTTGCCAACACCGGACGCGCCTACAAGCGACACAAATTCCTCCGGCTCCAATTTTAGGCTTATGCCGTTAAGTATATGCTCGCCGCCGTACGATTTAGAAATGTTTTTACAGGAAAATAGACTCATGGTAAAAATTCGTTTGTAAAGCCTTTGTCCCGGACATCCTGTTCCAAAAGTCCTTTTTCGTACATCCATCCATAGAAAGCCCTCCAGCGCTTGGTGTCGATTTCTCCCCAGCGCGGGGCATCCGCCGTATAGCGGGGGGTTAAATAAATCTGGCTTTGATGGACAAGTTTCGCGTCCAATTCCGGCGCGTGTTTTAGCAGAATAGCCGCCGCTTCCTTTGGATTTTTTATGGCGTACTCATAGCCCTTGCTAAGCGCCGCCATAAATTGACGCGCTTCTTCCGGTTTTGTGTTAAGGTAGTTTGAATTGGCGGCAATTACCGGCGTATAAAAGTCAAATACGGGGTTTAATGCGCCAAAGTCAATATAATTTATGGGGATGCCTTCCAGTTCCGCCTTAACGCCGTCCCAAGCGTAATATATCCATATTGCGTCTATGTCGGTCTGCAAGGCTGAGATGGCATCGGTAGCATAATTGGGAATCATCTTAACTGCGGAAAAATTGCCGCCGTCTGTTTCCACTACATTGCGGATTATTTCTGTAACGAGCGGCGTCTCCCACGAAGCAAAGCGTTTGCCGGCAAGATGGCGTGGACTTTTTATGCCGGAAGAGGCAAGCGACATTATGCCGCTCGTATTATGGTTAATAACTGCGGCAACCGCTGTTACAGGAAGCGGCGCTTCCTTGCGGGCAATGGCGGGTCCCATAGTCTCCTGAAAATCAACGCAATATTCCGCGCCTCCGGCGGCTGTTATTATTAGCGCTCCGTCTTCCGGCGGCTGTAAAATGCTTAAATTAAAGCCCGCTTCGGCAAAATAACCCAATTCCAGCGCGGCATATATGCCGGTGTGGTTTGTGTTGGGCGTCCAGTCAAGCACGAGGCGTACATTCCTTAACGCCGCGTCTTGCGCCGCCGCCGCATCATTTTGCGCCGCAACATTTTGCGGCGTTTGCTTTTGTTTGCCGCAGGCGCTAAGTAATAGCGCCGTTAAGAGCGCGGCAAGCGCCGCAAATTTAGTTTGTTTCATAGTTTTCTCCAAAATAAAACGCCTTCACTGGGTTCCGGCGAAGGCGTCTGATAACGGATGTTAGTTGACTTCCTACGCCGGCATTACCCGGTTCAGGTTCAAGGGTCAAAACGCTTTCCCGTTTACTCTCAGCCTGAAGCGTCAGGCTCCCCTGTTCTTTACAATAGTTTAGCAAAGTTCAGGACTTTTTGGCTAGGTAAGCACTGATAGATTGAAAGGCATCTGTTATGCGGCGGCAACGGCGCTGCCGCGCTACCATGCCATATATGGTTCGATTTCTTCCGTTGTAAAACGGAAACGGGCGTTTACTGTCCGCAATCCGGCATTTATGCCGTATATGGGGAAGGCGGCGAGCGCGATACGACCACGGACGCGGCGCGGGCGGTTAGGGATAATCCCGCGCAAACGGGCGCGGACGGCTTTACGGGCGGCGTCTTCGAGCGCTCCGTCTTTTAGGTGTCCGCGTTCCATTTCTCCGGTTTTGCCGGTAAGCGCCCCAAACCCGGATGACTGCATTTCTCCGCTGGAAGCGCGGTTCCAGTTAGACACACGGAGATTTTGCGATTCATTTAACCGGTAATCTGTCCAAAGTGAGAAATAGCCGTCTATTTTTTTTGCGGCATCAACCTTTAGGCGGGTATCGCCAAATTGAATTTTGCCTAACGGCGTAAGGCTGATATTTTCAGATATGTTCCGGGCTGTTTCGCCGGGTTCGTAAACAAATTCCCAGCCGTATATCATTCCCGCGTAACATAGAGCCGTTTCTTCCAGAGCCCATGCTTCCATTTCCCGTTCGGTAAGCGGGGAAGTTTGCCCTATGCCGAGCGCGTACACAGGTTCAATATCTATGCGGACTTCTCCCCGCAAAATACCCTGAGCGCTTGCGTAACAGAGAGCGGTAAAAAAACTGAGGACGAAGAAAACCCGGCGCATTGTTTATTTATCGGCTAATTCGGCGCCGCCCTCGATTTTCCCTGCTATATGTGTAACACTTGCCATAGGAGGCAGTATGGCTGTTGTAATGCTTCAAGGGACGGGCTCGGATGTGGGCAAATCGGTTTTAGTTGCCGGGCTTTGCCGAGTTTTTGCAAACCGGGGTATGCGTGTGCGCCCTTTTAAGCCGCAAAATATGAGTAACAATGCCGCCGCCGCGGAGTTCCCGCAAGGCTGCCCGCCAAGGATGGCGGGTATAGAAAAAGCGGAAGCGCACAAGGATGCGCGCTGTTTCCAAAGGCGAGAGTTTGTCGCAGACAAACCCTATAAGCAAAATTGCCAAGGACGGCAATTTTGCGGCGGAGAAATAGGACGCGCTCAAGCTTTGCAGGCGCTTGCCTGTCGTGTTAAGCCTTCTGTGGATATGAACCCGGTGCTGCTCAAACCGCAAACCGATACGGGGGCGCAAGTTATCGTTCAAGGGGAAGTTTACGGCTTTCTTAACGCAAAGGACTTCAATACAAAACGGACGCCGCTTTTGGGCGCGGTGCTGGAATCGTTTGAACGCTTACGCGGCGGGAGTGAAATTGTAGTTGTAGAAGGCGCGGGCAGTCCCGCCGAGACAAATTTGCGTTCGGGCGACATCGCAAACATGGGCTTTGCGCGGGCAGCCGGCGTTCCTGTTATTCTTGTCGGCGACATTGACCGGGGCGGCGTTATTGCCTCTATTGTGGGCACTAAGGCTGTGCTTGACGCCGAAGATGCCGCGTTTGTAAAAGGCTTTATTATCAATAAATTTCGCGGCAATGTAACGCTTTTTGACGGCGGCTACAAGACGATAGAACAGGCGACAAACTGGCGCGGGCTTGGCATAGTGCCGTGGCTTAACGCGGCGCGGAGCCTTCCGGCGGAAGATGCCGTTCCCGGCGACCTGCGGAGCGCCGGCGCGGTTACCATTGCCGTGCCGGTTATGCCGCACATTGCTAACTTCGATGACATTGACGCGCTGGAAGCGGAGAGCGCGGTGCGGGTAGTGCGTGCGCGTCCGGGGCAGGCGCTGCCGGGAGATGCCCGCCTAGTCATTCTGCCGGGGAGCAAGGCAACGATAAGCGACCTTGCGTTCTTACGCGCACAGGGCTGGGATATTGACCTTGCCGCTCATATAAGAAGGGGCGGATATGTACTCGGTATCTGCGGAGGCTACCAGATGTTAGGCAAGACGATTTCTGACCCATTAGGGATTGAGGGCGAGCCTGTAACGGTAGAAGGGCTGGGTTTATTGCCTGTGCACACCAAACTGGACGAAGAAAAGCGAGTATCGGATGTTCGCGGGGTTAGCCTTCCCGGACATATTCCATTTAGAGGCTACGAAATTCATTGCGGGCGCACGGAAGCGCCGCCTGACTTGCCGCCATTGCTGGAATTGGAAGACGGCTCGACAGACGGCATAGCAAGCGCGGACGGGCATATATGCGGCTGTTATATACACCGCCTGTTTGACGACCCGCGCCAGCGCTCGGTGTGGCTTGAAATGCTGGGCGCGTCATCTGACGGCATAGACCAGGATATGCGGGTAGACGCCGCGCTGGATGCCATCGCATTGGCGCTCGAAGGCTGCCTTAATATAGAAGGAATACTGGAGATAGCAAATTCGGCATAAAGCGTTCAGGTTCAGCAGGGCGGCGTTTCCCTCTAGCGTGAACCGGAATATGCCGGTATAGTAAAGCATCCCGGTTAAGGAGGAATCTTATGAAGAATAAAGCCGCGTTTTTTGCCGCGCTGTTTATAGTTTTTGTCCCTGCGCTGTTTGCCCAGAATTTTCCAGAAAAAGGAAATTATATTCTGCAAATTATAGGTACGCAGGACGAAATCCCTGTGGAAATTTTAGGTGATGTCTGGTCGCTGGAATTAAATGGGAATGGAATAAAAACCAGCCAGCAGGTAACTCTCGATAAAAAGAATAAAAAACTTGTTATTCCTGTTTTTACTGTAATTTCGGATTATTTTATTTACGATGTAAAAAAAGATTACATTGACTTAAAAGCCGGAGGCAATTTTAACATTGCTCTGATAGATATAATGCGCAATTCTATGGGTAGTCTGCAAGGGATAAACGAAGTAACCGATAACTTTGTAGAACAACTGCTTGTGGAAGTAGAAGCCGCATTCTATAAAGTGCCGGTTATGCGCCTTTACAAACGGTAGCGGCGGCGCGGTTAAACAATTCTATTATTTTTTAGAAATGGATATTGAATACAAAGCCGCGCTGTTAAAAACAAGTTTGAACGATTATCCCGGCAGGATTGCTTCGGTAATTTTTTTCCCTGCTTGTAATCTGCGCTGTCCTTGGTGCCACAACGGGGCGCTTGTGCTGGGAAAAATGAAGGACGAACTTGTTCCGCTAAAAACTATTCTGCAAATTATCGGCAGCCGCGCACATCTGATAAGCGCTGTGGTACTGAGCGGCGGCGAGCCTGCGTTGTTTGAAGGCTTGCCGGAACTGATAGTCCGCATAAAAGAGATGGGGCTGCTCGTAAAACTTGATACCAACGGAACCCGCCCCAATGTACTAAAAAAATTGCTTGATGGAACAGCCCGTCCGGATTTTATCGCTATGGATTTGAAGTTCAACCCGGAAAGATACGGAGCGCTGGAAGTTTCCCCGTCATCCGCGCCGCTTGGCGAGGCGGTACGGGAGAGCGCCCGTCTGATACGGGAATCTTCAGAAAAAACAGGAATGGACTATGAATTCAGAAGTCTTGTATTTCCGTCTTCCGCGCCGCTTGTCTTTGATGAACAGGATATAGAGGCGCTTCGCGGGCTTGCCGGTTCGGGGCGCTGGCGCTTACGGCGTTTTAGGGGCGGTAACTGCCTTGACCCGCGCTGGGATTCACTTCCGCCCGTTCCGCCTTCGGAATTCGAGCGGCTTTCCGCTTCCTTAGGGCAATAGTGCTTCCCTAGGGCAATGCTGATTAAATCCTCGATTGGATTTAATCAGTGCTTACCTAGATTTCGACTTTGAGAGAGCCTTCTTTTTTCCGCTGAAAAATATATTCGGCATATTTTTTGTCTGACACCGCAATGTGGGACAATATCCAATCGCGCAGATAACGGACAAAAGTATTTGGAACAAAAGTTTTTCCGTCTTCAAAATTTTTTACTTCTTCCAAAACTTTTTTTACAAAATTTTCGTGTTCTCTCTTGTGAGGCGCAAGTTCAGGATAAGTAATACTTTCGAGTATTTGTTCTTCGTGCGAAAAATGATACTTGACATATTGGACGGTGCGGCGCACGACATCCTTAAAAAGCCCCCGCGCAGCTTCGTCGCCTTCGCGGCAGGCTTCGTATAATTCATTGGTTAAAGTAAGCAATTCTTTATGCTCTTTATCAATTAACGGAATACCGATAGCATATCGGCTTTCCCATGCAACAAAAGGTTCCATTTTATCTCTCCCCATAACAATTACAAATATAATGCTATTGGCATATTTTTGACTAGGGAAACACTGAAATGAGCAAATAAAGGGAAACGCTGATGCGGCAAACGCGCCTGCATGGGGCAGGCGACAAAAATTAAAGACTTGCCAAAGCATCGAGTTAATCAGCGTTTCCCTAATGATGACGCGATACTAAAGGCGTTGTATCTGGCGATAGTAAATGCAGCTGATAAATGGACGCGCCCTATCCAGAACTGAGGAGCGGCGCTTAATCAGTTTGGCAATGAGCAGGTTCCGCTTGTATGATAAATATATTTACACGGATTTTATGACGCCAACTCTCATGCGTTCGGCGTGTGTAAACCTATTCCAGGACTTGACACCTACACCTTTCCCAAATCTTTTATACGGGCGATTTCATCGCGGATTTCCGCCGCTTTTTCAAACTCAAGGTTTTTTGCGTATTCGAGCATTTCGGTGTTGAGGGCGGTAATCAATTTTTTGCGTTCCTTGGGGACAAGCACATTGAACGATTTTTTTAACACTTCGATAGATTTTTTCGCGTCCGCTTTGTCTTCTTCGATATGGCGTTCAAGAATGTTCGCTA
>JAIROZ010000185.1 GCA_031257255.1 Spirochaetaceae bacterium | reverse complement strand
CCACGCAAACACCCATATTAGCGGGGTTACCAAAAACGGTAAGCGCCACCGCCAACAGTCCTACAATAGCGCCGGTAATAACAAACAGCGCCGTCATCTTTTTCTCTTTCATTTTTTCCTCCAATTTGGTTTCCAGTATTTTACTGTTATCAATTATGCGTTTCTACTAGTATGCGCTTCCTTAGCGCAAGTCTTCCCATGTACCGCCAAAGAAAGCCGTATTATGAAAAGCCTCTTTTGCTATCGCTTCGGCAAGCGTTTGCGCCTGCGCGCCATTTGCGCCGAAGACAATCAGACGGGTGTTGTGGTCTTCCACAGGAAGCCGCCCGTCATTTTTAGCCTCCAAAATGACTCCCTGGTCTTTGCCGCTTTTTAGTTCGCTTGCGGGAATATTACGCGCTCCCGGCAGACTGCCCGCATTGAACGCTGCCGCATCGCGGGCATCAATGAACACGGCGGTTTTATCTTCGTTCATTACATAACGAGCGCCCTCCGGTTCAATCTGCGTCAAAAAGCCGAGCGCCCGCCAAACCGGTATGCCCAGTTGGTAACGTTTGACATTCGTGTAGCCCGCTTCCAGCAATTCCGAAGACAACCGGACGGCTTTGCCGCAGTAGGGTCCGTTACAATAAAGGATGATAGGCGCATCTTTGCCGTCCACAATCCGCCCGATTTCCGCGACATCGGAAATGTAAAGCGCCTTTGACACTCCCGGTTTTGCCGATAGGTTCACCGCGCCCGGAATATGGCTAACCGCAAACTCCATAAAGGGACGAGCATCGAAAACCACGGCGCTCTTCCGCTCCAGAATGTCTTGCAACTCAGCGGTAGAAATTTCCGGTGTTACCGCCGCCCCTGCCGGCAAAACAGCCTTAAAAATATCAGGCGCTGTAGACGGTTCATCCCCCGCAGAGACCGCCTCTTTCTTACAGGCGGCAAAAACAAGCGCCGCCGTCAACAATCCGGCAAACGCCGCAGACGCTGCCCATTTTTTGTTTTTCATAATTTTCATTTTTCCTCCGACTTGTTTAGTAATATCATTCTAGCCGCAAAAAGTGAGAACGTACAAGAGGCGTGCGTAAAACCTTAGCCTGTAATTACACTAGGGAATTTTTAAATGTTTTTCTAATTATTTGTCCGCGCATATTTTATGGATAAAATATGCGTCTCAAATCTTGTAAAATAAATATGCATTCATCCATTAACTCCTGTAACCCTTTAAGTTCATACTCTAAATTAACAAGGCAGTCATAATTGGATTGAATAAGTTTTACCATACCACTCGCGGGATTGTCTTCATACGATATTTTACTTATTATCTCAGTGAACTCAGAAATACTATTTTCCATATCTTTAATATGTTTATCGCGTCTTTCATGCATAGCATCTATTCTATCTCCTGTAATAATATGCTGCCCATTTATAAATGCTAATTTGCTAATTCTAAAAAACGCCTTTGATGTTGCACTTTCCATATTACCCCACACATTTTCAATCCTATCTGGTTTTATATACTCAAGCCAATCTGCTAAAAGAAATTTTAAATCATCGCCAGTCCATTTTCTTTTCCCTTCTATATACCGCTTCTTTTGCTGGACAATAGTTAGTTCGTTTCTAATCGTTTTCTTTGCGGCTTCAAATTCATCTAAAATATCTTGCAACACATCAGCAAACACCATGACTGGTATTGTTAGCATTAATAACGCAAATAGTTTTTTCATTAGACTATCCTCCTGATATTTTTTACCATGACCATTCCTCATTTGTAATTATTTTTGTGTTATTTCCACAACAGGAAAGCGCCGACACATATACAGAAAAAGAACCAACTTCTTATTCATTCTTAAAACACCTTGCGGTTTCTCCGCTATCAAATATTGTTTAATCATTTCTTACCAGTCTGTTTATCCGTAAGCGGTCAAACACCTGGTTTAGAAACTCATGGGCTTCCGGGCTGCCTGGTTTTTGATGTCATCTAATATAGTCCTCATCACAATATTTCAGTGAATTGTTCTTCTATTATTAAAATCATTACCAAGTCCACTCATTTAATAATTGAGTCCATTTTACAATACGGTTACCATATATATTTCTTAATCTTAATATCCTTACAATACCATAGTCAGATAGAAAGTCAGAAATAATATTAGCGGAGCGTAGATCGTTATCTAATTTTATCTTAATCCTTTTATCAAGCCCATCTGGTGTTTGGTCTCTATTAAGATTACGCGCATTTTGTGGCAGCATTTTGTCTTTTTCATTGTTTAATATTTCAAGAGTTACTTTAACCCTCTCTATTGTAATAATTATACCTCTATTTTCAACCGGTAATTGAGGTAAAACATTATTTAATCTTTGAATTAAATAATCAGGCATCGTATATTCTCCTTTACCTTTCATACTAAACTCCTTGTTTATAGTGGACAGTTAGCAGAGGGTAGTATTTGTTCAGGTATAAATACAAGTACTAACGAAGATATCTTTGTTAGTACCGCTATACCGGACAAAAATCTACTCACTATCCACTACGCACTAACCAACAGTACACGGCAGGGCTAGTTTTCCAGACAAAACCTCGCCGTGTATCATTTTGCCCCTATGGGGCGCAATATAACCGCTCACAAGAGCGGCGTTCCGGTCTTCTACTGAAGACAAAAAACCACTGTCGTCTGAGCGTCCGCAAACACCTATAAGGCGCAAACAGGACGCCGCACACTATAACCCGGTATTTCCGGCTTCCTTTCCCTAAAAACGTATGAACGCTCCGCTTATCGCAAAATTCATAAAATAAACTTCCTAAATTAGTAGATAAGAGAACTATACCGGGAATATGACTTTTTGTCAATAGGTCTATACCAGCAAAAATTCATTGCCGGAAAATGGATTATTTGCAAAATGGAAGGCACAGTGAAGCGGAATATTAGCCCGGATGAACGCGCATTATGGAATATTTTAAGCGCAAATATTAAGAAATACCGGGGTAGGAAGGCTTGGTCGCAGTCCGCTTTAGCGGAAAAAATCGGCAGGTCAACGCATTTTATCGCAAATATTGAGGCGGGTTCTACTTGGATTTCGTCTCTAACGCTTATTGAACTGGCAAAGGTCTTTAATGTCGCTCCTTACGAACTATTAAAGCCGGATAAAACACCCGAAAAAACCGAAAATTCACAAGAAATGGCGGATTTATTCTCAAAAGACTTAGAATCTGCCTTGCAAACTTCCTTCAAACAGACTGTAGAGAAGGTACGAAAAGGCTATTTCGGCTAAAACACAACCCAGACCCCCGCTCCGCCATGTACTTAGCGTTTACTTATTCAGTATAAATTCCACGCGGCGGTTTTTCCAATTATTGGCGCTATCGCGTGGGGAGACGCCGGGTATGGGGCGTGCCGCGCCTACGCCTATGGTGTTAAGGCGGGCGGCGTTTATGCCGAGTCTGCTTAATCTTTGTTTTACAAAGGCGGCGCGGGCGGCGGA
>JAIROZ010000077.1 GCA_031257255.1 Spirochaetaceae bacterium | reverse complement strand
ACCGCCGGCATTCCCGAATCGTTCAATGTTTTGGTGCAGGAACTGCGCGGTCTTGCTATGGACATGACGATATGGGACGCGAAAGGCAAGCAGATTGCCCTCACCGAAAGGGACGAGGAAGAAATTAAAAAGAAAGACCCGAATTTCTTTGGAGAAGGCGGAGTAAAAAGGTAGATAAAGTTACACTTTATTTTGCTATGAAACAATTATTGTGCTGTATTCTTTTTTTCTGCGCCGGGATAACCGCGCAGGCGCAAGCGCAATTTACATTTTGCGCGGTCAAGGGTCCGTCCGGCGTGGCGCTCGTGCAACTTTTTGAAAATCCGCCTATCGTTGCGGGATATAAAATAAAAGTTGATTCCGTTGCGGACGCAGGACAGATGACGGCGCGTCTGATTTCCGGCGAAATAAAGGCAGGCATTCTGCCGCCCAATATAGCGGCAAAAATAGCCGCCGCTTCCGGCGGCAAAAATGCAAATTCGCGCCTGCAAATAGCGGCAGTTACCGGAAACGGAATGTTAAGCCTGCTCAGTTCAGACCCAAAGGTCAAAACGCTAAAGGACTTAAAAGGAAAGACTGTAACAGCCGCCGGACAGGGGGCCGTCCCGGAATATGTGTTTCGGAAAATTCTCATTGCCAATAATCTTATGCCGGGCAGGGATGTTCAACTTGAATTTACACTCGCTTACCCGGAGATAGCCCAGTCGCTTATAGCAGGCAGAATAAAGACTGCGCTGTTGCCGGAGCCGTTTGCGTCAATGGCTCGCGCCGGAAGTAAGGATGTCCATACAGTAGACAACATTCAGTCTGAATGGCAAAAAGTGAGCGGGCAGGAGGACTACCCGCTCACAGTGCTTGTGGTAAACGCGGAATTTGCGCGGCAAAATCCAGCCGCAGTCAAAGCGCTGCTGGAGAGAGTCAAGGCGTCTATAGAATGGACTAACACAAACCCGGCGGCTGCCGGCGCTCTTGCCGAAAAACACGGGCTAGGCGTTAAGGCATCAGTTGCGTCATCTTCCATTCCGTATAGCAACTTTGTCTACATGAGCGGTATCGCCGCAAAACCGGCACTGGAAGCACTGTTTGCCGTCCTGCTCGATTTTGAGCCGGCATCCATCGGCGGCAAACTCCCCGCGCCGGACTTTTATTATCAATAATGGGCTTTGTGCGTAAGCAAAACACCGGCGCAGGAAACACCGGCGGCAATGCCGCATTTGCCGCCGGACTTTTGTGTTTTTTCGGCTTATGGCTTGCGGGGGCATATCTTGTAAACAGTGAAATTGTCTTGCCGGCTCCGGCAGCCGTTATAAAGCGCTTTTTTGCGCTTGTTCAAACGGCGGAATTTTACAAAGCGCTTGGCGCTTCTTTTGCGCGGCTTATGTTGGGGCTTGTCGTGTCCATTCCGCCCGGTATTATTTTGGGAATTGCCGCGGCAACCAACCCGCTTGCCCGCGCCTTCCTTAGACCATTTTTTACAGCCATAGCATCCACGCCGGTAATGTCCGTCATTCTTATTGCCTATCTTGCCTTTGGCTCTGAGCGGACGCCGGCATTTACAGTTTTTTTGCTTGTATTCCCCGTTATTTCTTCCAATACTATCGAAGGCATCCGCGCCATAGACCCGCGCCGCCGCGAACTCTTTACGGTTTACCGCCTAAGCAGAATGCAGCGTTTGCGCCACCTCTACCTCCCTGCGTTGCGTCCATTTTTGGCAGGCGCATTGGGCAGCGCACTCTCGCTCGGCTGGAAAGTTATAGTTGCCGCCGAAGTACTGGTTCAGCCGTTAAATGCGCTCGGTACAGGCAT
This sequence comes from Spirochaetaceae bacterium, assembly GCA_031257255.1. Classification (GTDB taxonomy): domain Bacteria; phylum Spirochaetota; class Spirochaetia; order Treponematales; family Breznakiellaceae; genus JAIROZ01. The sequence goes on along the minus strand of JAIROZ010000077.1, from coordinate 9,080 downwards.
ACAGCGTTCAAAGGCGAACCTCGAAACGCCGGAACTTTTTGCGTGGACGCTCGCCGTAATTATTGCCGCCGCAATTACCACCCTCATTCCAAACTTATATCATTCAGATTTTGGCAAAACTGAAAGGAAACGCGATGACGCGCATCATCGGAATTGACCCCGGACTCGCGTCCACAGGCTGGGGTGTTGTGGAAAGAAAAGGCAGCCGACTACGCTGCGCCGCCTACGGCTGTATTACCACAGATAAAAGCATACCGCATGGGGAACGGCTATTACGCATCTATAGCGGGATTCAGGAAGTGCTTGCAAGGTATGAACCCGCCGCCGCCGCCATCGAAAAATTGTACTTTGCGCGGAATATAAGTTCGGCTATGCCTGTGGGCGAAGCGCGAGGCGTACTCACTCTGGCGCTTGTTCAGGCAGGACTTTGCGTTTATGAATTAAGCCCCGATGAAATAAAAACCGCCGTTACCGGCGTGGCACGGGCAGACAAAAAACAGGTGCAGGAAATGACGCGCCTTATTCTTGGACTCACCGACTTGCCCCGTCCCGACCATGCCGCCGATGCCCTTGCCGCCGCAATATGCGCCGTAAATAAAACTATCGCTCGCTAAAACAAAAGCATCTGCGCCCCACCCACTTGATATTTCTGTTAGACTATGCTAACTTGCATACACCGTACCTCTTAAGATGCGGCGTTACAAGGAGAATGAATGAACGCGGATATTTTAACGCTCAAAAATATTAGCAAGGAATACGGAACGCTGAAGGCATTAGACAGTGTAAGTTTTTCCGTTGCCGAAGGTGAATGGCTTGCCATTATGGGACCTTCGGGTTCAGGAAAAACCACGATGATGAACATTATCGGCTGTATGGACAAGCCGTCTTCCGGCGAGGTTTTTCTTGACGGAGATGACATTTCCAAAGAAAACGGGAAGAACCTGACCGCAATAAGGCGGGATAAAATCGGGCTAATTTTTCAACAGTTTCATCTGGTGCCATACCTTACCGCGCTGGAGAATGTCATGGTCGCTCAGTATTACCATAGCATGGTTGACGAAAAGGAGGCGATGCAGGCGCTCGACCGGGTAGGGCTTGCCCCACGCGCCAAGCACCTGCCGGCTCAACTTTCCGGCGGAGAGCAGCAGCGGGTATGTATAGCCCGCGCCCTTATCAATTATCCCCGGCTTATTCTTGCGGATGAGCCGACCGGCAACCTCGACGAAGCCAACGAAAAAATCGTGATAGATATTTTTAAGGAACTTCACAACGAAGGCAGCACTATAGTGGTTGTTACTCATGACCCGGAAGTAGCGGAGGACGCGGGACGGACTGTTGTTCTGGAACACGGGAGAATCGCAAAAATCGTTCAGAATAAGGAGAATCATAATGAATAAACTAAAAATCCATACGGCATTGTGGATGCTTCTGCCGGCTATTTTAATACCGGCGGCGCTTACCGTAGTAAACTGCAAAGGCGCTTCGTATCGCGATGGCTCCTGGCAGGGCAAAAGCGGCGTAGACGACACCGGCGCATGGGGAGAAATTACCATCACCATTGAGCAGGGTAAGGTTTCGGGCTGCAAATTTTTAACCCGCCAGAAAGACGGAACAGTAAAAGCCGAAGACTATGGCAAAATAAACGGCGAAATATCCAACGCCGATTATTACGAAAAAGCCCAACTCGCCGTCCGCGCAATGGAGCGCTATGCGCAACAGTACGCCCAAACAGGCAAACTAAGCGCAGTTGACGCGGTAAGCGGCGCAACCATAGCCTACAACCAGTTCATAGAAGCCGCTGAACAGGCGTTAAAGGCGGCAAAAAATAAACTGTGACCGCGCCGGACAGCAAGCCCCGCGAGATATACTAATCGTTTTTTTCTGCATAAACTTCAAAAGTGTCGCCAAGGCGGAAAAGTTTACTTACAGCAAGGATGATATAGTACAGCGTTTTATGTTTTTTAACAAAAGCGCCGGCTCCGGGGAAGCGCTCAGGATGATGTCCTGTTATCCGTATTTTTTTTACGCGGAAGCCAAAATGCGCCAGAAGGCGGCGGCAGGCGGCGGGTTTCCAGATAGACCAATGGTCGGTGGGACTTGCCGCGAGAAATTTTGATGATGGCGCAAAATGCGAGGGTTTACCGTGTAAATCCGGTTTTCGCGCCGATATGCCGGAGCCGGAAGGCGTAGAGAAGGCGAAAATGCCGTTTTTGCCAAGCAATTCCCGCGTTTTTGCAAGCGCGGCGGGAACATCCTGTAAATGCTCTATTACAAACCACATCGTAAGGCAGTCAAACCCGCCGCTTAACACCGCGCCTGCGGGAAAGTCTGCGGCAAATGCCGGTATGCCGAGTTTGCCGGAGGTATAAGCCGCCGCCGCCGGGGAAACATCAATGCCGGTGCCGTCAAACCCGGCATCGCGGGCGGCGGCTAAAAAAGCCCCATAAGCGCAGCCTATGTCGAGCAGGCGTACCGCTCCGTCTTTTTCCGGCGTATGGCGCAGCAATTTTTTAATGATAACAAGACGCGCCCGCGCCATCTCTTTTAGGTGTGGAAAATCATCAAGGTATGTTTTGCCGTACTGTTTTTGATACATTTCAAAAAAATAGCCCTCGTTATATTCAATGGGCGGCAGGCTCAATCTGTATTGAATTATCATCGAACAGTGCGGACATTCAACAAAAGTCTGCTCGGCAAAACGGGCAATAGTCTTCCGTTTGCTTGGCATGGGACTGCCGCATACAGGGCACACATGGAATGCGCTTATATCAAGACTGTGAATATATCCGGCAAGAGAGACGGCAGTTTCATTTTCTAGATGCCGCCGCGCCGGCACAGCGCGGCTCGCGTCTTGCGCCTTTTGCCAAAAGTCTTCGTTCCCGCCCTGCTCTTTTAGAACAAGCAAGCCGGTTTCTTTAAGCCCGGCGCTAAAAAACCCGGCATTCTTTGCCAACTTCTCGTGCAATGCGGATGGAGAAACAAGCAGCGCGGAACAGCGGGCGTACACCGCCTCAAATGCGGTAAGCCCGTAGTGGGTTATTACAACATCGTAAGATGCCAGTTTTTCGCGCAGGTTTTCTATGCGTGGATAAACTGTAACGCCGGCAGGCGCATCGTCCGCATTGTTTGTTACAAGGGTTATTGCCGCGTCAGGCAGCGCGGAATGTAACGCAAACGCCGCCTTAATGCCTAAACCCGCTGCGTCTTCGCCGCCAAAAGCGATAAGTATATGTTTGGGTATGTTCCCTTGCCGCCAACTGCCGCGCCGGTTTTGCGGCAAAGGGAGTAAATCGGGGCGTGTGGAATTGGCGGCGGGCAGGTGCGGCAAATTTGGAAGCAAGTCAATTACAAAGTCAAAACTATCGCGCATTGCCCCACCCTCATCTATTGCGATGAGCGGACTAAGCGGGTAGCAAGCGTCAAATTCAGACGGCGGCGTTTCAAAGCGGTCAAAAATAATGCAGTCCCAGTCCATAGCGCGGATTTCGTTTTCTTGTATTGTGAGTCCGGCGGCAAGCGCGGCGGCACCCATTTCCGCCAAAGAACGCCCCTCACCTGTACGGAGTACGAGCGCCGCGTCATCTCCCATTTTCCGCAGGGCGCGTACAAGTTCGCTGCCGCGTACAAGATGACCCGTCCCGCGTCCTTTTTCGTACGAAACGATGACAAGAATTTTTTTATGTTTTCTTTTTTGTCTCATCATAATTTTGCCGCTCAAGGCATATCCGGTTTTTCTCCGGTCAAGGTTTTTTTTATGCCGTCCAACACGGCATTTATAAATTTATACGAGTCGTCCGTGCTGTATTCGGAAGATAATTCTACCGCTTCGTCAATTATCACGCTTACTGGAATTTCTTTATGATACAAAAGTGAATAAACGGAGAAACGGAGTATCGCAAGGTCTACGCGCTTGAGCCGGGAAAGTTCCCAGTTCTCCAAATGTTTTCTGATTATTTTGTCTATTCGTTTGCGGTTTTCGATAGTGCCAGCAACGAGTATGCGGGAATACGCAAGTTCGTCATCTTTATAGCCGGAGGGTTCCGGCAGCCATCCGAATTGCAGTATATCCTCAGACGGCGCATTGGTTATTTCGTAAGCGTATAGGGCTTCCAGCGCCAGAATACGCGCTTTTCTTCTTGACATTATTTGTATATGTACCGGAACTTGTTAATGTACTGAACAAAGTTCATCAATAATTGATGTACTTTTCGTTTATCGTGTAGGGATTTCCCTTAGAAAGTTCCGCGACAAGTTCATCCTGAATTTGTTTGATTGCTTCCGCCTGCTTTTGCTGAGTGAGCCCCGCCTTGATATATTCGCGCATTGTCATCGGATTGCCCGGCTGTATCTGGTCGTCAAGACCGAGATTTCGCTGCTCGTACAAATCAACCACCTTCACTATATAATAAGCGGCAGGCGTTTCTATCAGTCTTGATACATCGCCTAACTTCATACTGAATACAGTGTTCATAAAATCCGCGCCGAACATCTGCTGCGCTTCGGGGTTGCGCGGAATAGGCGTGGGACCTCCTGCCCTGTAGCCGTCATTTCCCGATGCCCCGCGTACCGATACCTGGTCGAATTTTGCGGCGCTTCCGCTAATTTCGCGGGCTAGTTGGTCGCCTTTCTCCTTTGCCTTTGCTTTGTTGTTAGATATGGGAATCTGTATCATATTGAGGTACACAGTATCGGGTCGCACCGCCTGCGCTTTGTTAAGGTTGTAATAGTCGGAAATTTCTTTATCGGTTGGCTCTTTTACAGACTGCAAAATTCCGCTTTTTTTCTCCTGCGCATATTTAAGCACATACTGCTGAATGATATACTGCCGTTTGAGTTCAGCGCGGTAAGCCGGCAAATCCATGCCCATTTCCTTGCGGACTGCTTCCGCAAATTCGGCATCAGTAGCCTGACGCCCCTGCTGCTGGGACAGCGCCTGCCGCAGGCGCGTTATCTGCTGGTCTACCGCCTTTTCGTCCGCATACAGTTTGTCCCGCTCGGCAGCCTGCAAAACAAGGCGTTCCGGTATCATTTTGTCGGTAAGGAGTTTTTTTCGTTCGTCCAGTGTAAGCGTCTGCCCGGTGAGTTTTTGCAGCAACTCAACCTCGGTACGAAGTTGTTTTACATAGATAGGCTCTGTTTTAGTGAGTTTGACCGTCGCTACAGTGTCCGTATCGGCAGAAAACACGGGAAAAACAGCAAGCGCGGACAGCAATGCGAAGAATATTTTTTTCATTCTGATTTATCCCCTCTTTGTGGAAGGAGTATACCACACCGGACAGGAAGAGGGGAAGGGGGGTTATTCAATCATTCATTCGCGCCGCGCCAAGAAAATTGTTTAATTCCTGTTTAGACATAGCGCCGATTTTTTTTGCCGCTACAGCGCCGTTTTTGTACAAAAGTATCGTAGGCAGCGCGACTATTCCATAGCGCTCGCGTATTTCAGGCTCAGCGTCAACATCTATATTGGCAAATTTTACCTTGCCTTCGTAATCTTTGACGCTGTCTTTTAGAATGTTATCCATTATAGAGCAGTACGAACACCAATCGGCACCGAATTTTACTAAAACAGGAACACCGGATTTTATTACTTCCGTATCAAAATTTTCGGTATTCAAAGTTAGAACTTGTTCATTTTGCATTTTATTCCTCTTCCTATAATGTAACAAAAACGAAGCAGTTGCAAAACTTCGATTTTGCGGCTGCTTTGCGGCTGCCTCAAACAATGCGGAATTTACTGTCTGTACCCGCGTCCCGCGCCCATTGTATACTCATTCAGTATGAAAGAATTTCCGCCCCTCCCTTTTGCCCGCCCGTTTATTGGCAAAGAAGAAGAAGATGCCGTCCTGCATGTACTGCGCTCAGGCTGGCTTACCACAGGCAAAGAAGCCGCCGCCTTTGAAAAAGAATTCGCTTATTTTTTAGCAAACGGCAGTTTGCCGCAGACCGAAGATGAATGCGCTGAGAAGCCCGCTCCGCTTACGGCATTAGCCGTAAATTCGGCTACCAGCGGACTGCATTTGGCATTGGAGGCTCTGGGTGTAGGCGAAGGGGATGTAGTGCTTGTACCGTCTCTTACCTTTGCCTCAACTGCGGAAGTTGCCCGTTACTTAGGCGCTGAGGCTGCTTTTGTTGATGTTGCCCCGCATACATTTCATATTTCGCCGGAGGCGGCGCGTCAAACCGCCGCCAATTTGCGAGCTGGAAAGCCTGCTTACGGCTCTTTTGGTCCAAAGGGAAAGCCAAAGGCAATAATTCCTGTGCATTATGGCGGCGTTCCCTGCAATATGGACAGCATTTTAGCGCTTGCGCGAGAGTACGGTATGGGAGTGGTTGAAGATTCCGCCCATTGCTTTCCTTCGTTTACAGAAGACGGACGGGCATACGGCGCTTTGGGGGATGTTGGAGTCTTCTCGTTCTATGCGACTAAGACGATAACTACCGGAGAGGGCGGTATGGTTGTAAGCGGGAATCCCGCATTGTGCGCCCGTATGGCAACGATGCGGCTGCACGGCATTGACCGCCCCGCGTGGAGCCGTTATACGGATGTAAAAAGTTCCTGGTATTATGAAATTGCCGATGCAGGCTATAAGTACAATCTGCCGGATATTCTGGCGGCGCTGGGGCGCGTTCAATTATCTCGCGCCATAAGCCTGCTAAATATGCGCCGGCATATCGCGGCAATGTACGATAAGGCATTTTCCGCCCATCCAGCGCTCGAAATTCCGTCTTCATGTCCGGCTGATGCCCGCCATCTCTACCCGCTCCGCGTCCGGGACAAAAATATGCGTACTCCTCTTGTAGATGCGCTCAAAGAGGCTGGAATTGGCGTTTCGGTACATTTTATTCCGCTTCATACTATGCCCTACTACAAGAAACGCTACGCCCTTGCGGACGAAGTTTTCCCATGCACGATGGATGCCTTTAGCCGTGAAGTTTCGCTGCCTATATGGGCTGGAATGACCGGCGGAGATGTGGAGCGCGTTATTGAGGCGGTTTGCGGGTTCTTTTTGAAGTAACTAGGATACCGCTTCTTTCCAAATAGCGGCGAGCGCGTCCAGCGTCTGACGCTGGTTTGCGGGGCTTGTTGATGGCAAACAAACGGCATCTATTCCGGTTTGTTTATGGCAAAAGCGAGTGTATAGGGAATATGCTTTTTGTCCGTTGCAAAGAACGCGGTTAATCTTTGTCCGCGCAATCAAGGAGGAAAAATCATTGGGTTTAGGGTCTTTAATTGAGCCGTCTTCCGCGCCGCTTATCCGGCAGCCGGCAAGCACATCCCAAAGCGCGAGTTTATTTTCCAATATAAGGCTGATTTTTTCGTCAATGGTTTGTGGAAAAGGTACGCCGTAAATGCGGGAAAGTATGAGCCAAAAGCGGTTGCGCGGATGTCCGTAATAAAAGGCTGCGGCGCGTGATGCCGGGCTAGGTATGGTGCCTAAAATGAGTGTTGTTGAGTCCGCACAAAACAGCGGCTCAAATGGATGAACAATGTATTCCGCGCAAACTTTACCCACACAGGCTGCCGCTTAATTTTATTTTGGGGAGTGAAGGATTTGAACCTACGAAGGCTGAGCCAACAGATTTACAGTCTGCCCCCTTTGACCACTCGGGAAACTCCCCATATTTGGTTTGATATTTGCCTACACAATAACGGGCGTTATTGTGTAGGTTGTGCTTATTCTAGCAAGGTTTATATTTTTTGACTACCCCTAGGGAAAGTAACCACTGATTTATGCTAGATTGCATAACTCAGTGCTTCCTTAGCCCTACGATGCCTGCGCGGTTTCTGCTTCAGCGGCTTCCTGCAAGTCGCGAAGAGTCTTTGTGTTGTGTATCAACTGATAGTATGCGCCTTCGCGTATTATCCGCACCGCTTCCTGCAACTGAACATCGTATTCCATATCGTAGACCGGCGCTATTTGTGTGCGATTCTGTTCATCGCGTATCAATCGGCGGATAAGGGCAAAATCAAGACTGTATTCGCCTGCCAGTTGGCGGGCAAATGCGTCTATAACAGTGCCTGCCGCCTTGGGGTGTTCTTCCACAAAAACCGGGATTTTTTTTGCCGTTATCAGTTTGTTAAGTTGTTCGGCATCGCTATCCGAAAACTTGGGAAACAATGTCTCTTTGTCCGGCGGAATTCCTACCTTGTCAATATTTACGCCGCTGGGCGTGTAATAACGGGCGGTAGTTATTTTAAAGCCGGATTTGTCGAGCGGGTAGACTTGCTGCACGGAGCCTTTGCCGAATGATTTTTCGCCTACTAGGTAACCGCGCCCTCTGTCTTTTAACGCGCCCGCGACAATTTCGGAAGCGGACGCCGAGCCTTTATTTATTAGTACGACAATGGGTATATTTTGCGGAACTATTGGACCATGCGCGGCGTTAAACTCGGAATTCTGTCCGGGTATGCGCGACTTAACGGAAACAACAAGCCCGCCGTCCAAAAACAGGTTGCTCACGGAGACGGCAGATTGTAACAGCCCGCCGTAATTGTTGCGTAAATCAAGAACAAGCCCCTTGTAACCGGAACCCTTAAAACTGGCAAGCGCTTCCTTTGCTCTATCTGCCGTCATGTTGCTAAAACTTATCAGGCGGAGGTAGCCGATTTCGCCTATCATCGCATGGCGCACTGTGGGCACCTCGATAATGGCGCGGACAAGCGTTACCGGAAATTCGAGTTTTGCGCCGCGCCGGACTGTCATGTGTACCGCTTCGCCTGCGGGACCCTTCAGTCTGTTGAGAACATCGTCCATAGAGAGCGCGTCCGTGCTGTCCTCTTCTATCTTTATGATGAGGTCGCCCGGCTGCAACCCGGCTTTCCAGCCCGGCGTTCCTTCCATAGGCGAGGCAATTTCCACATAAGAAGGCGAACCGTCAGGCGCTGTGTTCCCATTTGGTTTGGAAATATAGAGACCGACTCCGCCGTAACTCCCTTTGATGACATTCTGGTTGAGTTCTTGCATATCTTTTTCGGCAAGAAAGGTGGAGTACGGGTCGCCCAGCGCGTTGAACATTCCGTTCATAGCGCCTTCGTAAAGTTTTTGAGGGTCAACTTCCTCTACATAATGTTTTTGAAT
>JAIROZ010000099.1 GCA_031257255.1 Spirochaetaceae bacterium | reverse complement strand
GCCACTGCGTCCAGCGGTAGTATTCCGGGGATGATGTATCTACTTCGCGTTCCCAGTCGTACGAAAAGCCGAGCATCTTCAGTTGGCGGCGGAAACGTTCAATATTTTCGGCGGTAGTAGCGGCGGGATGACGCCCTGTTTTTATCGCGTAATTTTCGGCAGGCAAGCCGAAGGCATCAAATCCCATAGGATGAAGGACATTAAAGCCCTGTGCCCGCAGATAACGGCAGTAAATGTCCGTGGCGGTATAGCCTTCGGGATGACCCATGTGGATACCTTGCGATGAAGGATATGGGAACATATCGAGTACATAACGGCGTTTTTCCGGGGGGAAGGCAGGGGATTCTACAGCGTGAAAAGTGTTGTTACGCTCCCAAAATTCCTGCCATTTTGGTTCGATAGCCGAAAAAGGATACATAAATTATACTTATGCGGCGGGCATAGCGCCCTACCGCGCCAAAATTGAAACGATACGGTCAAGAACCTTTTCTCTGTCGAGCGGTTTGACGATGTAACTCTTAGCGCCAAGAAGAAGGCATTTTTTTACAACATCTTCCTTGCCCAGAGCGCTTACCATAACGACTTTGGCAGCCTTATTGACCTCAAGTATCTTTTCGAGCGCCGATACCCCATCCATTACCGGCATAGTTATATCCATCGTTACAAGGTCGATTTTGTCTACACCTGCTTTGTACTTTTCCAACCCCTGAGCGCCGTCAGCGGCGGTATCTACCACCTCAAATCCCTCCGATGCAAGTATCTGGCTCAATTGTTTGGCAATAAACATCGAGTCATCAACAACTAACACACGATATGGTACGCCGTCAGGACGCACGCCCATTGGAGGTTTTCCGCTTCCCTGAAGATCTGCTTTGACAACCATTCATTACTCCTCTTTACCATCCTGAAGGCATTATTGCTCATCAGGCTTAATCTCTATAATGTTAGCAGAGTTGCGCTATTTACGCTAACCCCCCGCTCCAAAACCCAACCGTCATAAATGACAGCGCCATCATAACGGCGCTTATGTTCATAATTGCCGGGTTGTTGTACCCATTGACAAAAGTATATGGTACATTTTATTATCGGATTTTAGGAGACAACATTGAAGGTAAACACAAAGGCGTACGGCATTAAAAATATAGACGAACGGCAAAAGATTACTATTCCGGCAGGACTATTCGGGTATGAACAACTAAAAGAATATGTTATGCTCGATGCGGAGCGCCAGCCGTTTTATTACCTGCAAAGTTTGGACACGCAGGCATTGTGCTTTATCATCATTAGCCCATTCCTTTTTCGTCCCGATTATGAACTCAATGTAAGCGATGAAGAACTTGCCGAAATCGGGCTTACCGACCAAAAAAATGCCCTTGTTTTTTCCATAGTTACCATACCCGCAGACGGACCAATGACGGCAAATTTGCAGGGACCGCTCATTATTAACCGCGATACCCGCTGCGCCAAGCAGGTAATTCTAGGCGACCAGCGCTGGAAAACAAAACACGACATTATGGCGGAATTGGCGGCTCACCCGCAGACTCAACCTTCCGCCGGCAGCGGCGTTTTGTCAAAGGACGGCATATAATGCTCATACTCAGCAGAAAACCGGACGAAAAAATTGTTATCGGCGAAGATATTGTTGTTTCAGTTATAGATGTACGCGGCGACCAGGTGCGAATCGGCGTAGATGCCCCAAAATCCGTTAAAGTCTACCGTCAGGAAGTTTACAACGCAATAAAAGCCGAAAATCAAGCCGCCGCCAAATCAAGCGGCTTCATCCCCAAACTGATTTTCTTTAACCGGTAGTTATACACCTGCCTTTACAGTATACTTTCCGCGAGGCTTACAAATGAATTATACGATTGCGATTGCGCCGGGAGACGGCATTGGTCAGGAAGTTACGGAATGGGCTGTAAAGGCTGTAGAAAAAGCCGCCCCCGCGCATCACTTTAATTGGACAAAAATACTAGCAGGCGGCTGCGCGATAGACGCGGAAGGCGTCCCGCTTCCGCCTAAGTCGCTGGAAACGGCGCTCGCTTGCGATGCCCTGCTCCTGGGAGCAGTCGGCGGACCAAAATGGGAAACCTTGCCCGGCAACCTCCGCCCGGAACGCGCCCTGCTGGGGCTCCGCGCCGGACTCGGCGTGTACGCAAACCTCCGTCCCGCTTCACTCATTCAGGAACTAAAAGATGCCTGCCCCATAAAAGACGAGGTTCTTAAAGCGGCGCACCCGCAAGGCAAACCCGAATTCGATATCCTGATAGTCCGCGAACTTACAGGCGGCATCTACTTTGGCGAGCGCGGGCGCGGGAAGGCGGAGAATGTTTTGGGCGACTATGCCTACGATACCGAAAAATACAGCCGTGCCGAAGTGGAACGGGTCTTGCGTTTTGGCTACGAGGCGGCTCAAAAGCGGCGCGGCAAACTCTGCATGGTAGACAAGTCCAATGTGCTGGAGTCGTCCCGGTTCTGGCGCGAAATTACCGCAGAGATGGCAAAAAACTACGATGGAGTGGAAACTTCGTATATGTATGTTGACAATGCCGCAATGCAGTTGGTACGCGCTCCGGGGCAGTTTGATGTAATTGTTACCTCAAATTTATTCGGCGATATTCTAAGTGATGAGGCGTCCGCAGTCTGCGGTTCTATAGGGCTTCTGGCTTCGGCAAGTTTAGGAGACAAAGCGCCGGGTAAAAAATACATTGCCGGTATGTACGAGCCGGTACACGGCTCTGCGCCGGACATAGCCGGTAAAAACCTTGCAAACCCGCTCGCCGCGATACTTTCCGGCGCTATGATGCTCCGCTATTCGTTTGGTCTGGAAACCGAAGCATGCGCCATAGAAAATGCGGTACGCGCCGTTTTACGGGACGGCTGCCGCACAAAAGACATAGCAGGCAGTGGAAAATACATAGGTACAACAGAAATGGGCACGGCTGTTTTAGCGGCAATTTACCCCGCCGAAGTTTTACGCTAGACTACAAATAAGGAGAGTTTTGATGAAAAAATATATTGCTTTGGGAACTTGGGCTTTTATGCCGGTTTTGCTTTTTGCGCAGGAGGCTGCCGGCGCGGCGGCAGGCGCGGGACTTTGGCAGAGCGGTTTAAAATATATTGCGGCGGCGCTGGCGGTCGGAGTGGCGTGTATAGCGGGCGGCATTGCCGTGGGGCAAATTGGCGCGGCGGCTATGGGCGCAATGAGCGAAAATACCGAAGTTTCCGGTAAGGCGCTTCCTTTTGTAGGGCTTGCCGAAGGCATTTGTCTTTGGGGCTTTCTTGTCGCGCTGCTCATCCTCATTCTGTAGACACGGTGAATTATGTTTTTTTAGGCGAGCCTGAACTGGCATCGGCGTTCCGCCTTGCGGGTGTTGAAGGACGCGCCGTCCGCGACAGCGAAAGCGCCCACGGGATTTTCGCTGAACTTACACGCCCCATAACCAGCGGTGGTTTTGAGCGCAATTCGCCGCAAGATGCTTCTTGTCAAGTCTTAATCCTTACGGAACAAGTAGCATTATGGCTCGATTCTGAACTTACCGAATGGCAACTTTCTGGACGATACCCGCTCGTTGTTGAAGTCCCCGGACTCGGCGGACCGTTGCCGGGCAAAAAATCACTTGTTGATTCAATACGCGAAGCAATAGGCATCCATGTGTGAGGCATTAGTCAATGGAATATCCTTTTATTGTGGGGACAGCCGGGCATATTGACCACGGCAAGACGGCGCTTGTAAGGGCGCTGACCGGAGTTGACTGCGACCGGCTTGAAGAAGAAAAACGGCGCGGCATAACTATAGAACTCGGTTTTGCGCCGCTCAGTTTGCCGGACGGTAAAGTTGTAAGCATAGTCGATGTTCCCGGTCACGAGCGTTTTGTGCGGCAAATGGCGGCGGGCGCTTCCGGCATGGACGCTGCTATGCTCGTTATCGCGGCAACCGAAGGGGTAATGCCCCAAACCCGTGAACATCTTGACATTCTGAACCTCCTAGGCGTGCGGAGCGGACTTGTCGCCCTCACCAAAAAAGACCTTGCGGACGGCGAAATGCTTGAACTTGCCATAGAAGAAGCCGCCGAACTTATCCGGGGTACCTGTCTGGAGGGCGCAGCAGTTATTCCGGTATCTACTGTAAGCGGCGAAGGTATCAAGGAAATAGCGGCAGAAATTGCCAAAATACTCGATGCCGTGCCGCCGCGCAAAGGTACCGGCGCTTTTTTCCTCCCGGTTGACCGCGTTTTTAGCAAAAAAGGCTTTGGAAGCGTGGTAACGGGCACCGCCTATCAGGGGACTATTAGCGAAGGCGATGAAATTGAAGTACTGCCCTCCGGCGAGGCGGGGAGAGTGCGTTCTCTCCAGACGCATGGAACCAAAGTGAATTCTGTTCAGGCGGGGCAGCGGGCAGCCGTCAACCTTTCCTCAGTTTCCGCCGAAGGACTGGAACGCGGGAATGCCGTTTGCGCCAAGGGCGCATTTATTGCCACCGATTGTATAAGCGCTCATCTTGAAGTACTGCCCTCAGCGCCGGCGGGCATCCGCCATTGGCAGCGTGTGCGCCTTCATGTTGGAACCGCCGATGTCGTTGCCAGAATATCATTGCTAAAACTTACCGCCGAGGAACGGAATAAGGGTTACCCGCCCGGCACAGGCGGTCCGGTTCAGATTTTACCCGAAGAAAAAATACCGGCGGCGGCGGGACAGCGCTTTGTGGTACGCCTTTACAGCCCGCTGGTAACGATAGGGGGCGGACGCATAATGCTGCCTAATGCAAGCCTTGCGCGGGGCAAGGCAGACCGCGCATCAAAAGCCGCGCTGACCGGGCAACTATCCGCAGACTTTTGCCCGCCGGCATTTCTTGCGGCGATAGTCCGCGATAGGGGCGTCATTTCGGCATCCGGCTTGGCGGCGCTATCTCAAATGGACAAGAGCGCTTTTACGGAAGCATTGGGCATTATGTCGGCGGAAAAAGAAAAATACCAACTTCTGGAATTCGGCAAGGCGCGAAATTTTATTACAGACGAAACGTTTAACAATATGGCGCGGGCGGCGGCGCGGACTTTGCAAAAATTCCATGCGCAATATCCAGAATTGGCGGGGCTGGACGCCGAAAAATTGACTTCCCCGCTGGAAAGCGTCAATGGGGCGGCAGGGATTAACGCCGGGGACTTCAAAGACCTCCTTAGTATGATGGCGGAACGAAAACTCATCTCTCAGATACCCGTGCGGGAAAAAATCTGTTACAAGGCGGCGGATTTCCGTCCGTCTGTGGATGCCAAATTTACTATGCTTGTGGAGCGCGTCAAAAATGAGGCGGCAGCGGCGGGCTTCAACCTGATAAAACTGAGTGAACTCGACATACGACTCGGCGTTCCCTCATCAGAAATAAAACGGGCTGCATCGTACCTTAGAGAACAGGGCGAACTCTGGCTTATAGAAGGCATTTTTTTATTTTTACGCGAAACGCGGGATAAATTGCTTACCGCGCTGGCTTGTATGGAAGACGATATAACCGTTGCCGCATTGCGGGATGCCGCCGGAATAAACCGGAAACTCGCGCTATCTATGCTCGACTTTCTGGACTCGCAAGGCTTGACGCGCCGGGACGGAGACAAACGGACACTGGTAAAGTCAGGATAGGCATTGGCTATAATGCCGGAAATACCTGTTAAATTCCCGGCAAAAGCCTCAAGGCAAGGCGCGTCCACGCTTCTTTTTCCAGCGCCGATAACGCGGCGGGGCTAAGCCAACTTGCGCCGGATAGTTCCTCGCCGCAACGGGGGACATAGCCGTCCGCGCAGCGCGCTCTGTACACAAGCCCCAAATGTACACGGCTTACCGGCTGTTCCGTATCGTTGATAATGCCAAGGTATTCAAGCAAAAGACTGCCGGCATTGTAATTTTCCAGTTCCTCGGAAAGTTCGCGGGCAATTCCGGCTTTTATTGTAAGAGGCAGCGTTTCGCGCCTGTCTGTCCAGTCAATATGCCCGCCGGTGCCGCAGGAGTATAGCCCCCTAAGCCGCGCCTCTGTGCCATGCCGTTGATAGCAAAGCAATTCCCCGCCGGGATTTTCCAGCACAATGTACGGAATTATCTGCTTGTACGATTCATCCTGCTCGGCATCCGCCCTCTCTATCCATTCCGCATCCTCATCCTTCACTTTCTCAAAAAAATCCACAGCAAGAGCGCGGCTCTCTTTTACCCATTCAGCCGGAAGCGCCGTTGTTTTTATACATAGAATACGCATACAGATAGTTTACACCATTTTGTATGCAGAGTAGACCCGCCGCCGTCTACCTTCAGCAATTTTACTTTTAGAAAAGGTATGATAAAGTATCGCTATGGGACGGAACATATTAAGCGCGCAATTGAGTTTATTTGAAGAGATAGGCGAGTGTGTTGAAAGGAAGCCGGCATGGAAGCGAAGGGAAGGATTCAATTTGACCTATACCTACGCCGACGCGATAAAGAGCGGGTTTGGGATATTGGACTTGTTCGGTAACCCGAACAAGTCTCCGCAAAATGCTGCGCATTTTGCATTCTTTTTATGGTT
>JAIROZ010000083.1 GCA_031257255.1 Spirochaetaceae bacterium | reverse complement strand
TTCAACATGGGCGCTGCCCGCAAGGTAATCGATGCCGGTTCCCAGCGAAAGCCGCAGGCGCGGTTTGGAAAACGAGACCTTGTAACCGGCAAGCACGCGGGTTTCCAGCAGGACAAATTGAGATGAGAGTTCAAAAATATTTTCGCTGAAAAATTGTTTGGCAAAATCCGGCGCGATGATAAAGCGCCCGTTTTCCTCGTACACCTGTTTCTGAATATCCGCCTTTCCGCCCTTCCACTCTTTTACGCCCTTCCCCTCCTGCCCGCTTTTTCCCTCATTTTCGCCCTTCCCGTCCTTTCCCATCCGTCCTTTGCGGGCAAACCTTGCGACAGCCGCCCTGAACAAATCAGCGCTCGGTTCGGGAAAGACCACCTCCGCCACCGTAAAAATTTTTTCGGTTTCGTTCATTTTGACGGCGGTAATAATTTCCTCGTTCTCCAGAAATTCCGGCGGAAAGTCGCGCAGGTATGCAATGGGGCGCACATGCAGATACTCGTACTTGTCTATCTCCATAAAGAGCAGGGCGGGCTGCGCGGTAACCGGCATGGCGGCTTTTGTCTGCCATGATGTCTGCCACGCCCCCGCGCCGGAGCCGTGTTCCGTGGCGTACCTGAGTTCGATGTTCGTGAACCGCGAAAAGACGAGCGACAGATAGGATGTTAAATCTTCTTTTTTGATGAGCGCCCACAATGCGGCGCATTGCTTCCAATAGATGCCTATGTCGTCGATAGTGTACAAGGTGTCGTTATGCAGCGCCAAACGGGGGCTTACTATGCTGAATTTTTTTTCCAGCGCAAGGCTGCCGTCCGCGTCTACAAGCGTGGGGGAGACCTCTACGGCGGCAGCCGATTTACCGCTGATTTGCAGTACACAATGATACTGCCCCCCGGCGGCGCTTATCGTCTCTCCGTTCACATTTTTTAGCAGCCTCGCGCTTACCGCCTGTTCCAGTAGCCGTTCATCCGGGTCGCGCAGTACATCCGCAGGCGTATTGCCGCCCTTTTCATCATCCAAAAAACTTTCGATACCGATATAGAACGAACGCGCCGCAGTGCTTACCGCCGTCTGGAACAGGCGCAGCACCTCCCGTTCAATTCCGGTGTACTGCCTAAAGTCCGGCGCATGACCGGAAAACCTCAGCAACGGTCCGGAATCATCGCTGTCCAGCACGAGAGAAAACGTATCTTTCAATGATTACCTCTGTACATATATAGCGGGTTAATAATACGGTGCCCCTTCCTGTGGAGTATATTACTATATAACGAAGCAAAATATTAAGAGGGAAGGCGGCTTGAGCGGGGCTACTATACGCCTGCGGCTTCCAGAATGATTTTGAGGGTGCGTTCCGCGCATACATCCCACGAAAAAGATTTTGCCCGCTCCAAACCGGCGGCACGAAGGCGGCTATGCAATTCACGGTCGCTTGCAAGGCGTACCATTCTGTCCGCCATGTCCTCGCAGTCCTCCGGTTCAAAGTAAAGCGCCGCATTTTCTGCCGTTTCCGGCAGAGATGCCGCCTTAGCGCATATAGCCGGCACTGCGCAAGCCATAGCCTCCAGAGCGCTCTGCCCAAATCCTTCGTATAACGAAGGAATTACTACAAAGTCCGCGCCCGAATACAATTCCGGCAGGCTCTTGGAGGGGAAGGTGCCGGTAATAAAAATATCGCCCCGGTTGGCGCTCGTGGCAACCGCTTCTTTAATCTTGTCTGCCCCCCGGCTGTTGGAGCCGGCAAAAACAAGCCTATGCGGGAATTTTGTCCTCGACTTAAATATTTCAAAGGCTTTTACCAGTCTGATATGATTTTTTACCGGATGTTCGAGCCGCGCCGCATAGAGTATGTATGGGCGCTTGAACCCAAAGGGCTCTATGAGCAATGTGTCGCCGTCATTTATTTCGCGGGGGTAGAAAGCGCCCATATCCACGCCGTTCGGTACAACTTCTATTGCCTGCGGATGAACGCCTATAAGGTCTATCAATTCCTGTTTTATCCAGCCTGAGACGGCGATGATACGGTCTAGCCGCCGGAGGGCGTTAGGAAGCATGGGGCGCAGTACAGCCCCCAGATGTTCGCGTGTTTTGCGCGTCCCCCAGTATGCCGCCATGTCGTGTACGGTTCCCACAGCGGGGCAGGGAGAAGTACGGGGCAGCCTTCTGTGCGCCGCCGGAAAAAAGCAAACATCAAATTTAGATGAAAGCGCAAAAGCCGGATATTTTAGGATGTGCCATATTTGATTAGCGGTTTCGCCGCGTATGCGTCCGCGAGGAACAAAGGTCATATTCTTTGCCGTCTCGCTAAAGGCATACCGGTCGTAATCCCAGCCAAACAGTTCATACTGAATACCGGACGCTGGTATTCTTTTTAGTATCTGCGACAGATACACACCGACTCCCGAAACGCCCGGTTTACAGGCGAAAGTGTCGATACCGACTTTCATAAGTTAAGTATATAGGCGGGCGGGCGCTTTCGTAACCCAGACAAGACAGCGCATGTCAGGTGCCGGGCGTAGCGCCGCGCTTTTACACAAGCGTCCATAGCCGCGCATTTCCTTTTTTTCCGTCTGATTTTACAAGTCCCATTTGGGATAGCGTGTAAAGTGTTTTGCGGGCAAGATGCGCCCTTATGCCGGCTTTTTGCGCCAGATTTGCCGCCGTCCATGTTTCGCCGGGGGGGAAGGGAACAAAGCGCCTGTAATCTTCCGGCGAAGCAAGCCGCTGCGAGCCATGCCATGCGCTAAGGGTTTTGCCGGCTATGCTTACGCCGCCTCTGCGCCATGAGCCTTTGCCGTCACGCGAGCGCCATTCGATAATGTCAATAAAGGCAAGGTCGATGCTAAAGTTTTTTTGCAATGGCAGCGCGGGCGCGTAGACAAGGGATTTGAACAAGTCCCATTCGGTTCCTTTGCGCGGGCTTTTTCGGCGCAAAACGAGGTTGCCTTCCGCGTCAAAAGTGTGTATCTCTTTTTTTTGAACAACCGGAAAAACAACCACTAGTTTGCGGGTCTTGCACAATTCCTCCGCCTTGCGTTTTAACGGCGCAAAATTGCCGAGTTGCACTTCGATTATTGTGCCGTCATCCAAAAAGCCATCGCAGATAAAGCCGCCGGCTTCCACTTCGGTATTGCCGTTGTAGTTCGTGTATAAATTTTTTAACGCATTATGAAGGGCGCTTTCGTTTTCCGTGCCGATTTTTTTCATTGCTTTGTCATTGCTAAAGGAGAGTGCTCAGTATGCGTTATTTACAACGACCTCGCCCCATACCGAAGACCATGCTTCCAGAGCGCCCGATGCTTCTTCAAAAATTGAACGCAGCCCCAATCCGCGTTCAAAGACGGCGGTGCGTCCGCCCTCGCGGTCTATTTTTGAGACCTCGATTTCGCCTTCAGAAAAAACGATGCGCCGGTTATCGAGGCTGCCGAAGTAGTAATCCGCCGCATCGGCGCGGAGTGCCCAAGCGCCCGGTGTTGCCGATGCGCCGAGCATAATGTCCACAGGAACCCAGCCAAAATTTTCAAGCCAGAATTGCGCCCAAAAATGGCGGTGCGCGATATTTTCGCGGTCTATAAGTACGCCGGCAACAGGACGCGCCGCGACACCCCCCGCTCTCGCAAGGGCGCAGAAGAGCAGGGCTGCCGAGTAGGAGTCCGCCGTTTTCGATTGCAGCACGGCAAGCGCCCCGCCTGCCGCCTGTCTTTCAAAGTGGAGGCGGTATTCCTTAATGAGGGCGCGGTAAATGAGCAGCGCCTTCCGGTAAGGGTTGCGTTCCGCCCCGATGATACGCGCCGCTTCCGATTTTACCGCCGTATCGGATGAGGGAACGAGCGGGCTTTCTTCAAGGTATTTTTTTTCGGGACCGGACGGAGGGGCGGTGTTAATGGCGGCGGGGTCTATCGTAGTTTCAAATGCGTGAACATCGACAAGCGCTTCGATGTAGGCTTGCTTTTTCTCTCTGCCTTCAAGCCCGGAAAATTTAAAGAGGGTTAGCCCTGAGTAGTCTTCCAAAAATGGTTCTGGGGATGCGCTAATTTTATGCGGATTTTGCGCCGCCGTTCTTTGCGGTTTTGGCACCCACAGGTAAAGGTTTCCGCCGTCCGCTTTTTTAATCTGAATATCAACGGTGTAGGAGACGGCGTAGGTCTGTTTGCTATGAACGCGCTTGCCGCCGCCCTGATAACGGACGGCAAAGGGACGCGCCGCGCTTTCGCCTTTTTCCGTTACAACTGAGAGTCCGCCGCTCTGCGCTCCATCGGGAATACGAACGATGATTTCTCTTTCCTTCCACGATTCATACGCGCCGGAATTTTCGTCCGGTTCGATAAAGCCTTCGCCATTTATGTTGTCTACGGAAGCGGCGCTCCCTACGGAAGCGGCACTTCCTATGGAAGTGGCACTTCCTACGGAAGTGAAGCGTACGGCGGAACCGGCGGCGCGTTTTCCCCGGCTTTCGCCAAAGCCGCTGCCGCGTATGGTTACAAGCGTTCCCGCAAAACCGCCGTCTGCCGGAATGGTGTTGTCTATAAACGGCGCTCCAGTTCGTGTTTGGCGCACCAAACGCGGAATACCGGAACTTGAAAGAAAGATTAGCGGATTGCTTTTGCCGCCGTTTTTATTGGCGCTTTTGTAAACATAGACAAGTCCGGAATCGCCAGTTTCCGGCAGCCGCAATGTTATGGTGTCGTCTGTCCAAACGCTGTAAGATGACGCGGTTGGTTGTACGCCCGCTATGGTAATGTACGATTCGCCGCGTTCCTCGCCAAAGCCCTTGCCGTATATTGTAATATACTCGCCGGCGTTTGCCATTCCGGGTTCAAGGCTTGTAAGCACAGGCTTTTCACGGGCACAAGAGGCAAACGCGAGCAGTAAGCAGATGAGAGTGGGTAGTGGGTAGTGGGTAGTGGGCAGATTTTTGTCCGCAAAATCAGTACTAGCGAAGTTATCGGCGTTTGAATTTGTATTCCTGTTTGAGTGGGCTCTGTTCACTGTCCACTGTCCACTGTCCACTAAATTAGTCCACTGTCCACTGTCCACTAAATCAGTCCACTGTCCACTGTCCACTACACCCCCTCCCTTGCGTTCAACTTGAGGGCGTCAAAGAGTTCGCCGCAGTCGCCTTGCATTACCGCGTCCAGTTTGTAGAGGGTGAGGTTTATCCGGTGGTCGGTAAGGCGGTTTTGCGGGAAGTTGTAGGTGCGTATGCGTTCGCTGCGGTCGCCGGTGCCGACTTGGTTTTTTCGGGCGGCGGAACGCTCGGCGTTTTTCTTCGACTCTTCCAACTCGAAAAGACGGGCGCGGAGTACACGGAGCGCCTTTGCCTTGTTTTTGATTTGGCTTTTTTCGTCCTGCTGAATTACGACCAAGCCGGTCGGCAAGTGGGTTATGCGGACGGCGCTGTCCGTTGTGTTGACGCACTGCCCGCCCGGACCGCCCGCCCTCATCACATCGATGCGTAAATCTTCCTGCTTGATTTCGATTTCCGTCTCTTCCGCTTCCGGCAGCACGGCTACCGTAACGGCGGAAGTGTGGATGCGCCCGGACGCTTCGGTCTCCGGCACCCGCTGAACACGGTGCGCGCCGGACTCGTAACGCAGGTTTTCGTAGACATGCTCGCCGGTTATCGAAAACACAATTTCCTTAAAGCCGCCCAATTCAGTTTCGTTCAGGTTCATAATCTCGAATTTCCAGCCCCGTGTTTCGGCAAAGCGCGAATACATACGGTAGAGGTCTGCTACAAAGAGCGCCGCCTCCTCGCCGCCTGTGCCGGCGCGTATTTCCATGATGATATTTTTGTCGTCAAGCGGGTCTTTCGGTATAAGGAGTAATTTTTGCGCCTCTTCCGCCGCCGGTAATTTTGCTTCCAGCGTCCGCAGTTCTTCTTTTGCAAGGTCGCGCATTTCGCCGTCCTTCTCGTCCGCGATGAGCGCTTTTATCTCTTCTATACTCTTTTGCAGGCTTTCAATTTCGCTTTGTTTTTCGGCTATCTCGCGTAAAACGGCGTATTCCTTCAT
This sequence comes from Spirochaetaceae bacterium, assembly GCA_031257255.1. Taxonomy (GTDB): domain Bacteria; phylum Spirochaetota; class Spirochaetia; order Treponematales; family Breznakiellaceae; genus JAIROZ01. Next base: position 13,697 of record JAIROZ010000083.1, on the reverse strand, counting down.
CGTTTCTTTGTATTTTTGCTGATTTTTTACCAGTTCGGCGTCTTCGATAAGCGCGGTTACTTCGCCGTACCGCTTTAGCGCCGCTTCCAGACGTTCGTTCATAGGGTAAGTATAACAGTGGACAGTGGACAGTGGACAGTGGACAGCGAAACAGTGGGTAGTGGGTAGTGAAACAGTGGGTAGAGTTCAGTCCGATATATCAAATTCTAACGAAGATATCACCGTTAGAACTGATATACCGGCTCAAACTTCTACTCACTACTCACTACTCACTACCCACTGTAGCAGGCGGTTTACATTGCGGGCGTCTTAGTTATTTCGGCTTCGGCATATTCCGGCGAAACACTTATCACAATGTACGGAAAATCCGCGCCTTCACCCGCGCTGTGAAGGGCGCTAAAAACGGCGCTATCAGCGCCGCCGCCGCAATAATAAGGCATAGCACCGGGAACCAGTCGCCGTATTTTGTATAAAAGGTTTTGGCTTCGGTAAGCGGCACGGCGGCGCTTAATGCTGCTGCCGTAAATGGTGCCGCCATTTTGATGATGCGCCCATCCGGCGCTATGGCGCAGGTTTGCCCGGAGGCGGCGGCGCGTACCACAGAGCGGCGGTTTTCCACAGCGCGAAAGACGGACATGGCAAGGTGCTGCATCTGGCAGGGAAGCGAGCGCCCCCACGAATCGTTAGTCATATTGACAAGAACCTGCGCCCCCATCCGCGTTCTTTCCCGCGCAAGATACCCAAACCCATCCTCAAAACAGATAAGCGGCGAAAAACGGAAGCCGCCCGCCTCAAAAACTTTCGGCTCTTTGCCCGCTTCCCAGAACGAAAATCCCGCCTTTTGCAAAAAGGCGTAAAAACGCGGAAAAAATTTTTTGTATGGAAAATGCTCGGCAAAGGGTACAAGGCGCTGTTTATGATAGACACCCGTAATTTCGCCTTGTTCAAAAAGAACGGCGGCATTATAGTCAACGCGGACTAAGCCTTCGGCGCTTTCATCGCGCCTGCCGTCATCATTGCCTATCAGAAAAGGAAATCCGTTTTTGGCAAGATAACCGGTCAACTCTTTTACCAGTTCGTAGTATGCGGGGTCGGTGCGATAGCGGATATGCCAGTCTATAGTAGGGACGAATGCCGTTTCGGGCCAAACAACTAATGCCGGCACATTCCCCCCGTCTTCCGTAAGCGCTTCATCGCTCAATTTTAGAAGCGTCCCCAGCGTTGCGCGAAAATCCGCAACCGAAGACTTCCACGGATTATCATTTTGCTGAACCAGCGCTATCTGTTTATGAGGGAGAGAAGCGTACTCACCCCTAAAAAACGCGCCCCGCGCAAGACAGACGGCAAGAAGCAGTAGGTAGGCTATAGCAGCGCATAGATTTGTTTTAGTGAGTAGTGAGTAGTGGGTAGTGGGTAGTGGGTAGTGAGTAGTGGGTAGTGGGTAGTGGGTAGTGGGTAGTGAGTAGTGAGTAGTGGGTAGGTTTTTGTCCGGTATATCAGGACATACCGGCAACCGGCAACCGGCAACCGGCAACCGGCAACCCACTAACCAGGCTTGCGGGAAAATTACCAGCGCTGATATGCCCCAAACGCCGGTAATTGACGCTGTTTGCAAGAGCAGGATGTTGTTCCACTGGCTGTAACCGGCAAAGCCGTATGTGTAACCTAAATAGCCCAGACTTTGCAGGTATTCAAAACCTACCCAAAGAAGAGTTTGGACAAGCGCCGCATTGTGCTTACAAAGACGCCCCGCGCCGCAAAGGACGGCAAAAAAGAGCGCGTTGTAGAAAGCCTTAACGCAGACTACAAGCGGCAGCGCCAGCGGGTGGAACGCCGAAAGCCAGTAACTAAAAAGAGAGTTGGAAAGCGCCCCATATACGAGCCCGAAAAATGATGCCTCACGCAAGTTTGAAATACAGATAAGAAAAAAAAGCGGTAAGTAGGCGGCAAAGGCGGCGGGAGCAAATCCGTTTGGCAAAAGCGGATTAGGAAAAGCAAATGCGTACAGCAGAGATGCTGCTAAAACAAGGCTGAACTTGAATAATAGAGACAAAAGAAGACTTTTTGGGGTGTCTTTATGTGGGAGCGCCGTCTTGCGGGGGCGAATCAAGTTTCCATACATTGTGTTTTAATTCTATGCCGGGCTTGAACAGGCAGGTGCCGTGCGGGCGGGAAGGTACCAGTTCGCGGGTTTTGGGGTTGAGGGCATTCTTGCGAGCCTTCCGTATATGGACATAAAAAGTACCAAAACCGCGCAACTCAACAACCATTTGCCGCTCAAGCGCCTGTTTTATCGTTTCTATAATGTTTTCGTAACATTCTGTTACATCGCGCTTATCCATGCCGGTTTTTTGCCATACGGCAGCGATAAGGTCGTTTCTGGTAAGTTTTTCTGTTTCCATACAGGTAATCCCTCCCTATTACCATTATTGAACGAAAAGTTTATCCCGCGCTCATAGCATTATATCGTTTCTGCATACGGGATTTTTTGCGTGCCGCCGCTTTTTTATTAACTATGCCTTTCCGTGCCGCTGTGTCAATCCTCTTGACCATTTCTTTGAGCGCGGATGCTGCTTCGTCTTTTTTACCGCCTACAACTTGTTCGGTAAACTTGCGGACACTGGTACGGACGGAACTTTTTACCGCCTTATTTCTGATTCTGCGCTCTTCGCTTTGGCGGTGGCGCTTTTGGGCTGAATGACTTTTGCCTGCCAAAATTTACCCCCTATTTGAAGTCAGAAGGACGCCTTTCTGTCCTCTTACATTTTTCGCATTCTGCCATATTCTTCAGTTTACCGCCTTCGAATAGGGTCTTCATTTTAATTTCCCCGCCGCAGGAACAAAAGAATTTCTGTTTTGCGCTGCCGGCACGGGCATTTTTACTTGCTGCTGCCATTTATTTCTCCTCAATATTTTTTACTAAAAACTAAGTTTTCAATAAAGAACATAGAACATTCTACCGGCGATTAAAAAAAGCGGCAAGCCCCCAAAGTGCTTCCCCGCCTCGCGCTGCCCTAACTCCAATCAAGGCGCACCTTATTTTTCCGCGCTTCTTCCAACGTGAGTGTTTTCCGCCGCTCTTCCATTTTGCGGTGCCGTTCCGCCGCCTGCGCATACTCTTGTTTTAGCGTTTCAAGGAAAGCGGGGCGGAGTTTATCCGACAATAGTTCACGGGCGGCAGACGCGGCACGGCTTGCATCGTGTACATAGACTACCGGCGCGGAATATTCCGGCGCTATCTTGAGCGCCGTGTGGACAAGGCTTGCCGCCGCCCCGCCTACAAGGAGCGGCGCCGAAAATCCGCCTTCTTCCAGCGCCCGCGCCGCCGTAATCATTTCGTTTAAGGACGGCGTTACAAGCCCGGAAAGCCCGATAAGGCTTGCGTTTTCGTCCTTTGCCGTTTGCAGGATTTTTTCGTGCGGAGTCATAACGCCGAGGTCTATCACATCAAAACCGGCGCAGCCCAGCACTATACCCACAATATTCTTGCCTATATCGTGAACATCGCCCTTGACGGTTGCAAGCACAATTTTCGGACGGTGTGCGCGTGGAACATTGGGCGCGTCAGACGCCGCCGCAGACTGAAAGTCCAGCGCCGCCACCGCCAGTTGCATAACACGGGCGCTCTTTAGCACCTGCGGAAGAAACATCGCGCCATTTTCAAAACGTGCGCCTACTTCCTTCATCCCTTCCATAAGCGGACCTTCAACAATTTCAAGAGCGCTCCGCGTCTTTAGCGCGTCCCGTATGGCATCCTCTATCCCTTCTTCTTCGCCGGCAATGAGGAGAGTGGACAGTGGCGAGTGGACAGTGGACAGATTTTTGTCCGATATATCAGAATGAACATTGTTATCTGCGTTAGTACTTGGTTTGCTTCCTGAACGGACACTGTCCACTGTCCACTGTCCACTGTCCACTGCTAAAGAACTGCCCACTGCTACCAATTTCTTTACCGCGTCTTCTATGTTTCCGCGTACCAGCAATATGTCTTCGACAAGTTGGCGGAGTTCGTCATCGAGTGTGTCATAATGGGAGAGGGCGTCCGGGGCGCAGATGGCAAGCTTCATACCTTCGGCTTGGCAGAGGCGCAGAAAGACGGCGTGCATTGCCCGTCTTATGGCTGAGTTACCCCGGAAACTGTAGGAGAGGTTGGAAACACCGGCGGAAACATTGACGGCAGGATGGAGCGCCAATACCGGCTTAATGGCGTTGATAAAGTCGAGCGCATAGCGGTCGTGGGCGGGTATGCCTGTGGCAACGGCTAGTACATTCATATCAAATATGATGTCTTCCGGCGGAAAGTTTATGCTTTGCAGTAGACCGAAAGCGCGGCGGGCTATCCCTATTTTGCGTTCGCGGGTGTCCGCCTGACCATGCTCATCAAAGAGCATTACCACAAGCGCCGCCCCGTAACGCCTGACCAGCCGCGCCCGGCGTAAAAATTCATCTTCGCCGTCTTTTAAGGTAATCGAATTGACGATGGGTTTACCGGTAACGCATTTTAGCGCCGCTTCCATTGCCTCCCAACTTGAGGAGTCCAGCACAAACGGAACGCGGGCTATCGCGGGTTCGGCACCGGCGGCAAGGACCAGCCGGCGCATTTCGGCGGCAACATCGAGCAGCCCGTCATCAGCGCAGATGTCTATCATGTCAACGCCGGTCTTTACATTCTCGCGCATAAGCCGGAGGCACCTGTTGTAATCACCCGCCTTTAACGCCTCCAAGAATTTCTTGCTCCCCGGCGCGTTGCCGCCTTCCCCGCAGATGTAGAGTTTATTAGTGGACAGTGGCGAGTGGGTAGTGGACAGATTTTTAGCAGTGGACAGTGGCGAGTGGACAGTGGACAGATTTTTGTCCGCTTTACCGGTACTAACGGTGTTTTCTTCGTTAGAATTTGTATTGTTACCTGAACGGACACTGTCCACTGTCCACTGTCCACTGTCCACTATTTCAAGTCCTGCCGGGCGCAACCGGGGCGGGCGGTTTGGCAGCGGGCGCGGGGGCGCATCGCGGGCTATTTCCGCAAGCGCCTTGATGTGGGCGGGGGTGGTGCCGCAGCAGCCGCCGACTATGTTTACTATGCCGCCTTCTATGTACTTCTTTACTTGCGCCGCCATTTGTGAGGGGCTTTGGTCATAAGCGCCGGCTTCGTTTGGGAGTCCGGCGTTAGGGTGGGCGCTTACAAGACAAGCCGCCGTTTCGGCAGTCTTGCGAACCAGCGGTTCCATATCTGCCGCTCCAATCGAACAGTTAAGCCCAAGCGCCACGGGGCGGGCATGGGAAACAGAGGCGCAAAATGCCTCCACCGTTTGCCCGCACAAGAGCCGCCCGGATTTGTCCGATACTGTCGCCGAAAGCATTATGGGCAGCGGCGCTGAGGACTGCGGAAGCCTGCCGCATCCTTCGAGCGCGTCCAGACAAGCCGCTATTGCCGCCTTCGCGTTTAGCGTATCAAATATCGTTTCTATAAGAAGAATGTCCGCGCCTCCATCCAGAAGCCCGCAGGCATTATCGTAGTAGGCGGCGTACAAGGCATCCCATGTGATGGCGCGGGATGACATATCGGCGGCATCCACAGGGAGGGACGCGCTTTTGGTTGTGGGACCAAGCACACCCGCCACAAAACGCGGGCGCTCCGGCGTTGAGTAAGCGTCCGCAGAGCGGCGGGCACAGGCGGCGGCGGCGGCGGCTATCTCGCGGGCTTTGTCTTCCAGCCCGTAGTCGGCAAGAGTAACGGCGGTAGCGTTAAAACTGCAGGTTTCGATAATATCCGCGCCCGCTTCCAGATACTGCCGGTGAATATCCTCGATAACTTCGGGTTTGGTAAGGCAGAGTACATCGTTACAGCCCTTCAGTTTTTCGGGATGACGGGCAAACCGCGCCCCCCGGTAATCTTCTTCAGTAAGGTTGAAGGTCTGTACCATTGTACCCATCGCGCCGTCAAGAATGAGGATTCGCCTTTGCGCCAATTCAATAAAGGATTGTAGAATCATAATTTTAAGTTTCCATATATTAATTTAGTAGACTGATTTAGTGGACAGTGAACAGTGGACAGTGGACAGCACCCATTCAAGAAGCAAGCCAAGTACTAACGCAGATAACTTCGCTAGTACTTGGTTTGCGGACAAAAATCTGTCCACTACCCACTGTCCACTACTCACTACTCACGCCTCAAACCCGCTTTCGTCCTGTAAAAATTCATTCACGGTAAAAACGAGCGCTCCGTTGCTTTTTACGCGCATATCGATGTGACCTTTGGCGGCAAGTTCTTCGAGTTTTTTCTTCGCTTCGTCCATAGTGATGCCGGTTTCAAGCGAGAGATCTGCGGCGGTGATAATGCCGTTGTTTGCCTTTGCCAGACGGAGTACGGCGCGTTCCGCCGTTTCCTTGTCGCGGACTATGCGGGAAGAACCATCGCGGACAAAGCGCGTGCCGCCGGCAAAACCGGCGCCGTAAGCAGCAGCGGCAGAGGCGGCGGAGCCGTTAAACAAAGCGGCGCGCATATTGGCGTTATCAACCTGAGAACCGAGCGTGATAAGGTCATATATCGAACCGATACCAAAGAGACCTCCGGTGCACATCCAGAGTACAGCGGTAGCCGGTTTACGAAGATAGAAACGGTGAAGCCCAAGCCAGCCGCAGCCCGAAAAGAACCATAAAAGGTATGCAAAAGTTTTACTATACATGCCGGTATGATACACCAAATTCCCCATTCGTGCTAACATACCTCTATGCAAATTATTTCTTGGGGTGAACTTCTGGAAAATGGTTTTAGGGCTTCCGGCACCGCCGGCTTGGCGATTACCACCGGTGTTTTTGACGGCGTTCATCGGGGGCACCGCGAACTTCTAAAGCGTGTTTGCGCTCAACCGGCGCTGCCGCCTGCCGACAGCGGATTTACGGACGGATTTACCGGGATTGGGTTTCCGCGTATCGAAAGCGCCGCCGTTACCTTCCGGCAGAACCCCCGCCGCGTTCTTTTTCCGAAAAAAACAACGCAGGACATCACCACTTTGGACGAAAAACTCGCCCTGTTAGAAGGCGCGGGGCTAAATTATTGTATCCTGATAGACTTTACCCCCGAATTTGCCGCGATGACCGGCGAGGAATTTATAGGCGTACTCCTCGAAAAAGCGGGAATGCGCTATATGGCGGTAGGACAGGACTTTCACTGCGGCTCTAACCGGATGAACGCCGCCCGCATAAAACAATTTGTGGAAACAGGGGGCGCGTCCCGCATCCCCTACGGCGGAAGACGGGTAGAAATTATACCGCCCGTTATGGACGGCGGTCTCCCCGTCAGTTCAAGCCGCATAAGAGCGGCGCTCGCCGCAGGCGACTGTGCGCTTGCGGAGCGCCTTTTGGGACGGCGGCTACCTTAAATATGGATTGAGATTTTGGCTTTGACTGCCCTGCGGAGTTTGGTATACCGGCGGTTGTTGCTGCGGAACTTGCTGTTGATATACCGGCGGCGTTTGCTGCTGAGGAACCTGTTGCTGCCCCATCTGGCGTTGCTGCGCCTGTTGCTGTTGAGAAGGCGCGGTTCTTCGCCGGGTAAAATTCTTAACCCGCTTGTCCGCAAATTGAACAATCAGGCTGCCCTCTATAAGGTAAAAATCGAACACCGCCTTAATTTCTATTTGCCCGTAATTGCTTACATAAGTGTAGGGCGTGGGGAAAAGCCCTATTTGACCGTTAAGACGGTAGATTATTGACCCGTCTTCGTTAAACTGAATCGTCTCCACATCGGAATTGCCGTCAATTTCCAGCCTCCCTTGACATTCCCAGACGCCGGTCAATTTTGACGGGTCAACCTTTTGCAACTCGTCCAGTTTCTTGTTTTTGTCTATTTTTGCCTGCGCCCCCGCATTTGTTAAGGCGGCAAAACAAAGAAATAAAACAAAACTTACCCCTTGTATTTTCCCAATTTTGAGCATAATTCTTCCTCCAAACACAAATAGTATTTTTACCATTATCGGCATATTTTACTTTAGACTTTAGAGTTTTCTAAGATTTCATCTATCAAACCAGAGTTTCGGCAGAGTATTGCGGGTAGGCGTATCTGAGGGAGTTCCAATTGATTCCCACCTGCCGGACACTTTACTATCGCGCATCCTGTACTCCGACCATGGGGCATCAGCATTTGTATCGTTGTCTGATGGAAAGTATGGCCATTGGGCTGCCGAAAATTGTACATCCTCGGTGTCTATAATTTGCGCGCCGTTATTGTCAATATTGCCGAACCAATAGCAGTACATTTTTCCGCCGCCTGTAATGCGTCCGGCTATGTGGCGCGAATCAGCGCCGCTCCCGCCTATATATATTAAAACATCGCCAAAATGCCAGCATCCCATTATCGCGCCATTGTTTACGCCCGCTATGCCGCCCAAAGTATCAAAACCTTCTACCTTGCCTATAAAATAACTGGCTGTTATCTCTCCGCCGGAAATGTTAGAACCGCAAATTCCGCCAAGACTTCTGCCCTTTCCGGCAACAAGCGCTCGTGTTATCGTACTGTCGCGGACTATGCAATTTTCGATTATTCCCATATTTATCCCTGTCAAAATTCCGCTGGTATCCCCCGATTCAACATAAGAGTTCTGGATAATTAAATTTCTTACTTTACCCTTTGTCCCGCTTTCGTGCACCCCTATGCCGGCAAAAAATCCCTGAAAGTTCTGGTCGGTTTCTATCTTCATATTGAGAATTTTTTTCCCGTTTCCTTCGTAAGTCGCTGTAAACAGTACATCTCCTTCTGAAACACCGCCATTAGCCTCGCCATTTACAATGGTTCCTATAGGCTGCCAAGTTCTGTAAACACCGTTCTTGTAAATATTGCTGCCAAAAAGGTCTATGTCTCCATCCTGAATAATGTCTACATACTGAGACTTTACTTTCCCGGAGTCCAGTTTGGTTTTATCGAAAGCATCTCTTATCTTTATAAGTTCCTGATAACTGCCTATCAGCACCGGTTTGCCTCCCAAACCATTGTCCCCGTAACGATATTCAAGTTGCGTTCCTTCGTCATTGAATTTTAAGTTGATTTCTTCGCCCGCTTTGCGCCCTATAAGTATATTTGTTCCTTTTGGAGAAAAAGATATGGAGTAAATTGTTTTTCCATTGCTTTCTTTGGGAACTACGATAGCGCCCGATTGTACTTCTACAGAGTCCGTTTTGCCGTCTGTGTACTGTACATAGGCTGAGGTAAATAAAGTTTTTGGCTCTACAAATATGGTAGACCCTTCCGGCGCAGGCGGAGTCTGCTGTTCGCCGTTTTTATCCTCGTCTTCAGGTTCTTCCGTGCCTTTTTCGGGCATGGAAAAAGTTAAAGCTTCACAAGTGAAAAAAAACGCGGCGCTCAGAACAAGAAAAAATACAACTGAAAATTTAAATAAACGGCTCATTGACAACCTCTTGTAATCAGTATACACTTTTTTTGAGAACACAGCAATAAATGAAAAAACTACCCGTTGGAATTTTAGGCGCTACCGGAATGGTAGGGCAAAATTATATCGCGCTCCTTAACAACCACCCCTGGTTCGAGGTGTCTTATGCTGCGGCATCCCCGCGGAGCGCCGGACAGCCTTACGAACAGGCTATAGATGGACGCTGGCATTTGCGCGAAACTTACGCGCCCTCCGTTGGAAAACTAACGGTGCGCGATGCCGGCGATATAGCGGCTGCGGCGGCGGAAGCAAAGGCGGGAAATCTCGCGTTTGTTTTTTCGGCGCTGGAAATGGACAAAGACAAAATCATCGCGCTGGAAGATGCCTATGCCGCCGCCGGAATCCCTGTCATATCTAATGCTTCGGCTAACCGCTGGACGGAAGATGTCCCCATGCTGATAGCCGAAGTAAACCCGCGCCATGCGGACATCATCCCTCAGCAAAAAAAACGGCGCGGCTGGGAACACGGCTTTATCGCCGTAAAACCAAATTGCTCAATTCAAAGTTATATGACGCCTATCTGGGCGCTCATCCAAAAGGATTACGAAATAAAACGAATGATTGTAAATACTATGCAGGCAGTCTCCGGCGCGGGCTATCCCGGCGTTCCAAGCCTCGATGTCCTTGACAACATAGTCCCGTACATTGGCGGCGAGGAAGAAAAATCGGAGCGCGAGCCGCTCAAAATTCTGGGGACTATAGAAGGCGGCATAATAAAGAACGCCGCCGCCCCGCTAATAAGCGCTCACTGCAACCGCGTCCCCGTTAGCAACGGACATACGGCGACAGTCTCGCTCGAATTCGGCGCAAAAAAACCCTCATTAGAAGAAATAAAACAAATCTGGCGTTCCTTCCGCGCGCTTCCGCAGGAACTTGCCCTTCCTATGGCACCCGAAGTTCCCATAATTGTACGCGAAGAGCCGAACCGTCCGCAGCCTGCCAAAGACCGCGATGTCCACAAGGCTATGGCTGTAACCGTAGGCAGGCTCCGTCCCTGCAATGTATTTGATGTACGCTTTGTAGGGCTTTCTCACAATACGGTGCGCGGCGCGGCTGGCGGCGGCATCCTCAACGCGGAATTGCTAAAAGCAAAAGGCTACCTTGGATAAAAAGTGAACAAAGTTGAAGTAAGAGCGGAGGGCATTCCTTTACCCGCATGGGCGGACGGCGCGGCTGCATACTGCCGGGCGGCAATGGAAAAAACGGGCTTTTGCCGCAGGGAACTCTCCCTGCTTTTTTGCGGCAGCAATTTTATACAAGAGTTAAATAAACGCTTTAGAGGGCAGAATGTCCCGACCGATGTGCTTTCGTTTCCCTACACAGCGCTGGAAGGCGAAAAATGCGGCGTCTATAAGCCCGCCGGCGACATAGTTATTTCATTGGAAGATATGAAGGAAAACGCCCGCCTTGCCGGAGTGCCGGCAGACGAAGAATTACGGCGGCTTCTTATACACGGCATACTCCACCTTGCAGGCTGCGACCATGCCGGAAACGAACCGGGCGAACCTATGCTTATGCGGCAAGAGGCTATGCTCAAGGAATTACAAGGATGGACGACGGCAATTTAAGTATTGGCGCTTTCTTCAAATCGCTTCTAAATAAATTATTCAAAAAAGGCGGCGGCAAAAATTCCGCCATCTCTCCGGCGGACGCAAAGGCTATCGAAAATCTCGAAGAAGAACAGCAAGAGATGATAAAAAGCGTCATCGAATTCTCGGACACTACCGTCAAAGAGGTAATGGTGCCCCGTATCGACACTATCTTCCTTAACAGCGAAACGGAAGCGGATGGAATTCTCTCACTCATCTCCGAAAATGAACATAGCCGCTTTCCCGTCTACAAAGGAACGATAGATAATGTTACCGGAATTCTCTATGTCAAGGATGTACTCCGCGCTCTTGTGCGCAAGGAAGAATTCAATATCGAAAAATTAGTACGCCAGCCGTACTTTGTTCCCGAATCGAAACATATAGACGAACTATTGCGCGAATTCAAGCGCCGGCATTTGCACATAGCGCTTGTTGTGGACGAATACGGCGGAGTGTCCGGTATCGTTTCTATGGAAGATATACTCGAAGAAATAATAGGCGATATTCAGGATGAATTTGATAACGAGCGCGAAGACATAGTGCGCCTTTCCGATACCGCTTTCCTCTGCGATGCCCGCGTAAATCTTGAAGACCTTAACGAAGAATTGGGGCTCGAACTCCCTGCCAGCGACTTTGATACTCTGGGCGGCTTCGTCTTCAACCTCTTTGGTAAAATCCCCATTCAGGGCGAGAAGATAACTTTTAATAATATCGAATTCATAATGCAGGACATCGAAGGACGCAAGATTAATACTGTAAAGATAGCCCTTCCGGCGGCGGAGCAGGGCTAGAGAAAGAATCTTACCAGCCCTGCCGTAATGTTACTGTTTGGTTATGCGGACGCTCCATTCGCCGCCGTAGCCAATGTTGTAGGTTGTAGCAAAGTCATCCATATTTATCGCAAAAGATAGCGAATCAAGGCTGTTGTAATACATAAGGTTTTTGCCTTCCGGCACATCGCCGAAACTGTTGGCAAAAGGAATGACATCCTTAAAAACCGGTTTGCCGCCTTCAAAAATTTCCACCGTCCACAAACTGCCTGTTTCGATATTAAGCCCTTGCGCGGTTTCGCGGGCTATGTTTGTCCAAACATTGCCATACTGAATATCAAGCGCCGGTATTGCGCCGAATAGAGTTGCGCCTTCAAGCCGTGCCTTTTCGTAGGGAATCTTCTCGACCTGTGCCGGCAATTTTTGCCCGACTTGCTCAAATGTTATCGCGCCGGAAGCAAGCCGCGCACCGGTGTAGGCGTAAACATCGCGCCCATGGAAAGTGTAGGATTTTTCGGAATCTTTTCGGCGGTTTACAGCCTCGTCAATCTGACGGACTTCTTCAATGCCGAATTTTTCAGCCACAAGTGTAAGAGTACCGTTATCGGGCGTTACAAAATAATGCCCGCTCTTCGTTTTAAGAACAACAGAAAGCCGCTCAGTCCCGACTCCTGGGTCTACAATCGAGACAAAAACTGTGCCGGGACTCCAATACTCCGCCGTCTGATACAGCCTGTATGCCGCATCCCAAATGCTGTATGGGGGAATTTCGTGCGTCAAATCGAACAATTTTAGGCTGCCGGAAACACCCATTGCTACGCCTTTCATTGCCGATACGGCACCGTCTTTTAATCCAAAATCAGACTGAAAAACCACCAGTTGCGGTCCCGCTTTTGCCGCGCTGCCCGCCGCGCCGCAAGCGGTAAAACCAAGCGCCGCGCAAAATAAAATACTAATAATAAATTTTTGTGCCTTCATAATAATCTCCTATTATCTTTAATGAAGGAGTGTAGATTACACTATTAAAATCGTCAATGCGCGCTCTTGCGGTGTACATAATTCCATTGTATAATACAAAAAGTCAGGCGCATTGCGTCTTAAAACCGGAAGAGGAGTTAATAAAATGAAAATGACATTTGGTTTTTTATTTGTTTTGAGCATTGCGCTTACAGGCTGCGACGGCTCTATCGAAGAAAGCGGGGATATTCCTTCTGAACTTGCTGGAGAGTGGTACAATAAAGATGACCCCTATAAATTTGCCTTTGCCATAACTAAGGATGGAGAAGGGTATGTTGCGGAAAATAACTATTACACGGTAACCGTAGCGGGAGACCATGTCCGTTTTAAGGACAAAAACAGCAGCAGCAGGGAATTGGGGGCGTTCTATTACGACATCAATAAAACCGGCGAATTGAGTATGCGTACCAAATCTGGGTTGTTCAAAGATAATCAAGATATTCAAACCGCCGCTTCGTTTATCAAAGCCGGCGAAAAACCGCAAGGAAGCGCACTTCCGGTTGAACTCATTGGAGACTGGTACAGTGTGAAAGACCCGCAGTCCGCGCCGTATTTTACGATAACTGTGGAAAATAAAATTCATATTTCCGGTGATTCAACATATTATAATGTTCCAAATACAAATATTATCGGTAATACCGTTTCTGTTTTTACCGGCAGTATTCTAAAAGGAAAATTCGACTATTCCATCAGGCACGGTAAGATGACCGCAAGCAATGGAACAGATATTTGCGCGGGACTTTCGGTTTTATCGCAATTTATCAAGAAATAGTATGAACAATAAGTTCTTAGCGTTTGCGCTGCTTGTTTTTCTTTTACCGCTAAAATTGCCGGCGCAGGACAGTTCTGTTGTGGATAGCCTAAAAGGAGGCAAA
>JAIROZ010000079.1 GCA_031257255.1 Spirochaetaceae bacterium | reverse complement strand
CAAAAGGTTACCTCGTCCTCGTCCAAAGGCTCCAGCATGGTCATCATGGAATTTACCTACGGTACCGACCTGATAGACGCCTCAAACTCGGTGCGGGACGCGCTGGAACGCATAAAGCGTTACCTGCCGACAGGGGCGGACGCTCCGACCATCTTCCGCTTCGACCCGTCAATGATACCTATCATGGGGCTTATGGTAACGAGCGAAACCCGCAGCGCCGATGAACTGCGCCAACTGGTTGACGATACGATAGTGCCGCGCCTCGAACAGATAAACGGTGTCGCCACGGCAAGCGTCTCCGGCGGCAGGGAAAAAATCATCCGGGTCGAGATACCCGAATCGCGGCTGGAAGCGTACAACCTTACCGTTACCGGAATTCAGAGTTTGGTGGCGGCGCAGAATTCGCAGGTAGCCGCCGGAACGATAACCGAAGGCGGGCTTTCGTACATTCTTACCACGATGGGCGAGTACGATTCGCTGGACGACATCCGCAACACGGTAGTGGCGTATAAAGGCGGCGGCTATGTGAACGGGCAGGTGCAGCAGCCTATACCGGTCAAATTGCGCGATATAGCCAATGTATTTGAAGGCTACAAGGACGAAACGAGCGCGGTTTTTGTCAACGGCGTGCGCGCCGTGCAGATGACGGTGCAAAAGCAGAGCGGCAAGAATTCGGTGCAGGTTGCCAAAGATATACGCGCGCGCCTTCCCAGAATAAAAACGCAGATACCGGGCGATGTTCACATAAGCGAATTGTTTAACACCACCGACCAAATCGAAACATCCATCGCGCAGGTAACAAGCACCGCCATATCCGGCGCTGTACTTGCCGTTCTCATTCTGTTCCTCTTCCTCCGTTCGATAAAACCCACGCTGATAATCGGTATAAGCATACCGGTATCTATCATCGTTACCCTTATGCTTATGTACTTTGCCGGGCTTACTCTCAATCTGATGACTCTTGCGGGGCTTGTACTCGGTATAGGTATGCTCGTGGATAACTCCATCGTTATTTTGGAAAATATTTACCATTACCGGGAAAAGGGCGCAAAGTTGATGCCCGCCGCCATACTCGGCACATCAGAAATGCTGACGGCAATCTTCGCGTCAACGCTTACAACGATATGCGTGTTCGCGCCGCTGGTAATGTTCAAAGGTTTGCTGGAGATGCCCGGAGAAATGTTCGCGGGGCTTGCGTTTACCGTCGTTATATCGCTGGGAATTTCGCTCCTTACCGCCACATTCCTCGTGCCGGTACTGGCAAGCCATTACTTCCCGCTGGTAACCCGTAAACAAAAACCGCTGCGCGGCCCGCTTGCGGCGCTCGACCGCGGCTTTGAAGGCTTTTTTACATGGCTTGATAATGTTTACCGGAACGGTGTCCGGCGCGTACTCCGCCACAAACTGCTTTTTATCCTGTTCCTGCTCGCGCTTTTTGTAGGTTCTATCTTCCTTGTGCCGAAGATTGGCTGGCATTTTATGCCGTCAGAAGACGAAGACAACGTGCAAATCAGCATAACGATGCCGCTCGGCACCCCGCTGGAAGAAACCGCGCAGGTGCTTTCCCAGTTGCAGGACATTGTGGAACACGAGGTGCGGGGCTACGAAACGCTCGTGCGGAATGCCGGCGGCGGCGGCTTTATGCAGTCGGCGCAGAGCCATTCGGGGAGCCTCCGTATAAATCTGCCCAAATTTGAACAGCGGATTGACCATGCCGAAGAGATTAAAACGAAGATGCGCCGGCACTTTAACGATTTTCCCGGCGTAAGTTTCCGCTTTTCCGGCGGCGGCATGATGGGCGGGAGCAGCAACCCCGTAGACATAGTACTCCGCACCGATGACCTCAAAAGAGGCAAAGAAACGGCGGACAAGATAGCCGCGCTGTTAAAGGAGCGTTTGGAAGAAGTTACCGACCCGCAGGTTGACTTGCAGGACGGGCTTCCGCAGTACGAAATACTCCTCGACCGCGAGCGCATGTACGCGCTGGGGTTGAGCGCCTACACGGTGGGCAACGAATTGAAAGCCGCCGTGGACGGGCTTACCGCGACCCGTTACCATGCGGGCAGCAACGACTACGATGTCGTGCTGATACTGGCGGAAGCGGACAGGAACAGCCTTCCCGCTCTTGACCGTATCTTTGTAACAAGCCCGGTAACGCAGAGTCGCATCCCGCTTTCAAACTTTGCGCACTTCGACCCCGGCACCGGACCTATGACGATAAGCCGCGAAAATCAGAGCCGCGTTATCCATGTTACTTCCGGCGTCAAATCGGGAACGAAGTTGAATGTGCTGGAAGGAAAGATGAGGGCGCTGATTCAGTCGGAAATTCCGCAGGAAGAGGACTTGCTCATCGAGTATGCGGGCGACAATTCGGAAATGCTTAACCTGATGAAGAACTTTGTACTGATAGTGATTGTGGCGCTCTTTCTTGTATTCGGCGTTATGGCAAGCCTTTTTGAAAGTTTCCGCGACCCGTTCATCATTGTTTTTACGATACCGCTTTCATTTATCGGTATTATTGCCATTTACTTCCTTACCGGGGATATGTTCAATGTACTTACAGCCGTGGGGCTTCTGGTGCTGCTCGGTGTTATTGTAAACAACGGCATTGTGCTTGTTGACTACACGAACCTGCTCCGCAAACGCGGTTATAGTTTGAACGATGCCTGCGTGGAAGCCGCCGGAAACCGCCTGCGCCCGATACTGATGACGACCCTCACTACGGTGCTGGGCTTGGTACCGATGGCTTTTACCTCCGGCGAAGGCAGCGAGATGGTAGGACCAATCGGCAAGACCGTACTCGGCGGACTTACCTTTGGTACAATAATGACGCTGTTTTTGATGCCTACGATATATGTTATTATCAACAAGCGTTCCGACCAACGCGAGGCAAAAGCCGCCGCCCGCCGCGAGCGCATAGCCGCAGGGTTGTCAAAAAATAAATATAAGGAATCTTAAAATTATGATAAGACTAGAAATTATTGCCAATAACTCCATAGAGGAGAATTTGCTGGAAGCGCTAAAAGAGCATGACGCCGGAAAGTATTATACGAAGATACCCAATGTACACGGCATCGGCACATCGGGACCCCGTATGGGAGACGCGATTTGGCCCGAAGAGAACTTTGTGTTCGTTATTTGGTGCGAAGAAGACGAAGCGCGGCGCATAAAAACCGCCATAGACAAGGTAAAGGAGAAATTCCCGGACGAAGGTGTCAAGTTGTTCGGTTTTACAGACGAATGAGCAAGGCAGCGGCTTGCGCCGCTGCCGTAGCGCGTTCTTATGAGCCGCCTGTAGTTGCGGCATTGTTTGAATTCTGGTTTTCGGCGGCGGCTTCTTCTTTTTTTTCGCCTTCCGCCGCGCTCTCTTCTTTTTTCTCTTCCTTTTTTTCTTCCGGCTTTTTTAGACCGGCATCGAGCAGACGCTGAACCGCATCTCTGTTTGCTTTGGTAATGCGGGTATCTTCCAGCAATTTTTTTACGGCATCTTCGTCATTAAAGCCGGCTTCTATGGCGGTTTCAAATTCCTTGAGGGCATCGGGATTGTCGGCATCGGCGGTTAGCAGCAGTTGCGCGTAAAAAAATTGCAATGTCGACTTTTTTAATTTTGCCGTGTCCGCGCCCATTTCGCTTATTGCCTGCTTAATCTGCTCAATGGCACGGGCAAAATAGCCGTTTTCTTCGAGAATAGAAGCGTATTCATAGCGAACCTGCGCATCCTTATTTTTTTGCAGCCAGAGGTCGTAGGCGTCTATTGCTTCGACCTTGCTCTGCGCCTTCTGGCTCCGCGCAAGCATAAGGAGCGTGTCTTTATTTTCGCTCAAATTGTAGTTGTATTTTTGTAGCACCGCCTCACATTCGGCATATTTTTCCAGCGCAAAGAGAATCAGTGAATAATTATAGCCTTCATCGCCGCTTTCCGGCTCTAATTCCAGCACTTGGGTGTAAATTTTTTCGGCATCTTCAAGTTTTGCCATCTTGATATAAGTGTAGGCAAGCGCCTTCATTGCCATCGCGTTTTTGGGGTCGCCCTTTACTATCTTTTCAAAGCGTTTTGCCGCCTCCGAATAACGCCCCTGCTCAAAGGCAATACGCCCCAGATTGTACTCAGACGCCCGCATAGTCTTGTCCGCCTGCGCCGCCCTGATGAGCCAAGTTTCCGCTTCGCTGTATTTGCCTATATCGAAGTACGCCATCCCTATCGAATAGTACTCCTCCGCGCTGATAGCACCCCCCACGCACGAATTGAAGAACGGAAACAGGAACGCCGTTAGCAGTGCAATGACAGTGGGTAGTGGGTTGTTAGTGGACAGTGGACAGTGGGTAGTGGGTAGATTTGGCTTAGTACTTGGTTTGCTGCTTGAACGGACGCTGACCACTGACCACTGTTCACTGTCCACTGTTTTGTCCACTGTAAACACCGTTCCTGTCGGAGCGCCTTCCAGAATGTACGAGGCAACGGGGGTCTCCACATATTCCTCTATGGCGCGGCGGACTTCTCTGCCTCCATTTTTGCGCCAGTCTGCCGCTTCGACTAGGGCATCCAGCGCCCCTTCCGCCAATTCCAGTGTGTATTTGCCGGGATATGCCGATTCGATACGCAAGCGGAGTTCGTTAAGTTCCGCTTCCGCAATGCGCGTGATTTCCGTTTTGCCGAGCGCCTTAAAAACGAGCGTCCCGTCAAGGCGGTTAAGAAATTCAGGGCGGAACATTTTTTTTGCCGCCTTTAGACTTGCCGATTCCGCAGCGCGATGTGCGGCGGCAATTCCATCCGCATCAGTTTCCCCGGTTTGCGTAAAGCCGAGCGGACGTTCCCGCGCCAACTCATCAAGTCCGGCGTTGCTTGTAAGGATGATAAACGCATGACGGAAACTCACCTTCCGCCCCAGACTGTCTTCCAGTTCGCCTTCCTCTAAAACCTGCAAAAAAAGGTTAAATACATCGGGATGCGCCTTTTCCGCCTCGTCCAAAAGTATGACGGAAGCAGGGCGGCGGCGCACTCGCTCGGTAAGAACGCCCCCTTCTTCATAGCCCACATAGCCGGGCGGAGAGCCGGCAAGCCGGGATGCATTGTGTTTTTCCATATAGTCGCTCATGTCTATGCGGATGAGCGCATCCTCTGTGCCGTACAATTCCCGCGTAAGCGCCTTTGCCAACATCGTTTTGCCGCAGCCTGTGGGACCCAAAAAGAGGAATGCCCCGCGAGGTCTCCTTGCGGGCGATATTCCCGCCTGCGCCCTCACAACCGCCTTGCACAACTTGCTTATGGCTTCGTCCTGACCTATAACAGTGGACTGGAGCCGGAGGTGTAGGGTGGTAGGGGGTAGATCGGTTGTTGGTTTCTGGTTTCCGGTTTCCGGTGTTGTGTCTGATATTGCAGTACTAACGCTGCTATCTGTATTAGAATTTATATTACTTATCGAACCAACCGGCAACCGGCAACCGGCAACCGGCAACTGTTCCGGCAACCGGCAACCGGCAACTGTCCTCCCCGCCCACCTTATTCCCGTCAATTCGGCGGCGGTTTGTTGGACATCGTCTGCGTCTACAAGGGGGAGTTCACGCAAGGAACCGTTTTTGCGGCGGCGTTCCGCCTTCAATTTTACGGCGGCGGCGCTTTCGTCTAAAAGGTCTATCGCCTTGTCGGGCATATTTCTGCCAGCAATGTAACGCGCCGCAAGACGGGCGCAGGCTGTTATAGCGGCGGCGGTAAAACGAACGCCGTGATACTCCTCATAATTTGCCTTGATGCCGTCAAGTATCCGTTCTACCGCGTCAAGGTCAGGCTCCTCTACACGGACTATCTGAAAACGCCGTTCCAGCGCCGCATCCTTCTCAAAGTATTTGCGGTACTCGGCTATCGTCGTAGCGCCGATACACCGGAAGCGCCCCCGCGATAGGGCAGGCTTGAACATATTGCCCGCATCCAGCGTCCCGGAACCGCGCCCCGCCCCCACTATCGTATGGATTTCGTCAATAAAGAGTATTACATCGCCGGACTCCTCACTCCGCGCAATTATCTCCTTAATGCGGCGCTCAAACTGCCCGCGGTATTCGGTGCCGGCAACCACCGCCCCCATATCAAGCGAAAGTAAACGCTTTTCCGCAAGCCCGGCGGGAGACTCCGCGCTCACAATGAACAACGCCAGCGCCTCGGCAATGGCAGTCTTGCCCGTCCCCGGCTCGCCTACCAGCACCGGATTGTTTTTTGCCCGGCGCGACAGAACGCGAACTATCCGTTCAAGTTCCTTCTCCCGCCCTATAACCGGGTCGAGTTTACCCTGACGCGCCAGCATGGTAAGGTCGGTCGTAAAGGTTTCCAGCGCCGAAGGCTTGTTTGCCTGCTGATTTGCCGGAGCGTTTGCCGGTAGAGTGAGCGATGAAGGCGCGGATAATTCCCGCATTCTTTGCTCAACACCGGACATTGCGCCCTCCGGCACACCGCCGGGTGCCGCTATTGCGGATGTGTCCGTTATGGCGGGCGCTTCATCGGAATCGCCTAAAATTTCGTTGGCTGAATTTTCGTAGGTAACGGGGATGGGTTCGCGGGCATAAAGCGTTTCGTGGTTAAAACTCGTCTGCGCCATAAACCTGAGCAAACTGATGTCCGCCTTCTGACGGGCAAAGAACGAAGCGGCATGCGAATCTTTTTCGGCGCAAGCGGCAACGAGCAGATGTTCCGTGCCCACATACCCATGACCCATAACACGGCTTTCTTGCAGAGCGCTCCGTAAAAGAGCGCGTGTGCGTTCCGATGGCTGCAATTCCGCTTCCAGAAGTATGCCGCCTTGCGGCATCCCGTCATTTTTTTCGTATGTAAGAATGATGCTTTCAAGTTCGCGCCGCCAGCCGTCTGTGTCTATCTGCAAAAATTCAAGCGCCGCTTTTGCCGACCCGCCATGCCCGCCTATAACCGCATAAAGTATATGCTCCGGTTCCAAACCGGGAGAATTGAAACGCCGCGCCTCTCTCTGCGCGTCAAATGCAAGTATGCGGTCTGCCCGCCGCGTCAGCGCGTTAATCATTTTTTTACTATACCATAAACCGCTTCCCTCTGGAAGGCTCGCACTAAATATTGATGTTACAGTTTTTCAAGCCGGCACCCATCTATTGCTTTTTTATCTTTTCATGATAAAAATACATCCTGTATTCAATGTTGTTGTCTTCGCAATATGATATTATTTCTTTTTCCAGCAAACTCCAAAAAGCAGCATTGCCTTTTATATATATATCTTTGTAGTGCTTATACAGATGATTATATTTTTGTTCGATAAGCGCTAACACTCTGAATTTATATCCCGCCCGCAGATTTAAATTTTCAAAGCCGTAATAATCAACAAAATCTTTTGTGCGCTCTATGATTTTTTTGTAATCCGATAAAAATGGAAATATAGGCGACATAAACAGCCAGTTTTTTATGCCTTGTTCCCTTAGCGTTTTTAGAACACCGATTCGCTCTTCCACCGCTCCCGCCGCAGGCTCAATAAGTTTTCTAAAACTATCATCAACGGTGTTGAGGCTCACGCCTACTTCTATGTTTTTTAATTGCTTAAACAGCTGTATATCACGGTGTACATTTTTTGATTTTGTTAGAATTCCTGTATTACAGCCTGTATCTTTTAGCGCTTCCAGCACCTGCCGTGTTTTTTTGTATTTTATTTCATAGTTATTGTAAGGGTCGGTTACAGAACTTATTGTAATGCTTTTGTTTTCTATGTCTTTTGGAATTTTGATTTTGTCAAATATTTTTATATCAATAAAATCTCCCCATTCTTCATAGTGATTTGTAAACCGCCTCATAAATTCGGCATAGCAATATATACATTTATGCGGACACCCTATGTATGCGTTTACAACATAATCCGCTACCGGTAATTTTGATTTTGTTATCGCGTTTTTTGATATTATTTCTTTTACTATCATAAAAGAATTATATATGTTTTAACTTGTTTTGTATACTGGACTTGTTCGGGTTACTGAACAAGTCCAGTGTGTAGCGCATAACAAACGCTGTCAGAAAAAACGCTGATTTATGCTTATCGCATAAATCAGCATTAGATTTTTTAGTTAGGTCTACTGTTTGATGTACTGTACGCTACGGCGTAGGTGAGGTTGCTCTCTCCTCCATCGCCATAAATCCGCGCTATAAGGTACACTGTTCCGTTAGATGTTG
>JAIROZ010000039.1 GCA_031257255.1 Spirochaetaceae bacterium | reverse complement strand
GACATAGACATTTTGCTCGTCAATACCGAATGGGCTATGGTAGTGGAAGTAAAACGCTACGCGGAAGTCAGAGATGTTGACCATCATGTGGAGCGTATGGCGCGTGTATTAAAATATCCTCCTGCGGAATTGAAACTCGCGCCTAACTTAAAAATTCTAGCGGCTATAGCGGGCGGGATAGTAGACCCTGACGCGGCAGTTTACGCGCACCAATGCGGCTTTTTCGTCCTCGGACTGGCTGGGGAATCTGTAGTAAGAATACCGGAGCCTGCGGAGTTCCAGCCTAAAGAGTGGGGAAACAAGCCGACGGCATCGGCTGTATAGAAGGACACAGGGAAGCGGTGCCCTAGGGAATTATCGTCAAAAAATAGGAGAATACTATGGCTGATTCAATAGAAAAAAAATTTCCGTCAGACGGCGAAGCCCGTCAGTTGATTATCGAAATAGGACGGCGTATGTACGACAGAAACTTTGTCGCTGCCAATGATGGAAACATAACTTGCCGGGTGTCGCCGGACGAAATATGGGCAACGCCTACCGGCGTCAGCAAGGGTTTTATGAAAGAGAATGAACTTATCAAGTTACGGCTTGATGGCACGGTGCTGAAGCAGGGACCGCTAAAAGTCTCTTCCGAAATAAAAATGCACCTCAGAGTTTACCTAGAAAACCCGAATGCCGGCGGTGTAACCCATGCCCACCCTCCGTTTTGCACTTCCTTTGCCATCGCCGGTTTGCCCATCAACAGCGCCATGTGTTCCGAAGTTGTTGTAACATTGGGCGTCGTTCCCTGCGTCCATTACGAGACGCCGGGGACACAAGGCATTCCCGATTCGATAGCGCCTTATTGCAGAGATTACAACGCGGTGCTTTTGGCAAATCACGGTGCCCTGTCTTGGGGAAAAGACCTCATCGAAGCATGGTACAGGCTTGAATCTATGGAACATTTTGCCAGAATTCAGGTTTTAACCGAAAAATTTATCGGTAAAACCAATCTCCTTAGCAGAGAACAGGTTGAGGCATTGATAAAAATCAGGGAAAGCATAGGTATTTCAGGCGGCGGGTTCCCCGCGCACTGTGCGGACAAGCCTCAAAATTTGACCGATGTTTTAATCTAAGGAAATTATGTATAAACCACGCCGTGGGCGGCAAGAAAGTCCAGGAACTTGCGCTTGTATTTTTCCGGCACGATGAGCATCCGTCCTTCGGCGCGGAAGGCGCAGCCAGAGAGGGCGGGGTCGGCAAGCAGTTCTTCGATAAGGGCGCGGTTGTCTCCCAAAAAGTAGACTGTGGCGGGGACTATATTTTTATTGAAGAGTCCGGCGCGTTCCAGCGACCGGGAAAACAAAGCCTCCCAATGAGGCGCGGGGGTTTTGTCTATTAAGCGTTTGAACTTTGTAATTCGCGTTTCAATATCCTGCCGGCTGGCGCAGTCTGCGATAAATGAGCGGGGGCTTATCCGCCAGCGGTCTTCACCAAGTTTTTCGCCGATGGAATCTAAAAACAGTGTTCGTTCAAACGAAAAGCCGCGCACCGTTACCAGCAGCAATTCTTTGTCGGCTATAGCCTCGTAATCTTCCTGAATGTGAGTGGGTCGCTCATCGGTCAATCCGAGGCACCATCTGCCTAAATTGGTGACCCGCACGGCATCCAGCGCATCATAAGGGGAGAAAGCGCGGGACTTTTTGCTGCCGCTCATTACAGGCTGTTCCGGCGTGCTCTGGGTAATTTCCAGAAGACCGAGCGCCGCAAAAAGGTAACAGTAGGCGCTCAAAAGCGGGCGTATCATCAAATCATAACTTAGGACGAGGCGCGGGCAAAATTCACCTTCATCGTATTCATACTTGAAAGTTATTTCGTCAAGAACAATGGAAAGAGCGCGGATATAGAGCCGTTTTTCATCATGTTCGTTGACAAATGAAAAATAGGGTTCGTTTATCTGCAAGTAACGCGCAAGACTGGAAACTGAAAACCAGCCTCCGTCTTTTGCAAGCGCCTCAAGCAATTTCTTAAAAATACTCCGCGATACCGGCGGTTTTTGATAATAATTCCAGTCAATGATTTTTTTTCTAAGATGAGCGGTCAAAATATAACCTTCGACAAAGTGCCAATTATATGTAAGCCTGCTCTTATTTACCGGTTCATCTTCGTCAGTATAAAAGAATTCGTCAACAAGTTTTTTTATACCGTCCTGTCCGTTTTCGGGGCGCGCCGGTTTTAGGTTTGTTAGGCAAAGAGCGGCGCGGGCGGCAATATCGAGGGCGTCAACCGGCTTTTCACCAGCCTCCGGGAAAGGCTTAAACCCGCACAGCGATTGTAGGGTGTTAATCTGTTTTCTCCCTAATGATTTGAGCGTTGTTTTTGCGGCGTCCTTTATGGCTTCGGCGGCAAGCGGCAGCAAGGCATCGCAGAGCAGCGGAAACGACCCGCTTATTTCTATAGCATTGTTGTAAATTTGCGCCGGGTCAGGCGCGTCTACCGCGCAGCCTGCAAGTTTCGATTCCGGCGGACCCACAAACCAGGGTTTAAGAATGGAGCGCATGCCGTCTGTAAGACCGGCTGTCACATGGTTTATTACTTTGGCTGTCCAAAAAAAGTCGAGATTGAGAGAAGGCGACAACTTGATATACCATGAATAATACGAGCCCTTTTCTGCCAGCAAAGACCTATCGTATTTTCCTTCGTATTTTTTTAGGACAACACTGCCGAACAGCGCCGCGTCCCTTATCAATTCCTGCGAAATCGGCGGAAAATTGGTTAGCCAAGAATCAAACTCTTCAAGAGTAGCGGTAGTAAAAAAATGTACGATGTAGTCAATAACCATCTGTTTGTTTTTCGGTTTGGGCTTGTTCCGTTCAATAAACAGCGGTATCTTCCGCAACTCATCCATAGTCAACGATGAGAAATAGTTAGACAACTGACTTCTTCTTAAAAAGGCAGATGCCGGTTTTGGCGGCAGTTGAGTTTCTACCGATTTTGGAAAATGAGTGCTTGCCGGCAGCGTCTGTGGTTTGTCCGGCGTGTTGTCCGGCGGCTCATCCTGATAGGGAGGTTTAATGTATTCTATCCGAAAAAGAAAAGGCTTATCATCTTTCATCCGTATCTCCCACGAGGAACGCGATGTCGTCCTCGCTCAAACTTTTCAGCGCGCCTGCGTCATCCGAAAGCAGCGCTCCGGCTAAATCCTTCTTGCGGCTTTGCAGTTCCAGAATCCGCTCCTCGATAGTGTCACGGGCAATGAGGCGGTAGCAGAACACGGGGTTCGTCTGCCCAATGCGGTGGCTGCGGTCGATGGCTTGCGCCTCGGCGGCGCTGTTCCACCAGGGATCCATAATGAAGATATAGTCCGCCGCCGTCAGGTTGATACCCGTACCGCCGGTTTTAAGCGTCATGATGAATGCCTTGATGTCCGGGTCGGTCTGAAAAGTCCGCACCAATGCCTGCCGGTTGCCCGTAGCGCCGGTCATCGTCAGGTTGGCAATGCCCCGGTTCGCCAAGTCCTGGCTTACCATCTCCACGCCGGCAAGAAAATTGGCAAACACCAGACACTTATGCCCGCTTTCGGCAAGTCCGGTTATCTGCTCGGTCAGGTACTGCCGTTTGGCGGAAGGACCGGCGTACTCCCCTTCGGCTTCCGGCACTGTGGCAAGACGGCGCAGTTCAGAAAGCGCCTTGAAAATCAGTATGGAAGATTTTGAAAAATCGCCCTTGTTGATGATGCCGCCGATAAGGTTTTTGTATTCCTGCCTGCGCCGGTGGTATATTTCCAGTTGTTCCTTGTCCAGTTCAATGTAGGCGGTCTCCTCTTGTTTTTCGGGCAAGTCTTTTAACACATCGCGCTTGAGCCGGCGCAGGATAAACGGATAAATCCGGGTCTTGAGGTCATGCAGGGCATCCTCGTCGTTGACCTCCTGAATGGGGCGCAAATATTTTGCCGTAAAATTTTTCTGGGAACCGAAAAAACCGGGGTTCAAAAAACGGAACAGGCTGTACAAATCCGAAAGATTATTTTCGATGGGCGTGCCGCTCATGGCAAGACGGTGCTTTGCCTTGAGGCTAAGAACCGCGCCCGTTGTCTGGGTAGTCAGGTTTTTAATGTTCTGCGATTCGTCCAGTATTACATACAGAAATTCAAGTTTCAAAAAATCTTCAATATCGCGGCGCAATGTCGCGTAAGTTGAAAGGACTATCTGGAATTGTGTTGCATTGGTAATTTCCGCAGTGTCCCGCTCGCTGCCGTAGTGGACGGTGTAGGGCAGGTCGGGGGCAAATTTGTCTAACTCCGCCGCCCAGTTGTACACCACCGACTTGGGGCAGAGTATCAGGCAGATGCCGGTTTCGCTGGTTGCCCGCAAGCCGCGCAACAGGGAGATAACCTGTATCGTTTTGCCCAAGCCCATTTCATCGGCTAGGCAGGCACCCATGCCGTAATCCCGCAGGTAATCGAGCCAGCGGACGCCGTATTCCTGATACGGACGGAGTTTACCATTGGTAAGGTTCCATGCTCCGCCGCGTTTTTCGATGCTGTTGTAATTGACAAAAAAGGGACGGGCATTTTCCCATGCAGCGCCGTCAATTTCGATATTGTCATCCGCCAGCAGGAGGGGTATATCAAAAAACGAGAGTTCTACTTCTTCGCCCTTGATGGTGGACACCAGCCGTTCCAGTTTGTCCATTGTCCGTTTGTCGGGAAAAGTCCGGGTGCCGTCCGCCAGCGTAACGCAGGATGACTTTTTGTACTCGTCCATAAAATCGGCAAAGGAAAATTGCTGCCCTTCAACTTCAACATGGGCGCTGCCCGCAAGGTAATCGATGCCGGTTCCCAGCGAAAGCCGCAGGCGCGGTTTGGAAAACGAGACCTTGTAACCGGCAAGCACGCGGGTTTCCAGCAGGACAAATT
>JAIROZ010000095.1 GCA_031257255.1 Spirochaetaceae bacterium | reverse complement strand
AATACGCGGATTTTATAATGGAAGGCGGTACAATTTATGATAACGGAAATTCCGGCGTATCTGTCGCTGGTGATGGTACATTTACGATGTCGGGCGGGACTATAAGCGGGAATACTGTTTCCAGCGGCAGCGGTGGTGGGGTGTATGTGAGTAATGGAACCTTCACGATGTTGGGTGGAACTATCAGCGGAAACACTTCCAGCAGCAGTGGCGGGGTGTATGTGAGTAGTGGAACCTTTACGATGTCGGGCGGGACTATAAGCGGAAACACTTTCAGCAGCAGTGGCGGCAGTGTGCTTGTGAACAATAGAGGATCCTTCACGATGACGGGCGGAACCATCAGCGAGAATAGCGGCCGCGGGGTGCTTGTGGATTATAGTGGATCCTTCACGATGTCGGGCGGAATCATTAGTGGGAATACTACTTCCGGCAACGGCGGCGGAGTGTATGTGAATTATGCTGGATCCTTCACGATGTCGGGCGGAATTATTAGTGGGAATACTACTTCCGGCAACGGCGGCGGAGTGTTTGTGAGCAGAACATTCAACGAGGACAGATGGGGGTATGAGACCGGCACATTTATCAAAAGCGGGAACAGCATTATCTACGGGAATGATGCTTATGATACTTCGCTTAAAAATACGGCGACCGGCAACAGTTATGGACATGCGGTTTACATCAACAGCAGCAAAAAACGCAATTCTACGGCTTATGCGGCAGACACGATGGATTCACGACTGTCCGGTTCTGCCGGAGGGTGGGAGTAGGCGTGTCGTAGATTGAGGGCATTTGCCCTCAATCTACGGGGGACATTGCTGACTATACATGAGCCATTGCACTTGACCAGAATATAGTGGAAGCGTATCATGTTCGCGGTGATGCGTATAAGGCGATGGCGATACGGAAAAAGCCGAAGCGGATTACATAATGGCAAGAAAACGGAAAAGAGAGGAGTAAGTTATGTACGGAGCATTAGCCGGCGATATATGCGGTTCAATATACGAATGGAACAATCGCAAGACAGAAACACCGGAAAAAATCAATTTAATTGATGACGAATGTCAATTTACCGACGATTCGGTGTTGACCATTGGTGTCGCGGACGCATTGCTGTCCGGCGGCGATTACAAAGCGGGAATAGTAACATGGGCGCGAAAATATCCCCACAGCGGCTACGGCGGCAGTTTCAGAAAATGGTTTAAGGAAGAAAATCCCCAGCCATACAACAGTTGGGGAAACGGCTCCGCAATGCGGGTAAGTCCTGTAGGCTGGGCTTTTGGGACGCTGGAAGAAACACTGGATGCGGCAAAAAAGTCGGCGGAAGTTACGCATAATCATCCCGAAGGCATAAAAGGGGCGCAGGCAACCGCCGCCGCAATCTTTCTTGCGCGGAATGGTAAATCAAAAGCCGAAATAAAAGAATATGTCGAAAAAGAATTCGCATACAATTTAGACGAGGACTTAGGCGAACTGCGAAAAACATACACCTTTGATGAGAGTTGTCAGGGGACGGTTCCCCCCGCAATAATGGCGTTTTTGGTAAGTAATGATTTTGTCCATGCGATTCAAATAGCAATTTCTCTGGGGGGCGATACCGACACTTTGGCATGTATTACAGGAAGCATTGCGGAGGCGTTTTACAAAGAAATCCCAGCAAAACTCGCAGGTTTTATCAATGCAAAAATTTCCGGCGACATGAAGCAGGTTATCAAAAGGTTCCACGAAAAATATCTGCAAGTATTCGGATTGGATTACTACATCAAATAAGGTATTTATCGAGCGATTCCTTGCTTATACCAGATTTTCGGCAAGTTCTTTTAGTATAATCTTACTAGATTGTAACAAACAACCAATAAAGAAAACTCTTTTATTAACTGCGTGTATGTGGTATAATAAGCGAAGGGGGCTGTTACAGCCGCCAATAATTTCTACAAGGAGAGGATTATGGCTTTATTAAGCGGAAAAGAAGTTGCGGAAGCTCTTAAAGAGCAACTGAAGAAGGAAGTGGAAGCGCTCAAAGCGAAGGGTACCAACCCAACATTGGGCATTATCAGAATGGGTGAGGAGCCCGGCGACCTTGCCTACGAAAAGGGCGCTAAGAAGAGCGCCGAAGAAGTCGGCATTGGGGTAAATGTATTTACACTGCCTCGCGAGGCGTCTCAGGACGAACTTATCAAAGTTATCCAGAAGGTAAACGGCGATAAGAGTGTACATGGGGTGCTGTTGTTCCAGCCCCTGCCAAAGCAGATTGATGCCTTTAAGGCGCGTGCCGCGCTCGACCCGTCCAAAGATATGGACGGCATCACAGACGGCTCTATGGCAGGTATCTATTCGGATTCGGGTAAGGGATTCCCGCCCTGCACCGCAGAGTCGGTCATCAAAATCTTAAAACATTTCAAGGTTGAACTGTCCGGCAAGAATGTGGTCGTTTTGGGACGCTCGACCGTTATCGGCAAACCGGTGTCTATGCTTCTCTTAAAAGAAAATGCCACCGTTACCGTCTGTCATTCCAAAACGAAGGATTTGCCCAAGAAGACGCAAGAAGCGGATGTGGTTGTCGTTGCTATGGGGCGCGCATGGAGCGTAGGCAAGGAAAGTTTCCGCGCCGGTCAGTATGTCATCGATGTAGGCGTAAACGCGAAGCCTAATGGCGAAAAAGGCACCTGCGGCGATGTCCGTACCGAAGAGGTCGAACCCGTTGTGGCGGGCATTACCCCCGTTCCCGGCGGCGTAGGCTCAGTAACAAACACCAACCTGCTCTGCCATGTCGTTGAAGCGGCAAAGAAAGGCTAATGCGCTGCAGCGCTGATAAAACCCCTAAGGCAACGCTGATAAGCATCGAGTTAATCGGCGTTGTCCTAAAGGATTCGGGTTTATCGGGCTAAAGTCCGATAAACCCGAAATTAGCGCTGTCTATTCTTCCCACAAACGCTCAGGATAGTATCCATCTTCTATTTTTTTGTTTATTTCTGCACGAACAATGGCGCGGTCTTCTGGGTAGGTCATGCCGAACCATGAATCACGCGATTCAAACACCTTGATTTTGCCGCGTCCCTCCGCGACCATTTTTCCGGCAGCATCGGGGAGTAAACATTCCGCTTTTTCGTCCATCGCGTTTCTTTTGATAAATTCGTCAAAAAATCCTGTAAATTCATCAAAAATGGCGGTAGAAAATCCAAAAAAGTTCATCGACACGGGTTCTTCTCCGGTAAGCATTATGTTGCCGCCCCCCTCGCCCGCGCCCTCGCTTACAATTTTGTTTGCCGCATCGTAACCGATTTTTTTGTGTTCTCGCATCGTAACAAGAAATCCGCCTTTTACATCGCAAATTCCTCGCGAAACTGTGCCGGAGCGGCTCATCGTTGACTTGAGAACATAACCTACCATAGCGTGTTCAGTTGAACGCAAATCTATGCCGGCAAGGTATCCGCCCAGCGTCCCGAAAGCGGCGCGTCCATAGTAGTCGTCCGCATTTATCACGGTAAACGGCGCTTTTACCACATCTTTTGCGCACAAAAGCGCATGTATAGTGCCCCAAGGCTTCGTTCTATTTTTGGACGCCTCTATCTGCGAGGCAGAGAGCAGACTTTCGCGGCTTTGGAATACATAAGAGGCATCAAAATTTTTGGCAACTCGGTCAAAAATCCGCTCGCGGAAGGCGGCTTCTATGTCTTTGCGTATTATGTAAACAACACTCCCATAGCCTGAGCGTTTTGCGTCATAGGTAGCGTAGTCAAGCAGAGTTTCGCCCTGCCGCCCCACTCCATCAATCTGTTTTACTCCTCCATAGCGGCTGCCCATGCCCGCCGCCAAAACAACTAATACCGGTTTCATGTGCTAATTATACCGTACTATCCCGCCGCGCAAAAAGACGGCGGCTTTTAAGCGCATGCCCACAAAACCGGCGAGCCTCGATAAGAGGAGCAAAATGAGGTATCATTCAAAATATGGCGCGTAAGGCGGTTCCCGCTCTTCTTTTTTATGCTTTCTTTTTTATGCCTTCCCTTTCTGAATTTGCGGAATTTTTTAGCGCGTCACCCGCCATACCTGCCGTTTATTCAACATTGGAAGCGCTGCTGGACGCTTTTATTGTATACCTGCCGCTTACCGCATTGCTGCTGTCTCCTCCGGCAAGGCGTTTTATATGCGGCGGTATCTCGCAGAAAAACGGCATTGATTGGCAGGCTCTGTTTGCCGAAGGTTTTTTGGGATTTTTGTGCCTTTGCGCGGCGGCATTTGCCGCTTCTAATTTTAGTGAGGCGCTGGGCGATTTTGGCGGCGTTGCTTCACTGCTGCCGGAAGAAGGCGAAAGCGGCGCGGCTATATGCCTTATGCTTGCCGCCGGCGCGGCGCTGGAAGAGACTTTTTTTCGTTACTTTTTAATTTCCAGTTTTGAGGCGGCGGGACTTGGCAGCCTTTTGTCATCGCTCTTATCTATTTTTTTGTTTGCCGTCCCTCATATATGGGAAGGGCTTGGCGGCGTTCTCAACGCCCTCCTGGCGGGATTTATACTAAGCGCATTGTATATAAGACGCCGCTCGCTTCCGCCGCTCATCCTGGCGCATGCGCTTTACAACATAACAGCCTTTGTGCTGGGGTAGCCGCTATTCTGAATCGTAATTGATGAGCGTTGTTACGCTTACATCGCCTAAAGCCTTCTGATAATTGAGGAAGGGCAGCCCCACAACACCGAACACATCGGTAACTTTTGCGCCTGCATCGCGGAGTAAATGTATTGCCGCCTGCAAAGTGCCGCCTGTGGCGATAAGGTCGTCCAGCAGCAGTACATTACCGCCAACCGGCACATCAGCGCGGTGTACTTCGATGGCCGCGGTACCGTACTCAAGCGCGTACGACTTGCCTAGCGTTACGCCGGGCAGTTTGCCTTTTTTTCGCACCAGAATGAGCGGTATGCCCCGCCGGACGGCGAAGGGGGCGGCAAAAACAAAGCCCCGCGCCTCTATAGCCGCCACTGCCGTTATTTCTTTGTCCGCATAAATTTCCATCATTTTGTCTATACACCAGGTAAAAGCCTTTGGCGCGGCAAGAATACTGGTAATATCATAAAAAAGAACGCCCTGTTTTGGAAAATCAGGCACTCGCCGTATATATTCGTCAATGTTCAACATAATTTTGCCCTCGTATTACTATAATCAGAAAGAAGCATTTGCCGCAAGGTTCATGTGCAGCGTGTTAGATGTGAAGTGGAGACCCCCTTCACCAAAAAAAACACCGGCGGTATACTTAAAATATGGTTGTAGCGATAGACGGACCCGCCGGCTCCGGGAAAAGCACCATAGCAAAACTTTTAGCTAAAAAATTAGATTTTACCTTTGTGAATTCAGGCAATCTCTACAGAGCTCTCACCCTCTACTGTATAGAACAAGGCATAGACTTAAACGATGAAAAAGCCGTTTTTTCCACAGCGCGTAAGGCTGTCATTGATTACAAGGGCGAATCCGTCATACTTGACGGTCTAGACGTAACGGAGCGCCTCCACAATGACCTTGTTGACGCTTATGTGGCGGCATTCTCAAGCATAGCGCCGGTCAGGCGTCTCGTAAATTCGATACTCAGGCGGCTTACAAAGCAAGGGAACTTTGTGATAGAAGGGCGCGACATTACAAGTGTAGTGTTTCCCAATGCCGAGTGCCGTTTATATTTGGACGCAACGGCGGATGTCCGCGCTAAACGGCGTATGGAACAAGGGGTTTCGGAGCTCAGTTTTGAGGAAATCAAACGCGGCATCGAAGAGCGGGATGCCGTAGACAAAAACAAACCGGAGGGACGGCTAAAACTTGACCCCGGCGTTAAGAGGGTTGACACTTCAGATATGACAATAGACAATGTTATTAGCATAGTAATGAAATTCATAAAAGGAAAAAGTATGAGTCAGATTGAAACCGCCAAAATCGACATCGCTTCCGATGAAACGCAGACCAAATTGCAGGAAGAATACCTAAAGCAACTTGAACAACTAGAGGAGGGGCAACTAGCGCCGGGGGTTGTTGTTCAAATTACTAAGGACCACGTTTTTGTTGATGTGGGTTACAAGTCCGAAGGACGTATTCCCATCACAGAATTCGACAAACTGCCGGAAATCGGCGATAAGGTAACCGTTGTCCTTATTGCCAAAGAGAACCGGCATGGGGAAATTATCATCTCCAAGCAAAAAGCAGACGAGAAAATCTTCTGGAAGAATCTCCGTCAGGCTTTTCAAAATAAGATGCCGGTTCAAGGTGTCATCGAAAGGGTAGTTAAAGGTGGCTTTAGTGTGCGTCTTTCTCCCGACACAGAGGCTTTTCTTCCTATAAGTCAGGTTGACATTATCCGTGTTGACAAGCCGGAAAAATGGCTGGGCAAAACGGTCGACATCGTTATCGAGCGCTTATACTCAGACGGCAAGATAAACATAATAGCGAACCGCCGGCGTTACCTTGAAGACGAGAGCGCAAAAAAACGCGCCGAATTTTTTGAGCAGGTGCCGGTAGGCAGCGAAGTTACCGGTATAGTAAAGAGTTTTACCTCGTTTGGTGCTTTCCTTGATTTAGGCGGCTTTGACGGACTTTTGCATGTAAACGAGATGAGTTGGGGTCATGTTACCCGCCCACGCGACTATGTTAAGAAAGGGCAGGAAATAAAAGTTAAGGTTGTACGCATAGACCGCGAGGACGGGCGCATCAATCTATCGCTCAAACATTTTACAGACGACCCTTGGATTCATTTTGAAGACAAATACCATGTAAATGACATAGTAAAGGGCAAAGTAACCAAACTTGCTGAATTCGGCGCTTTTATCGAACTGGAAGAAGGCATAGAAGGGCTTGCGCATATTTCCGACCTTTCGTGGTTAAAGAAAGTGCAAAAACCAAGCGATATGCTCTCCGAAGGGGACGAAGTTGAATGCATGGTGCTAGGGTATGATTTGCAGGCGGGACGGGTGTCTCTCGGCATAAAACAAGTCGGCAGAAATCCGTGGACAGAAATCGAAGAAAAATATCCTGCCGGCACGCGCCTTACACGCAAAATTGTCAAGGTAACAAGTTCGGGGGCATTCATCGAATTGGAAGACGGGATCGACGGCTTCCTTCATTCGGACGACCTTTCGTGGACAAAGAAGATAAAACATCCGCAGAACGAATTAAAAGAAGGCGAAGAAATCGAAGTAATGGTTATTGCCTGCGACCTAAAAGCAAAACAAATCAAATTGGGTGTAAAGCAGTTGTCCGAAGACCCATGGCAGACTTTTGCGTCCGCTTACAAACTCGGCTCTCAGGTAGAAGGCGAGGTAACAACTATTACAGACTTTGGTATTTTCCTTCGTATGCCGGGCGGTATTGAAGGGCTTATTCATAAGAGCAATCTCTCCGAGAACAAAGAAGACAACCCGACCGATATGTTAAAGAAGTTCAAGCCGGGCGACAAAGTAAAAGCGGTTGTTATCGAACTTTTGCCGGAAAAGCAAAAGGCGGCATTTAGCATACGCGATTACCACAAAAAACTTCAAAAGGACGAGATGTCTCGTTATATGGCGGGTGGAGAAGGCGCTGATGACGGCAAATTCACGCTGGGTGACATACTCAAATCGAAAGAGAAGGAAAGTGAATAGCGGAATTACCGTATGCAGCGTCCTAGTATGATATGCCCACACTGCGGCGCATCGCACACGGATGCCGCGATAGCCGCAGCGTTAAAAACCTGTCCTACTTGCGGCTATCATTACCGTATGGAGCCGCAGGAACGCGCCGCTTACCTTGCTGACGAAGGAAGTTTTGTAGAATTCGGTGAGAGAATAATCTCCCAAAACCCGATAGAATTTGACGGCTACGAAGAAAAAGTAAAAGGTGCCGCCGAGAAAACTCAACTAAAAGATGCCGTTTTAACAGGCAGATGTACAATAGAAGGACGTCCGGCAGTTTTGGCGTTAATGTCATTTACTTTTATGGGCGGGTCGCTGGGAAGCGCCGCCGGCGAAAAAATCAGCCGCGCA
This sequence comes from Spirochaetaceae bacterium, assembly GCA_031257255.1. Lineage (GTDB taxonomy): Bacteria > Spirochaetota > Spirochaetia > Treponematales > Breznakiellaceae > JAIROZ01. The sequence continues at coordinate 1,007 of JAIROZ010000095.1, read as the reverse complement.
ATGCACATAGGGGCGCAGGAAGGCATACCCGTGATACTTTACGCGACATCGGGCGGGGCGCGTATGCAGGAAGGTGTTTTTAGCCTTATGCAAATGGCAAAAACCGCCGCCGCCGCCGCCGAACTGGATGCCGCTGGAGTTCCATACTTTACCGTTCTTTGCGACCCAACAACCGGCGGAGTTACAGCCTCGTTTGCTATGCTGGGCGATATAATACTGGCGGAGCCGGGTGCCCTTATAGGGTTTGCCGGTCCTCGTGTAATAGAAGGCACGATACGCCAAACTTTGCCGGACGGCTTCCAACGGGCGGAATTTCAGCAAAAAAAAGGCTTTGTAGATATGATAGTTAAGCGCACCGAGCAAAAAGAAGTGCTTGCCAAACTAATTGATTTCCATTAATTACAGGGGTGTAAGCCTAAGTTCGTTACTGCTTTTTAAATCGCGCCCCTGATATCAGAGTTTGTATAAATTTTGGTGTTCCCGTTAACTACTTCCTTCCACCAACTACTGCTATTGCTACTACCGCTGTCGGCAATGGATGACAGAACACCAATTACGATAATCATTGCCAGCACTGCTACTACCGCGATTGCCGCCATTGTTTTCTCTTTCACAGCCGGAAGGTCTATTTCCTTAGCAAAATCAGGACGCTGCTCAACCGGTACTTTTATAGAAGTTTCAACCAAGTACCCGCTATTGCCGGTATTCTTACGCACAACAAGGCACGATAAAGGCGGTAATTCCTTTTCTTTACATACTTTGCCTATATCCCCCAACATATAAGGGATGTTGTTAATAACTCCGCGTTCCTTAATGAAATGAAGAAACTTCTTGTTGTATGGAATATCAAAAAGGCGGCTAAAGTACTCGGAATAAGTGATTGTACCCTTTTTGTTTTTGAGTTCAATAAGCATAGAATACAATTTCTCCAACACAACAGATGTTTTTTGGTATTTGTGAGTAGGGTAATTAGATATGCCGTCTGAGCCAAAACAGAAATATGGCTA
>JAIROZ010000208.1 GCA_031257255.1 Spirochaetaceae bacterium | reverse complement strand
GCGCTTTAGAAAATTGACACTGGATGCCGGAGGACGCCGCCCTGCTCTTCCCGCACAGTCAGGAAAATGCGCCCATAGGTAATCACATGCGTCAAGCAGTTCGTCAAGGCGGTTAATGCTGCCCCCACCGGTTAGCATTTCAAGTAATTCCTCCAAAAATCTACACTCGTCTTTCAAAAATGCGGACAGTCTTTCTTTTTTAGAAACTAACGGTGTTTGTCTCTTTGCTGATGAGCCGCCGCTCCGTATTTCGGCGGTCAATACTTCAAATAATCTGTGGTATTTTTCCAGCGCCGGGTCTTTGCGGACTTTGCTGCCGTCTGGCATATCACAAACATAACTGCCTTCTCTGTATACCGAAGCAAGCGGGTAGAGACATCTAAAGCGGTTGCTTTGGCGCAGAAGCCGAAGGTGCGAGGGACTGCCCTTGCAGTGGTAAATATCCGGCGTATAGGCAAAGTCGAGCCCGGCTGTATCAATACTGTTTGCGTTCAGGTGTCGTGCAAGCGAGTATGCGGAAAGCCCCACAGAGCCCAGCGCCGGCAGTTTTAACGGCAATATATCGTATTTTTTTAGCCTTTCAAATATGCAAAGCGGCGTCCATTCCGTCCAAAAAATGTAGGGGGGGCAGGAAAAAATATGCGCCGTTAAGGGCAGGGCGGACATATCCATTGCGAGCGGTATAACCCGTCCGCTAAGTCCTGTAAAGTCTCCTGCGTTCCAATGCTGGGACTCAAGCGCGATAACTAAGTCCGGGTTGATACCATGCGCAAGCAGAGCGGAAAGCGCTGTATCAACAGCAATTATGCGCAGGCGCTGTCTGCTATTGTGTTCAAGGTGCTTTGCGGTGTTTTCTAGAGATGGACCAGCGCCGCAAACAAGTACATTATTGCCGGTAAAATCTATCTCTGCTACATCGGGACAGAAAGCAAGCAATGGTAGATTGCGCACCAAGTTGCGGGCATAGAGCCGCCCTAAATGTGTAAGCGTCATTGCATTGCCCCATTGTAACGCAAGTTCTTTTTGTAGAATTTCCATAAGCCTGCCGTAAAAGTTTGCGCCGTTGTTTACGGAAGAAGCCTTGCCGCTGCCGTCTGTTGAGATGTCCGGCGCATCAACCTGCCATGCGGCGGAGTTGGCAAAAATTTCTATGCGGCGGAAGGCACAGGTTCCGTAAAGTTGTTCAAGTTTACAGGCTGCTTCATATTCGGTTTTTGCAAAGATAAGGACAAAATTACCATTCGCAAAGAGATTTTTGTCAATGTTGGCTTTTGTCCATTTGTACAAATCCGCATCGATTTCGATGGCGGCAAGACGCGAGGATTCCGGCAATTTTTGTAGAAAAGCGGAGAGTCCGTAACCAAAAAGCGGGCGCGGGCAAATGTACAGTGTTTGCGGCTTTATACCGGCAACTATGGCGGATTCTGTAAGTTTTTCCGCCTGCCCTGCTGGGTCTATGCGCGATAGTAAAACTCTACCCTGCCAGACCGCCGTAAAAGCGCGGCGGGCAGGCAAGGCAGCAACATTAGTAACTAAAGGAGGAGAATGAATGCTGGTAGTATTGGTCGGGGAAGAGATATTTGAAGGTGGCGTCAAAATTGTCCTCGAATTTTGAACTTGTAAGCATAGTTTCCTCGAAGTTCTGATATATCGTATTTTCCGCCCAACTGTCCGTAAACATTGATTCGGTGTTTCCTTTTGCCGCCGTATCGTTCAGGTTTTCTTCTGTGGGGAAAATTAGCGTGACATAAGTCTGATGCCCGTTAAGCACCAAAGGCTTAGAAACAGTATTTGAAGGTGTACTGAATGCGGTCTTCCAAAAGGTCTCGTTGAACGAGGCAGACGATTTGGGGTCGTTAGAAGCGGGCGACAATACATCCAAACCAAAAGAAGTCAACGCCGAAAAAAGCCGCGAATCGCCGTAGTTTAGCGGCATTGGACCAAAACCGGAAACAGTAAACCCTTCGTCTCCAGCGGCTTTTTCAAATTGTTCCACACCACCGGCGGCAGTGTTTGCCGTTGCAGTTTGCGCCTTTGCAAGCAGATAATCTTCTAACATTCCGCGTTCGTAAGTGTTAATGTAGATACGCGCCCGCGAAACCAGCGTAGCATCCTCCATGCCGGCACTCTTGGCATCTTCCAACGCCGTAAAAATTGTCCAGCCGTCTTTAGTTTTAATAACCTCGCTCATACTTCCTTTTGTAAGAGCATGGAGAGCGGCGCGGTCTTCCTCACTCTGTACAAATGAGCGAATTTCGTAGGCAAGTTGTGTTCCCGCATCGCCGCCGCGCTCAGCAAACTCATCTTTAGACTGATTGCGGGCGGAATCCTCAAAATTGGATACCCCGTCTTTTATATTCCGCAAAATCTTGTTTGCGTCAGATTCTTTGGCAACGGTAATCTGCGATAGATGCAGCGTTACAAATAAATCGGGGTTTTTTGTTATGAACGCTTTTACCTCGTCATCCGGGTATGCCGAATAGGCAATGGCGGCTATTTTGAAAGAACGTTGCGTTTTTGCCATTCCGCCTATAAATTCCTTTTCTTTAGAGGAAACAAGGACATTCGTTATATCAGAATCATAACGCTCCAAAATAGCGTCATTTTTTACATCTTCAATAAGCGTTATGCGGGTAGAAGCATCCAGTCTGTTGTACAAGGAACGGGAAAACTTGCCGTTTTCGTCCAGAAACTGAGGGAGTTTGGCAGTGCGCTCGTTTACATGCTCAGTGGTAGGCGTATAGCCGGTCTGCTTCATAATAGCGAGTTTTGCCGTGCGTCCTAAATAAGCATAGTAGGCGCGTTGCCAGACTGTGTATTCGTCCCAGTTGTAATACTGAACATATTTCGAATACTCTTCACGCGCCCGCGCAAAAAAGTTATTTCCATTGTAGGAAAGCGGAGCGCCATTGTAGTAACCAAAGGTTAGTTTGCCGGAATCAAGACCGCCTGCGGAAGGCACAATGGCAGGCACTAGCACAAAGGCAATAATCACAATTACCAGCACGATGATAGTGCCGGTAAAAACAAAGGGGTTTGAATGAAACCGGCGTTTAAGTTCATCTATAGCCGTATTATCATCAGTTTTTTTGGTTGTTTTTTTGTTGTAAGACATTTAACTCCTCTAAATATAATTGTATCAGAGTAAGATATGAGGGACAAGCGCCCGCTATTTTACGCGCTTTTTAGTTTCTTCATTTCGCGGGTTATCATAACGGCGGTAAGCGCGGTTGATACGGCATCGGAAAAAGGCGTAGCGTAAATAATGCCAAAAACACCCCAAAGTTTGCCAAAAATCAGTATCGCGGGAATAATGGCAATACATTGCCGCATAAGTGATAGCAGTATCGAAGTTTTGGGACGCCCCGTAACTACAAACATATTTGTAGAGACAATCTGAAAACCCGCAAACGGCAGAAGGGCGGCGGCTATCTTAAAGGCGCGGGGTGTAAATAAAAGCAAAGTTTCGCTTCCGTCCGGAGCAAAAATACGCACAATAGTAGCCGGGAAAAATTCAGCCCAAATAAAACCCGCCGTGCAAATAAGTACGGCGGCGCACACGGCGCGGAGGTAGGCGCTTCGTACGCGGTCGAACTTCTTTGCCCCGTAGTTAAAACCTAGTACAGGCTGCGCTCCCTGATTTATACCGAAGACAGGCATAAGGAAAATCATATTGAAGGTCATAATGATATTCATACCGGCAAGCGCGATGTCTCCGCCTTTAGCAACGCCGAGCGAAGACGCCCCATACCAGCGCATACTAGTGTTCAGTAAAAATTGAACGCTGGACATAGCAAATTGCAAAATGAACTGCGAACAGCCAAAACTCATCACGGCAAGAATAACGCGGGAGTCTGGTTTTATGCTGAAGGGGCGCAGGTGTATAACGGCGCGTTTAGTGAGGTTGAAGTAAAGCATCCAGACAGCCGATGCCGCCTGAGAAATTATTGTAGCAAAGGCGGCACCTTCCACGCCCCAGCCAAACTTGAATATGAATATGGGGTCAAGTATCGTATTGAGCCCAGCCCCGATAAACATTCCTATCATACTGATAACCGGAAACCCTTGAGCGCGAGTACAGTGTGAAAGTCCGAATCCCACCATCATAAAGGGTTGCCCGTAAAGAATGATGCGGTAGTAGGAACGGGCGTAGTTTAGCGCGTTGCTTCCGGGCTGTGCCCCTAAAAGAACGCAAAGTTTGTTTATAAGTGGGTATTCAACAAGGGAAATTACAATACTAATAGCAATGAGCAGCCAAAAGCCGTGATTAAGAGCATTTTCGGCTTCTTCGCGGCGGTTTTGTCCTAAGCGCATAGAAATTAAGTTGGCGGAGCCTATGCCGAAAAGCATGGCAAATGCCATAGAGATAGTCATTAACGGAAGAACAATCGAAAGCCCAGTAAGGGCGAGTTCATCAACGCCTCGGCTTACAAACACGCGGTCAACGGCATTGTATAGGGCATTTAACAGCATTCCGCTTATTGCCGGTATGGAAAATTTTAACAGTAGTTCTCCAACGGGCTTAGTGCCGAGCCTTGCGGCGGCGTCAATTTTGTTAGGCATAGACTTCAGTTTAGCGCGGA
>JAIROZ010000190.1 GCA_031257255.1 Spirochaetaceae bacterium | reverse complement strand
CGCTTTATGCGTTCCAGCGCGTCCCGCACCGAGTTTGAGGCGTCTATCAGGTCGGTACCGTAGGTAAATTCCATGATGACCATGCTGGAGCCTTTGGACGAGGACGAGGTAACCTTTTGCAAGCCGGAGACGCTTGCCAGCGCGGTTTCGATAAGCCGCGTTGTGGTACGCTCGACCTCTTCAGGACCCGCGCCGGTGTATGTGGTGCTGACCACAAGGTACGGGGGGTTAATTTCGGGCATAAGGTCGATAGGCAGATTCGCCAGCGCGAAAAAGCCGAGCCCTATCAGCAATAAAAACACAATAAACACGGTCGTCGGCCGGTTTACTACAGATTTAGCAAGCATTTTTTAAGTTCCTTATATTTTGTTAGTGGACAGTGGACAGTGGGTAGTGGGTAGTGGGTTCAAGACGATATATGTTACCTAACGAAGTTGTCTGCGTTAGTTCCCTTATATCGTTTAGAACGGGCGCTACCCACTACCCACTACTCACTACTCACTATTCCAGCGGAGGCACTCTCTCTATCACGCGCACGCGGACGCCGTCATTTAATAGACCCTGTCCTTTGCTGATGATTTCTTCGTTGGGGCTAAGCCCTTCCTGAATTTCCATTACATTGTCCACATTGATACCCGGCTTTACCGTAGTTTTACGGGCATTCAACATAGTACCGTCATCGGGGTCTGGCGCTAGGGTAAACACAAAAGACTCGCCTTGCCGTTCCACAAGGGAGGACGCGGGGATGCGGACTATGCCCGTTTTTGTCTCCGTGATGATTTTTACCTTGGCGAACATTCCCGCCTTTAGTTTTGAACCCTGATTTTCCACATTTACCTTGATGGGCATCGTGCGGGATGAATTGTCAACCACAGGGCTTACTTCGCGGACTGCCCCGCGAAAAGTTTCGCCGGGGTAGGCATCCAGTGTTACTTCGCAGCGCTGGTTTAGCGCAATCTTGGAAATAAAGCGTTCCGGTATGTTAAGGGCAATTTCGAGCGCCCCGGTGCCGGAAACCCGCGCCACAGAAACCGACTGGCTTATTGTCATGCCGACTTGCGCCGGCAGCGTTACGACAACACCGGTTATCGGCGAGCGCACGATGTAATTCGCGTAATTCATGCCTGGTTTGGACGGGTCTACCACCGCGATGGGTTGCCCGCGGCTTACCCTGCTGCCTATCGACACATAGATGCGGGTAATTTTGCCCGCAGCGTCAGAAAATACATCAACAGTGGAACCGGCAACAATGTCGCCTGAGAGCGCAAGGTAGTCGCGCAGTTCGCCCGCGCTTGCCTGCGTAGTATTGACGGCAAAAACCGGTCGCTCATCACCCGGTTTGCCGCCTTTTCCGTCTCCATCCGGCTTCTTGCAAGATGCCGTTATGCCTAACACGCAAAATGCCGCCAATAAAGCCGCAATCGTTTTTTTCATCAATAACTCCTTCTCCATAAATCAACTGAAACCGGTTTAGTTACCGACCGGTCGGTAACATAAAAATACAGGGCTTTGCGGAAAGGGACAAGTGGGGGGCGGAGGTTGTATTCTGCTATGGGCATAGGATGTAAATACCATATCCTTATATTTTCCACTTTGTATGCCGATGTACTTAGTATGAAGTTTGGAAACAGCGATGTAAAAATTGTACAGCATGTAGAAAGACGACGGGTTACCGCGCAGAATGCGGCGCCAAAAACGGCGGTAGATTCGCAGCCGCGTTTTATACGACAGACGCATATTCAACGCCCGGAACTTATTCGCGGTCGGGCAAACACCTCGTCTACTTCCGGCGAAAAAAAAGCACCGGCGCGTTTTATTGTTGCCGCTCTTGCCATTGCCGGCGCAGGCATCTTTGCGTGGTTTGCCCTCCTCTTTCCGGTAGAAAACTACAAACCCGCCCCGGAAGCGGATAGCCGTGTTTATAGCGAAATGATGAATTTCGTGAGCGGGTTGAATTCCGCCGCCCCTTCGGCTGTAAGCGATATGCCGCTCTCCGTAGGAGAAACATTTAACTGGCAAAATTATACTGTGCGCAAAGGCGACTCGGTTTCCAAAATAGCCTCAGAACATTCGCTCTCTATTGACGCCGTTATTGCTTCCAATAGCCTAAAAAATGTACGCAACCTGCAAGCAGGAGACATAATTCGTATTCCAAATATGGATGGAATCCCGTACACAGTTGTAAGGGGCGATTCATACCAGAAGATAGCGTCCTATTTCGGCGTCCCGCTGGAAGCGATATTAGATGCCAACGATGTTCAGGACGAAAGTATAACTATAGGGGCAACGCTGTTTATACCCGGCGCGAAGATGAAGTCCGAGGACTTGAAACTTGCCATGGGCGAGTTGTTTATCTATCCGGTTAATGGGCGGCTTAGTTCGGGTTTTGGCTGGCGCAAAGACCCATTTAACGGTGGCGAGCGGCGCTTCCATGCCGGCTTAGACCTTCAAGCAAATATGGGGACGCTGGTAAAGGCGGCGATGGACGGCAAGGTAACTTCTGTAGGTTTTAATGCTGTTTTTGGGCGCTACCTGATTATTACACATCAAGCGGGCTACCAAACGATGTACGCGCACCTCAATTCGGCGTCTGTGCTGGAGGGGCAAAAGGTCAAGCAGGGCGAGAAAATCGGTGAGGTTGGTAATACGGGGCGGTCTACAGGGGCGCACCTTCATTTTGCGGTTTACAAAAATGGGCGGGCTATCAACCCGCTTGAACATTTAAAGTTTTAAGGGGATACTCTGAGTATGAAGCATATCATTCTGATTTTGATTGCCGTCCTGGCGATGTTTACCTTTTGGCGCACGGCGGGCGGTAATCTTACCGCCCATGAACGGGCGCAGGCAGCAGCGGGAATTGCGCTGCCTGAATCTTCCGCCGCCTCGTCAGGTACGCTTGATTCCCAGCATTGAAATTTACCCGGTTTCTTTTTCCGCCGCTTTTTATTTTTTGCTCGTTATCGTTTGTATTTTTTTTAGCCGGAAATGTCCGGCGGTTTACAGACAATACCCAATACTTGCTGTTACGGTGTGTTAGCGTATCAGGCGGCACATTTTTTATTTATTCGCTGCTAACCACTTGTTTGTTTGTTTTTGGCGGTATTGTCCGCCGCCCCCCTCGGCATAGCGGCAATTCAAGGCATTTGCCGCTTGCACAGATAATCTGCGGCATCATTGCCTTAGCGTTTGCCATTATAGCCGAGGCAGTCTTTCGTATAACAAAAACCGCCTGACCTGTGCAAAAATGACACCCACTTGAAAACCGAAAAAAAAACATTTAATGTTTATTTTACAATTCCGATAATCAAAAAGAGGAGTTAATTGTGGCTTATAAAAACGCTCTTTCAGCGTACCGCGAAACGCGGATAAAAACGGCGGGACAAGGACAACTTATCATTATGCTTTACGATGCCGCCATAAAACAACTTGATACGGCGCTGGAGTGCCTTCAATTTAACACGGGGGCAAAAAAAGACCCGGCAAAAATCGAAAAGACCGGCAAATCGGTGCTTAAAACGCAGGAAATTATCACCGAACTTATGGTTTCGCTCGATATGGACGCAGGCGGAGAAATCGCGGCAAACTTATTTTCGCTCTATACATGGTTCAACCGCGAACTCTTAGAGGCAAGCATTTCGCAGGATGCCAAACGCATATCAGAAGTGCGCGGTATGCTCGACGACCTCCGCTCAACCTGGCATGCGGCTATCGCTAAAACCGCTGCTTCTTCAGGGCGCGAAGGTTTTGCCGGCATAAGCCTTGCGGGATAGTTCTATGGAGGAACTTTCCGGGGCAGAAGTAGAACAGCGCGTGGCGGTACTCAAACGCTTTCGCGCTCTTTTAACAATGCAGCGAGACCGGTTCCGCGTCTATCTTGAAACGCTTGACCATCAAAAAAATCTGATAGAAAAAGGCAGCGCCGAGGAACTTTGCGCCCATGTGGAACTGGAAGAGAGAATCGTAGGCGATATAATCTCAATTCAAAAAACCATAGAACCAATGCGGGCATTGTACGAATTTACATGGAAAGGCGGCGGCAGCCTTTCTGTGCCGGAAATACCAAAAATCGAAGAAACCATAACAAATCTAAAAACTGAAGCAGGATTGCGCTGGGAACGAAACAAGGCGCTCCTTGAGGAGAGAATGTCCGCTATCCGAACCGAACTTTCGGAATTGCGGGCAAGCCCATACCGCCGCAGGCGTTCATCGTACCCAAACGCCCCCGCCCCATCAATGATAGACATTAAGGGATGAACGGCGAATTGCTGCTTATTACCGGCTCGCCGCGCAAAAACGGAGTAACGGCGCGTATGTCCTGTTTTGCTAAGGAAGCGTGGCTGGAAGGCGGCGGGCGGCTAAGCGTGTTTGACGCCTACAGTATTGCGCCCAAACCTTGTACACATTGCGGGCATTGCAAAACAAAGCCTTCTTGTATCTATGATGACTTGAACGAACTTGACACCGCCTTAAAACGCGCATCCGCGCTCGTTATTGCTTCGCCAGTTTATGTGATGGGTTTTCCAGCCCCCCTCAAAGCGATACTCGACCGAATGCAGCGTTATTTTGAAGAAAAGTTTACGCTCGGCAACCCCTGCCCCATCCCTCTACGGAAACCGGCGCTTTTCCTCGCCGCATGCGGTGCCGCAAACAACGGCGCTAATGGCAGCCCTGCCGCCGGTTCTGACGCGCCGGAATTATCTTATATGAAGGAACAACTAATCATATCATTCAGACTGATGAACGCCCGCCTAGCGGGGACCTATCTTATGCGCGGCACCGACACCCTTACCCCGGATTACGAACAGGCAAGGCGCGATATTGCGGCGCTTGTAAATGAAGCACTGATAACATCAATGAAATGAGCAATGAAATGAGCAACTAAAGGGAAAGTTGCGCTGATTAAATCCAAACGAGGATTTAATCAGCGTTGTCCTAATCCTCGCTTTCTTCCACTTTGAACGCTGCCGCCGCTTTGACTACATCCTCGGCTACCTTGCCGGATATGGGCGCGTAGTGGTCGAATTCAAGGCTAAAGGACGCGGTGCCGCTCGTTATTGAGCGCAATTCGATGGCATAACGGAGCAACTCGGCATGGGGGACAAGGGCGCGTATTTCGCCGATGCCGCCGCCTATCGCGTCCTGCCCCAGCACTTTGCCGCGTTTGCCGCTTACGCCGCTCATGATGTCGCCCAAGTACTTGTCCTCGGCAAACACATTGAGCCGCATGACGGGTTCAAGCAGCGTGGGTCCCGCCTGCTTCATCGCTTCGCGGAAAGCGTTACGCGCCGCCAATTTGAACGAAAGTTCGGAGGAGTCAACGGGGTGTTCCTTGCCGTCCACGATTTTGCTTTCCACATCGACAACGGGGTAGCCCGCAACGGTACCCCGCGCCATCGCTTCGTGTATGCCTTTTTCCACGCCGGGTATATAGCCTTTGGAGACCGCCCCACCAAAAATGGCATTGGTAAACTTGTACTGCTCGCCTCTGGGAAGCGGCGCTATCTCCAGCACAACGCGCCCATACTGCCCGTGCCCGCCGGTCTGCTTTTTGTGCGTGTACTCCGCGCCGGACTTCTTCGTGATGGTTTCGCGGTAGGCTACACGGGGTATGCGCGTTTCCAATTCCAGTTTCTGCGTCTTTTTCGCCGCATCCAGCAGTATGTTGAGGTGCAACTCGCCCATGCCGGAGATGACGGTTTCTTTTGTTTCTGGGTTGAAGGAATAGGTGAAGGTCTTGTCTTCTTCGGCGCAGCGGACAAAGAAGTCGCCCAGTTTGTCGTCGTCTTTTTTTTGCGTGGCGCTTACCGCAAGCGAATAAACCGGCAGCGGCAGGCGGAGCGGAAGAAAGCGCGGGGCGGAGGCATCGGCGGCTATTGTGTCGTTGGTTTTAAGGCTGGCGGCTTTGGTAACGATGCCCACATCGCCGGCGGC
>JAIROZ010000091.1 GCA_031257255.1 Spirochaetaceae bacterium | reverse complement strand
CAATAATACATTACACTTCCACCGCAGTAAAATTGCATTACCCCCCCCCCCCCCCAGTAAAGATTAAAGGTGAACATAGTGAATAAAACGAAGAGGCGTTTTGACGGGGCGGAAGGATGGGAGGCGCGGTTTGGGACTTGGACGCTTGCTTTGTTTTCCAAAGATGACGCGCTTGCCGGTGCTGCTTTTGGGTCGCTGCCGCCAAATGTTAAGAGTGTAGAAAATGCCATTTTGCTGGAAGCGGAAGCACAGTTAAGACATTATTTTGAGGGGGCTTTGCGCCGCTTTAATCTGCCGCTTTTTCTGGGCGGCACTCAATTTCAGAATGATGTATGGAATGCTCTGCTTACTATTCCATACGGAGAGACACGCTCATACAAGGAGATAGCTGTTCAGGTTGGCAGGGAAAAGGCATCCCGCGCCGTAGGAATGGCGGTTCATTCAAATCCATTTGCCATTATAGTACCCTGCCATCGCGTCATAGGCGCAAACGGCTCACTTACAGGTTTTGCCGCCGGGCTTGACGCTAAACGCAAATTACTCGAACTTGAGGGGCTGAAGTTTAAGGCTAAAAGAATATTTTGATATGTTCGACAGGGTTATTGTGCAGCAATTTAACAAGAATAGTTTGTTCTGCGGGAGAGTAGACCCACCCGGGAGCATTCCAGTTTTCAAACTGAGGGTCGGAGCGGTAGTCGATGTCCCGCATTTGAATTTTAGAGAAGGGGCGTACTCCGCTTATCATCAGGTAATGGGTGCTTCCCTGAAAGAAAGTAACGGCAAAATCAAGTATGCCGTCTGCGTATGACGCAGCTATAGATGGCGACATAGTCCAAACCCATACGCCGTTTACAAGGGTGCTAACACCGACCGCATGCGGGTAATAATCCGAAACCGCCAGCACCAGATATACACTTAGCGGGTCAAGTACACCTTCCCCATTTACGGGGTTTATTATTCCTTGTTCCTCGCGTAGTTTTGATGGAAAATTACCTGAGTCGTTGGAATAATCCATACACGAAAGAGCGATAGAACGCCCCAGCGCCGCCCATTCGCTGCTTGATGAACTTTCGCCGTAAACCGTTAGCGCCGCGCCGAGTCTTGCGTTGAACAACACATCTATATTCGCGTCCTGCGCTGCAAAAACCGCGCCGGTTTCGCGGTCTTTCTTCAGGTTTTCCGCGATAAGATGCCGCGCTTGCTGCGCCAGAAGTTCAAAAGGATTTTCTTCGTTTTCGTGCCAGATACTCCACGCCCACCAGCCTTCAAATATTGCCGGCAAAAGTTCCATAGTAAGCGCATCCGGCTGCATCATTCGTATCTGGTTTATTGCCTCGTCAAATAGGCTTGTATAACTGCGTTGCGCAAGATAGACAAAAATTTTGTCTTCCTGTAAAAAAGCGGCAATGCCGGATTTGAGCAGCGCCGTTAGGCGTTCCACATTATTTTTTTCGTATTCCGATTTGCTTTGTAATGCCGCCGGCAGCCGCCCCATAAAAGGAGACGATAAATAACCCGGTCGCGCATTTATAAATTCAGCAGGCAGCCGTCCCAGAGCCTCGCGGTAATTGCCGCGCCGCGCCGATTCTGCTATATATGCGGAGATAATGCTTTCGTTTGTTGTACCTGCCGCCGTCTGCGCCGCCCATGTTGTCCATGCCTTGTCGCGCCATGCGCCAATCACTTCATTGTAACGGGTTTTTTCCATTGCGCCCGCTACTATGTAATCCAAAATCTTAAATTGACCGCCTCCGCGCTGTTGAAAAGCAAGCGCCGGCTGTTTTGCCGTAAGAACGAGCGTTTCGTTGTTAAAATCGGCGGCAGGGCGGTCGAAATGCCATTCTTTGCCGTCAACAGAAATGTATGATTGTCCATTCCCGCCCCGGAGTATGGAAGTCCTGCGGAGCAGTTTGAAGGGGACGGTAATTGATTCTATGCCATCGGGAAGTACAGAACTTATTACCAGTTCTTCGCCGTCATTTTCGGCTTGGGGGTAAAAATTGAGTTCGACAAACGAAGAAGATGCGTCTGTTTCGGAAGTCCCCGCAAAATGAAGTTTATCGAATCTGAACCTTGCGTACTGAGCGCTCAAATTCAGAATTTTAGGGTAGAGAGAAAATACATCGCCGTTAATATCTTCGCAAAGCACCGCGTCCGCGCCTGTACCGAGTTGGAATTCGAGCCCCATAAAAGTAATTTTTGCGCCGCCGGATAAATCGTATTCCTCGCCGTATTCTGTTTCACGAACAGAAGATGATATGCCGTTTTGCCCGTGCGCTAATTTGGCGTTAATGGTAACATTGCCCATTTTGCGTGTAAAAGCGCCGGTTCGCGCCCATTGCGTAAGCGTCAATACAAAAAAAATAAATATATATGCGGTTAGAAGGCTTACGGTATTCGCGGCAATATTTTTTCTCATTACTATAAATATATCGGCATGGCGTTAAATAAAATACATATAGGTTTCTTCCATAGCGGTTCCGCCTAGCGTGGCAAGTGTTTCGCGGTCTATCGCGGAGGCTATCGCGATATTAAGCGGCTCCAACACGGAACGCCGCACACAAGCATGAAACGCATTTTCCGTTTCTCCTTTTTCCAGCGGGTCGGCAACAAGCATATCCCCTTCCAGAACACGGAGTGCCTCGCCTACATAAATTTCTTCCGGTCTTTTGGCAAGCGTGTAGCCGCCGGATGCGCCCTTTACACTCCGAATAATCCCGGCACGCCGCAGTGTAATGGCAACATGTTCAAGGTAGCGCACCGGCACATTCTGTCTTAGCGCGGCGCTTTTTAGCGTGATATGCGGTTCATCTTTATTCTTTGCCAGGTCGAGCAGTAATTTGATTCCGTAACGCCCCATTGTCGATATTTTCATATTTTACGATAACGGATAAACGTTGTTTTTTCTAGCCGTTGTGCCACTCCTCTATGAGTCGCTATTTAATGCGGCATAAGGGCTTGCGCCCTTGCGCCGTAAAGAGTTGATTATCTTGGCATAGCGCCTTATGCGCCGCCTCTATGAGTCGCTATGCAAGGCGGCGTCAAACGCCGCATCTGAGGCGCTAAAGTTTATGCGCCGCACATATTCGCAGGCTTCTTTTGCCCCAAAGCCGCGTTCCATGCCGGAGTCTTCCCATTCTACCGACAAAGGTCCCGTGTAGCCGGCGGCGTTCAATTCGCGGATGATGCCGTCAAAATCGACATCGCCATGACCTACAGAAACAAAATCCCACGCCCGCCGTGTATCGCCGAATGGCAAAAATGAGCCGAGAAGCCCGGCGCGGTCGCTCTTGCGCAATTTTACATCCTTCATGTGAACATGGTAGATATGCCGCGCAAAGTCGCGGGCAAAGTTCGCTTCGTTTACGCCCTGCCATACGAGGTGGCTTGGGTCGTAGTTCAAACCGAGCGTTTTGCGGTAGTTAAAAAGCCGGAAAAGACGCTCCGTAGTCCAGTAGTCGAAGGCAATTTCGCTGGGGTGTACTTCGAGGGCAAAGCGGATGCCGCACTCATCAAACACATCGAAAATAGGCGTCCACAGGTCATAAATCAACTGGAAGCCGTCATTTATCATTTTGTCCGAGGTTTGCGGGTATGAATACCATCGCGCCCATATTGGCGAACCGGTAAAGCCGTTTACCACATCCACGCCGAACTTTTTTGCCGCGCGCGCCGTGTCCTTCATTTCGGCTATTGCCCAGGCGCGGATTTCGGCGGGCTTGCCGGCAAGCGCGGCTGGCGCAAAATTATCGAGCCGTTCGTCCCAAAGGTCGCCTACGCATTGCCCGGTAAGATGGGCGCTTATTGCCTTGCAGACAAGCTTGTGTTTGGCAAGCGCCGCCTTTACCTGTGGAATGTAGCCCTCATCGCGGAGCGCTTTTTGCACGTCAAAATGGGCGTGGGTTGCCAGTTCCAGCCCGTCGTAGCCCCACGAGGCGGCAAGCCGGCAGAGTTCTTCCAGCGGAATGTCGCCGAATTGTCCTGAGGCAAGAGTTATAATTCTACTCATAGTTATCTCCTAAAAAACTACCGCTTTTCCGGTCCGCGCCGATTCATATATTGCGTCTATAACGCGCATTAAAATCAGCGCTTCGCGCGGAGTATTGAGCGGCGCGGCTTTGCCTTCTACCGTTTCCACAAAGTTGGCGGCGGCGGCAACACGCCCCATGGTCTCATCCTTTTGGCATTGGAC
>JAIROZ010000062.1 GCA_031257255.1 Spirochaetaceae bacterium | reverse complement strand
GGATAACTTGTCCGCAATACGCATCATAAAAAGCGAAAAGAGTTCATTTGCCGCCGCTCCAAGCGCGTCTTTGTATTGCGTGTGGACGCTGTGCGCGGTAGACACTTCCGCCTTATTGTTCCAGGTTCCCGTTACCGTTTTCGCGGTCGCCGCTTCCGCGTAAGGCGGATTGATATACACAATCAGTTTCTTTCGCTTTTCCGGGTCATTGATGATTTTCCGCAATTCTTCCGGCAGTTTATCAAAACTATCATTCAAGAAATCAAATTGGAATATATGCGCGTCAAGCAAATGCAATTTTTCGTCAATGTCAGCTAAAGTCCGCATTGTTTCAACATTGCCCTGTTCTATATCGGAAGCCCATACATTGTATTTGTTTTTCAATCCCGCAAGCAGATTGCCCGTTCCCGCCGCGCAGTCCCAGATATAATACTCGTCCTGCCAGCCTGCGCCGAAAACATCCGCCAAATACTCCTTCGATTTATCCGCCCAGATCGCCGGCGTAAAAAAACTTCCCTTTACCTCGCGTATATTCTGCGGCACAAGTAAATCGCGCCGGTCTATAATATACTGCTGATAAACCTCCGCCGGCGGACGCTCGTATTTATTCCAAAAACGGCTGTAGGCATCGCCTGAATCAGTAAAGCCTATATCCGATGTAAAAAGCCGCCCCCTGATTTTTTCACGAAATTTATAATTGTCATTTTCCAAAATGATTTTTAATTTTTCGGTTATGCTGATGGTATTGCCTTCCGAACTCATTACATCGGCGCGAAAAAAATCACATTCAAGTATGCCGTCTTTTTTATAGTCAGCCCATTCGTCTTTTGCTATGTTAATAAACGGCAGCACCTCTTTTACCCATTTGTTAAAAATCTGCACAAAGTTGTCTTTGGTTATAGGGCTTTTTATTGAAGCGGACGCGCCCGCAACAAAATGAGTTTTAATAAATTCGTGTATCTCGTTATCATCCGCCCCAAAATTATATACAACGATTTTTGCGCCTATTAGATTTTTTACTTTTTCTCTTGCCTTCTTAAAATCAGTTGTCTCATGATTGCTCGGCGTTTGGTTCCAGTTAAAATCGGTTTCCGTAAAAACAGGCAGCATATCATGAAATGCTGCAAAAGCGATTCGCGCCGTGTCAAAAACCAAGAGCCAGGGCGGCGCTAAATACACTCCTTTGTCGTACGTTTTCTTGCAGGTAAGAATTAACTGTGTAAACATACTGTAAATGTCATATATTTCTTTTTTTGCCTCGCCCCATGCAAAATGTATTGAACTGCCTACGCTTTCGTTGAAAAATTCGAGCTGCGCCTTATCCCGCGCTTTCTTGTCTGTAACAACAAAATCCATGTTGTCAATATTGGGTTCATAGCCGTACTTTGAGAAATAGTCCTGGTGGACAAGGCTTTTTAGGGTTTCTTCTTTTTGGATTCCGCTGTAATTGGACACGTTTCATCCACTCAATGACATTTATACTATCAAACTCCGGCGGATGTTTCAATCGAATAACGGCGGGGGCGTTGCGGGGGTACCCCCCGCAGAGGGGGTAGCGCAAGACCGCCGCAGGCGGGCTGGAGCGAGGGGGAGACTTCCCCCTCTTTTTTTTCTGTCCACTTAGCGGGACATTGACAAAAATCCAATAGTGCTACTAATATACTGAAAACGTTTGCAGCTCTTTTGCATACTGCGAATTTGCGCATTTTGGAGGATGTATGAGGTTCGGCATTAGAACGATTGACGAAATCGATGTTCACAATAAAACGGTACTCTGCCGTGTCGACATAAATCAGCCCATAGACCGTAAAACCGGCGCTTTAAAAGACACCACACGCATCGAAGCCTGCATAAAAACATTGCGTGAGCTTAGCGGCAATGGAGCAAAACTCGTTCTGCTTGCGCACCAGGGCAGCGACATCGAATACAAAAACTTTTGGACAACCGAACCACATTCGGCAGTACTCTCAAAGCTGCTTGAAAAACCGGTACGTTTTATTGATGATGTGTGCGGCCCCGCCGCGCGCGAAGCAATTTCCAGTTTAAAAACAGGCGATATACTCCTTTTGGATAATGTGCGTTTTGTTTCCGAAGAACAAACCCTTTTTGAAACAAATCTTAAACTTTCGCACGAAGAACAGGCAAAAACGCTTTTGGTACGCAAGCTCGCCCCGCTTGCCGATATTTACGTTTGCGACGCCTTTGCCGCGGCGCACCGCGACCAGCCAAGCCTTTGCGGTTTTGAACAGGTTTTGCCAAGCGCTATGGGACGGCTTTTTGAAGAAGAGTTTTGCGTGGTTGCCGCTCTTATGGAAAAACCTGAACGGCCATGCGTTTTTGTCCTGGGCGGCGCAAAAATAAACGACGCTTTTATGATGATGCAGGCAGTACTTGGCGGCGGCGCCGCAGACACGGTGCTTTCCGGCGGCCTGGTTGGCGAAGTGCTGCTCTGGGCAAAAGGCGAAGATATAGGAGAGCGGGCGCGTGAGTTCATAAAAAAAGAAGGCTACGAGCCGCTTGTAGATACGGCAAAGGAACTCCTTTCAAAATACCGCGATAAAATAATGCTGCCATGCGACCTTGCTTCGGTAGAAAATGGCGCGCGTGTGGAACATAAAGCCGGCGCAGTTCCCAAAAACTCGCTTGTATTGGACATAGGTTCCGAAACCTCCGCCAAATATCAAAAAGTTATCCGCTCGGCAAAGACGGTTTTTGTAAACGGCCCTATGGGTGTATTTGAAGAAGCCTTAACCGAAGCAGGTACAAAAGCGGTTTGGGACGCGCTTGCCGATACTCAGGCATATACGGTGATAGGCGGCGGCGACAGCATTACGGCGACAAAAAAATACGGCCGGACGCCTGATATTGATTATATATGCACAGGAGGCGGAGCGCTAATCCGTTTTCTTACAGGTGAGGAATTGCCTGTGGTAAAAGCGCTGCGTTACGGTAGTAAATTAACAAAAAAACAAATATAGGAGATTATAATGGTTAAAGTTGGAGTCGCCGGTTACGGCGTAATAGGGCAGCGCCTTGCCGATGGCGTGGCGCGGCAGAAGGACATGGAGCTTGTAGGAATCGCTGATTTAGCGCCGACAATTTCCATTCGCGCATTAAAAGAAAAGGGTATGCCTTACGACCTCTACCTTGTTGACGGCGCAGATAAATCGAAGTTCGATGCGGCGCGTATTCCATACAAAGGTTCATTTGGCGACTTGATAGGAAAAGTTGATATAATGCTGGACTCTTCCCCGGGAGGCGTTGGAGCAAAAAACAAAGAACTTTACGCCAAAGCCGGAGTAAAAGCAGTTTTCCAGGGCGGCGAACAAAATTCTGTTGCGGATGTCTTTTTTCATGGCTATGCAAATTACGAAAAAGGGCTTGGAGCAAACTACCTTAAACTAACGAGCTGCAACACTACCGGTCTTATACGTTCGGTGGATTGTCTTGACCGTAAATTTGGCATTGAACGTGTTGCCATAACCATCGTGCGCCGCGTTGCCGACCCCGGCGACTATCATCGCGGCCTTACAAACGCGCTGCAGCTTGAAAAAGCTCCAACGCATCAGGCAGTTGACCTTGAAACAATAATGACTCACGTTAAGGCGACCGGCATACTCGTCCACACACCGGTTACTCACGGCCACTTTATAACCGTAGTTGCGCATGGCAAGAAAAAGATTAGCCGCGAAATGGCCCTGGAAGCATTTAAAAGCCACGACCGGATTCGTGTTGTAAAGATTGAAGACGGCTTTTTGGGCAACGCGAGTTTCTTTCGCTTTGCGCGCGACCTTGGGCTGCCACGCGCCGATATGTATGAAATAGGACTTTGGGAAGACAGCATAGTTGAAACTGGAGACGACATAATGTACGGCATTCACATTCCGCAGGAATCCGTAACAATACCGGAAACTATGGACGCCATACGCGCATCTTTAAAAATGCAGAGCGATTCCGCTTCCGGCACCGCAGAAACAAACAAATACTTAAACCTGGGTTACTGGCGTAAAGATTATAAATAGCCGTCCGTGCGCATGACCC